>CAYWDZ010000007.1:0-30649 GCA_964456255.1 uncultured Steroidobacteraceae bacterium | reverse complement strand
CCGGCTCGTAACGGCGCGCGTAATGCAGCGCGTCGCACAGGATCAGCCGGCCTTCGGCGTCGGTGTTCAGGATCTCCACCGTCTTGCCCGCGGCACTGGTCGCGATGTCGCCGGGCTTGGTGGCGCGGCCGCTGGGCATGTTCTCCACGGCGGCGATCAGGCCCACGACATTGAGCCTGAGCTTCAACTGCGCGATGGTCAGGAAGGTGCCCAGCACGCTGCCCGCACCGCACATGTCGTACTTCATCTCGTCCATGGCGGCCGGTTCTTTCAGCGAGATGCCGCCGGTGTCGAAGGTGACGCCCTTGCCGACCAGCACCACGGGCGCCGCGGATTTCGCGCCACCTTTGTATTCGAGCACGATGAAGCGCGGCGGTTCAGCGCTGCCCTTTGCGACCGACAGCAGGCAGCCCATCTTCAGCCGGCGGATCTGCGGTTCGTCGAGCACCTTCACCTTGATCGACTTGTGGGCCCTGGCCAGGTCCTTCGCCTGCGCGGCCAGATAGCGCGGCGTGCAGACATTGCCGGGCAGATTGCCCAGGTCGCGCAGCAGGTTCTGACCAGTGGCAATGGCCGCGCCTTGGGCCAGGCCGCGCGCGGCGTCCTTGCGTTCCTGCGCGGCAAGGCCGGGCACGCTGACCTTGCGCAGGCGCGGCTTCGGCGGCTTGCTGCCGGTCTTGAAATCGTTGATCCGGTACAGCGCGGTGCCGGTGAGGTCGGCCACGGCGCGGCCCAGGTAGTAGCCACTCATCGCTTCGCCATCGGGCTGGTCGATGGCAAGCGCGAGATGCGCGCTGTGGGTCTTCACCACGGCCCCGAGTGCCGCGGAGACCGCCTTGCGCCAGCCGCGCTGGTTGAACGCGCGGCGCTTGCCCAGACCCACCACCACCAGTCGCCTGGCCGGGATGCCATCCGGGGACGCGATGATCTGGGTTTCGCCGGCCCGCACGGGCAGGTCGCCCGAAGCCTTCAGGCGCTTGATGGCGCCGCGGCTGGCCCGGTCCACTGCCTGGGAGGAGCCGGAGAGTGAGTCATCTTCAAACAGGCCGATGGCCAGGCAGTCGGCTGCCACCTGGGTGGCGCGTCGCTGGGGGGTATCGAAACGGACCATGATTTCCTTGTCTCCGCGGCGTTGCTCGCGCCGTACAGGTGATGCGGTAGTTTATCCGAATGCGGCTGCTGGATCGGTACATCATCGGGCGGGTTCTGACGGCGACGGCGCTGGCTGCGGCCGTGTTGACCGTGCTCATGGCCGTGTTTCTCTACGTCAACGAACAAGGTTGGGTGGGGGTGGGGCGCTACGGCAATCTGCAGGCGGCGCGCCATGTGCTGCTGGTCCTGCCGGCAACGCTGCCGCCGTTCGTGCCGATCGCTGCGCTGCTCGGCGCGTTGCTGTCGCTGGGTCAGCTGGTCCGTGGCCACGAGATCACCGTCATGCGTGCGGCGGGCGTTTCGGTGGGCCGCATCGGCGCCGCCGTATTCATCGCCGGAATCCTGCTGGTGCCGATGGTCCTGCTGATCGGCGAACACGTGGCCCCTTCACTGGCCCGCATCGCGCGCGAGACCCGTGCGGTGGAACGCGATGGCGCCATCAGCCTGACGCCCCAGGGCGTGTGGCTGCGGGAAGGCGGGCGCGTGCTGCGTGCCGATGCCACAGCCGGTGGAGGCCTGGTCCTGTTCGAGTTCTCGGGCGATGCCTCGCTCGCGAACATTGCCAGTGCGGCCGGCGCGCATGCCCGGCCGGATGGCGGTTGGGAGCTCGAGGATGTCAGGGGCACGCGGCTTGACGGCGGCGGAGCCACCGCATGGAGCGAGGCTGCACAGCGCCTGCCGCTTGCGGCCGGCGCGGATTTCTTCAGCGTTGCGGCAACCGAGCCCGATGAGATGTCGCTGGCTGATCTGGCCCGGGCGATCGATTACCTCAACGGGAATGGTCTGGATGCGCGGCGTCACCGCCTCGCGTTCTGGGCCGCGATCGGGCGTCTCATCGCGGTGCCACTGGCGATGCTGCTGGCGGTGCCGCTGGTTTTGGGGCGATTGCGCGGAGCGGAGAATGCCGCGCGCATGACGCTGGGCCTGGTGCTGGGCCTGGCGTGGTACATCGGCCAGCGCATGGTCGAGAGCGGGGCGCTGGCATTCGATCTGCCGCCAGCGCTGATGGCCTTGCTGCCGCTGCTGCTGCTGGCAGCGGCCGTAACGTGGTTGCTGGCGCGCCTGCCGAAGATCAGCGCTGCTTGAAGTCTTCCGGCACCAGCTGGTGCCGACCCAGCAGCTTGTAGAAATCCGTGCGGTTGCGCTTGGCCAGACGCGCTGCCTGACTCACGTTGCCACCAGTGATCTGCAGGATCTGCGACAGGTAGCCGCGCGTGAATTCGTCGCGGGCCTCGTCGAACGAGGGCAGGCGTCCGGGAGCGCCACCCAGTGCCTGCTGGACCACTTCGATGGGCACGATCGGAGTCTGCGCAAGTGCCACGGACTGGCGCACCAGATTGGCCAGCTGGCGCACATTGCCGGGCCAGTCGGCCGTGGCGAGCAGCTCCAGTGCCTCGGGCGGAAAGATGCTGCGCTGGCCGGTCTCAGCCGCGCACTTCGCCACGAAGTGCGAGATCAGCAGCGGAATATCCTCGCGCCGCCGCGCGAGCGGTGGCATTTCGATCTGCACCACGTTGATGCGGTAATAGAGATCTTCGCGAAACCGGCCCTCGCTGGTTGCCTGCTGCAGGTCGCTGCTGGTGGTGGCGATGACGCGCGTGTTGACGGGCCGTGGTCCGTCTGCGCCGAGCGGGCGCACCGCTTCCTCCTGCAAGGCGCGCAGCAGCTTCTGCTGCAGGCGCGGAGTCAGTTCGTTGATCTGATCCAGTACCAGGGTTCCGCCGTCGGCGGCCGCGAACGCCCCCTTGCGTTCCTTGCCGGTGCTGGCGTCGGCACCAAAGAGTTCCGCGTCCAGCTGCTCTTCGGGAATGCCGGCGCAGCGCACGACCACAAAGGGCTTGGCGCGGCGCGGGCTGGCCTTGTGAATGGCGTGCGCCAGCATTTCCTTGCCGGTACCACTCTCGCCCAGGATGAGCACCCGCGCGTCGGTGCCTGCAACCATGTGTGCCTGCGACAACCGCTCTTCCATCGTGGCGCTGCGCGTGATGATGTCGGCGCGCCACTCTTCGGTGGAATCCGTGAAGCCGGAAACCTTGAGCGCCCGCTGGATCTGCTCGAGCAGCTCCTGCTTGTCGACGGGCTTGGTGAGAAAGCCGAAGGCGCCCATTTGCGTGGCCTGCACGG
Organism: uncultured Steroidobacteraceae bacterium; assembly: GCA_964456255.1. GTDB lineage: Bacteria > Pseudomonadota > Gammaproteobacteria > Steroidobacterales > Steroidobacteraceae > ZC4RG30. Next base: position 27,373 of record CAYWDZ010000007.1, on the reverse strand, counting down.
CGTCGGGAATCGTGCCGTGCGCGGTGAGCAGGATCACCTTCAGGCCAGGCCAGCGATTCTGCAGTTCCTTCAGCAGGCCGATGCCATCGACCGGCTCCATGCGCAGGTCGGTGATGACCAGGTCCGGACGGAAGCGGCTGATGCAGGCCAGGGCGGTGGCGGCGCCGTCAGCGGACTCGACATCGTAGTTCTCCGCGCGCAGGCGGATGGTCAGCAGACGCAGCAGCCCCGGGTCATCGTCGACGACCAGGATGCGTGCCTTGCGGGCGTTTGGCGAATTCAAGGTTTGCGAGCCTCCGGGGCGGGCGGTTGAACGGCATTGTTGCGTTCGATGTTGGCGATGGCCTGCAGCTTGGCCTTGGCTTCGTCCAGTTCCTTGCGGAGCCGGGCCGATTCGGCGATCTCGTCCTGCAGGCGCTTGGCGAGCGCTGCGCTGGGCGTGGCGGCGGTGCGCTGGCGTTCGCGCTCCTGCTGGGCATCGGCCACCAGGCGGGCATTTTCGGTGGTCAGTTGCAGCTGTTCCTCGACGCGCGCGGATTCCACGATGGCCAGCGCGCGTTCGATCGATGCGAGCAGTTCAGGGCGGGCGAGGGCGTCACGCAGCAGGCGCTGGGCCTGCTGCAGATCCTGGGCCGGGTGTCCGGGTGTTGCCAGCAGCAGGGCATAACGCAGCACGGCCGGCCCCTGCCGGGCCTGTTCGTAATTGCGACGTGCTTCGGCAACCACTTCGGCCTGTTCGGCCGGGCTGCCCTGCACGACGACCTGCAAGGCATCGATGTAGCTCGACAGCAAGGCGGCCTGTATCGCCTCATTGCTCGTCGTGGCCGCCTCCGCCGGCGCGCGCGCGGCGGGCTTGCTGGCGCAACCGGCCAGTGCCACGCAGACCAGCAGCATGGTGATCCTAGGCAGCATGGGCTTCCTGGCTGTTGCTCCCTGTGGCAACGGTCTTGAGTGGCATGCGGATGCGGAAATGCGCGCCGGGCCATTCTCCGTCGACGATCTCGATCTGCCCACCATGGGCGCTCACGAATTCCATCACCACCGACAGGCCAATGCCCGTGCCCTTGATGTGGCCGGACGGTGCCTTGCCGGTGTAGAAGGCGTCAAACACCTGCTGGCGCTCGGCCGCAGGGATGCCCGGGCCGCTATCGGCGACTTCCAGCACCAGGAACCCACCATCCGCACGGGCGCGCATGTGGATGGTGCCGCTGCGCGGCGTGTACTTGATGGCATTGGAAAGCAGGTTCTCGAGAATCAGGCGAATCTTGCCGCGATCCGCGGCAATGGTCAGGTCATCGATGTTGACATCCAGGCGCACGCGCTGCGACAGCAGCGTGAGCTGCTGGTTCTCGATGATCTGCTTGACCAGCGGGCGCAGGCGAAACTCGCTGATCTCCAGTCCAACGCTGCTGGTCTGCCAGGCCGAGTAGGACAACAGGTTCTCGATCATGCGCTGCAGCCTGAGGCCATTCTCGCGCAGGATGCCCGTGACCTCGCGCTGGCCACTGGCCAGTTCGCCGACGGCCCCGTCCATCAGCAGTTCGGTGCCTTCGCGGATATTGGCCAGCGGCGTCTTCAATTCATGCGACATGTGCCGCAGGAAGCGGTTGCGTTCCTGGGCCAGCTCCAGCAGGCGCAGGCGCAGCCATTCGAGCTGTCGCCCCAGCTTCTGGATGTCCATGGGCCCGTGAACCAGGATCTGGCGGTGCAACGCGCCGCTGCCCAGTTCGCTGATGGCACGGTCGATCTGCCGCAGCGGCCGTACCACGCGCAGCGAGAACAGGACGATCAGCGCGGCAGTCAACGGGATCAGCAGGGCAAAACCCCAGAACATCAACTGCTGGACGCGCTGCGTGCGTGCGCGCAGCGCGACCACGTCGGTATCAATCTGCTGCTTGGTCAGATCGGACACATCGGTCTGGATCTGTCGCAGGGGTGTCAGGTCTGCTATCGGCCCGGCCAGCGCGCCCTCGAAATCCGGCGCCACCGGATCTGCCGCCAGCGCCCGGGTGCTGATCTTCTCGTGCAGGTCCGAGAATTTCTGGAGCGCGGTGCGTGCTTCCGCGAGGCGCAACTGGCGGGCCAACTGCACTTCGGCTTCGCGCAGCCGCGCGTCCTGTTGGGCAAAGACCTCGCGGTAGTCCGGATCCTTCAGTGCGCTGTAGTACTTCAGCAGGCGGTCAAGTTCCGCGTTCTGTGCAAACAGGTCCTGGGTGAGGCGGGCTGCCGCCACGCCATCGTCGACGATGCGTTCGCTGGTCTCGGTCAGCCTGCGCATTTCCAGGCCCGCAGTCGCGAGCGCCGCAATCAGCGGCAGAGTGATGATCGCGAGTCCCAGCAGGACAAGTGCGCTGAGCGATCGGGGGCGCAGCAATTTCATGCCCCCATCTTAAGGTCCTACCAGGGTTCCCGCAGCAGCTTGCGTTCCCAGTTCAGCGAGCTGGAGACGATCCCGTCCAGGTCGTCGAGCGCGGGCCGCCAGCCCAGCGCATCCCGGATGGCATCGCAGCGCGCGATGAGCGTGGGCGGATCGCCCGCGCGGCGCGGCTCTTCGACTACCTGCAACGGCGCGCCGCTGACCCGCTCGACGCTTTGCAGTACCTCGCGCACGCTGAAGCCATGGCCGTAGCCGCAGTTCAGTGTCCGCGACGTGCCGCCATCGCGCAGGTAGTCAACGGCCTTCAGGTGTGCATCGGCGAGGTCGACCACGTGGATGTAATCGCGCACGCCGGTGCCGTCGGGAGTCGGGTAGTCGGTGCCGAAGATACTCACGGACTTGCGCTTGCCCACGCTGGCTTCGGCGGCGACCTTGATCAGCAGCGTTGCCTTGCGCGTGGATTGGCCGATGCGGCCGGATGGATCGGATCCGGCCACATTGAAGTAGCGCAGCGCGATGTAGCGCAGGTCGGTGGCCGCCGCCAGATCCCGCAGCATCCATTCGGACATGAGCTTGGAGGTGCCGTAGGGATTGATGGGTGCCAGCGCAGAATCCTCTGCGCAGATGCCTGATGCGGCATTGCCGTAGACCGCGGCGGTGGAGGAGAACACGAAGTGGCGCACGCCGTGAGCGGCGCAGGCCGCCAGCAGCGCGCGGGTCTGGCAGGTGTTGTTGCCGTAGTACTTGAGCGGGTCGGCCACCGACTCCGGAACGATGGTGTGTGCAGCGAAGTGGATGACCGTGCCGATACCGTGATCCTTCAGCAGCCGGCCCACCAGCTGCGTATCGCCCACGTCGCCGACGATCAGCGGGACACCTTCCACGGCCTGACGGAACCCGGTGGAGAGATTGTCGAGCACGAGCACCGACTCGCCGCGGCTGGTCAGCTGCTGTACCGTGTGGCTGCCGATGTAGCCGGCGCCGCCTGTCACCAGAATTGTCCCTGTCACCGCGCTCATCTCCCGAATTGCCCGCCTATTATGCCGGGCTTACGCCGGACGTCGTTTTGACGGCCGTGGAAAGCGTGGGGTTCGTCACGGACGGGCGGCTGCTGGCGCTGAACAGCTACGAGAATCGCGTTTATCGCATCGGGCTCGCCGAGGCTGCGCCGGTGGGTACCGATGGGGCAGGGGTGCTGCAACTGGTGGCCAAGTTCTACCGGGCTGCGCGCTGGAGCGATGCGCAGATCGGCGAGGAACATGCCTTCGCGCGGGAACTGGCCGCCGCGCAATTGCCGGTGTCTGCCCCACTGGTCGTCGCCGGTGAAACCCTGCACGTGCACGCCGGATTCCGCTTCGCCCTTTTTGAATGCATGGCCGGTGTCGCGCCGGATCTGGATCAGCCGGGAGATCGACAGCTGCTGGGCAGGACTCTGGGCCGGCTGCACGCGATCGGGGCGCTGCGCAGTTTCCGTCATCGCGGCACAGTGGCGGCGTGGCAGCACGGCGCGCTGGCGCGCGCGTTCATCCTGGCGCAGGGTGTGGTCCCTGCGCCGCTCGATGATGTGTATGCGGATGTCTCGGCGCAGCTGGTCGCAGCCATCGGCGCGTGCCATGACAGCGTGGGGCCGGTGGCATCACTGCGCCTGCATGGCGACTGCCATCCCGGGAACATCCTGTGGCGCGAGACCGGACCGCTGTTCGTCGACTTTGACGACAGCCTCGGCGGCCCGGCAGTGCAGGACTTGTGGATGTTCATCGCCGGCAGCCCCGATCGCATGCGGCGTGAGTGGACAGACCTGCTGGAGGGGTACGAGCAGTTCGCACATTTCGATTCAGCCCAGGCACGGCTCATCGAGGCCCTGCGCGGCACGCGCATGCTCAATTACGCCGCCTGGGTGGCCCAGCGCTGGTCGGACCCGGCCTTTCCGCGGGCTTTTCCCTGGTTCGGTGAACCGCGTCACTGGGAGCGGCATATTGATGAGTTGCGTGAACAGCTGGTTGCGTTGGAAGATCCCCCGCTATTGCGAGTCTGAGTGGGCCGTGCAGGCCTGGGAACAAGAACCCCGCATGAAGTATCTTCTGGTCGCAACCCTGGCGCTGATGCTGGCCGCATGTGGCAGCAAGGGCGAGGACGATGCCGGGCAGGCATCGTCGGCGACGGATTCCCGACCGGCGGCGGGCGGCGATGATTCCGTCGCCGCGGCGCTCGAGTCCCAGGGCACGGCTGTGGCGCAGCTGCGGTTCGTGATCGACTCCCGGCCCGTGGTGGGCAAGCCCTTCGGATTGCAGCTCATTGCGTCCACCTCGGCGCCCCTGCCGCAATTGCACGTCGTCATTGAATCGGAGAGCCTCGCGATCGCTGCGGGCGCTGCCCGGCTGGATCTGATGCTGGAGGAAGCCGGTTCGGGTTCGTCGCGCTCCTACCGGGCCAGCCACGAGCTGACTCTCACCCCGCAGGCCATCGGGCTGGCGGCACTATCGGTGCGTCTGTCGACCGGCCCGGATGCGCCGGAGACGCTCTATGTCATTCCGGTGCTGGTGGCAAAAGCCGAAGCCGGCGCAGCGCAGCCGGCGCCAGCTTCAGACAAAGCCGATCCAGCGACCGAAACCGATAACGGCAATCCAGACAACGGTTGAGATGAGCCCGGCCGTGCGGGCGGCCGGCGATGGTTTGCCGATATCCCACTGTTCCACGTTGCGATACGTGACCACGTGGAAGTAGGCCATGTTGATGCCCAGCACCAGCAGCAGACACATCTTCACCAGGAAAGGCGTGTTGTGGATGTAGCCGGTGGCATTGGCCATGAACAGCAGCGAGCCGGTCATTGCAGCGCCGGCGAATGCGATCCAGGTGACGGGCAGCAGCTGCCTGGAAATCTGCGTGATCCGCAGGTTCTTCAGGCCCAGGCTCAGCAGGCGGGCGTCGACGGCGAGGATGCTGCCAACCACGACGGCGGTGAACACCACATGTGAGGATTCGACCCAGGGAAACCAGGTTTCGCCCACGGACACCGCCAGCGGTGTGTTCTGCAGCCATTCAAAAAAGCTCTGTTGCATGGGTCGCGCCCGCTCAGAAGGATTCGTAATAGGCAATGAAGCGGCCGGCAAAGATGATGCCGATCCACAGCACTACGGAAATGGCGGCGACCAGCAGCTGCAGGCCGGTGGCCCTCTCGCCGCGTTTGGCCGCCGCAGCCAGCCACAGGGTCAGGGCGATCACCACCGCCAGCATGATCATCTTGGCGTAGAACATCTTGTTGGTGATGGTGCGGCCCGGTTCGGCGGTGATCAGCAGCGCGCCGGTGATCAGCAGCACCAGCAGCAACCACCAGATGCGCCGTACGCTGCGCTCGGCCATCTGCGGCAGCGGCTCGGAAGTGAGGCCCCAGCCCGCAAAGCGCAGCGACAGCAGCAGCGCTGCAGTGAAAGTCAGCGCCAGCGCGAGAATATGCACCGACTGGATGGTCGGTATTGCCCACGTGCTCGCCTGAATTGCCTGGCTTGGCCCGGTCTGGGCAAGCCAATCCCCGAATTGATGGATGTCCATGTAAGAATTCCCCCGCTCGGTGGCAGTATAGGCCAGGCCACGAGGAGGTGGCACCCATGAGATCAAGATTGTTGGGAAATGCAGCACCCGGCTGGTGCGCGGCTTTGCTGCTGACCCTGGCCATGCCGGTGATGGCACACCATTCCTTCGCGGTGTTCTTCGATTCGGACCGCACCGTGACCGTCACCGGCGTGGTGCAGGAGTTCCAGTTCCGCAATCCACACGGGCTGATTCGCATTACCGTCAAGAAGAGCGATGGCACCGAAGAGACCTGGAAGGCAGAGACCAATTCGCCGTCCATCCTGGAAAGACGGGGCTGGACCCGCACCATCCTCAAGTTCGGCGACGTGATCACCATCGATGGCTGGCCCGCGCGCGATGGCACGAACTACCTGCGCATGCGCTCCGTGAAGCGCGCCGATGGCACCCCCGTGGGTGGCGTGGCCATCCAGGCCGTCGAGGAACAGAAATGAGATGCCGGATGGTGCTGCTGCTGCCCGCGTTGCTGGTGATGCTGCCCGCGCTGGCCGAGCCCCCCGATCTGTCGGGGTTCTGGTCGCCTGCATCCAGAAACGAACCTGATCCGGAACTCGCGAAGTTCGTTCCCAAGGGCGCCGTATTCATGCGCGATGCCGGCGCGGCAGAGTTCGGCGCGATGGACTTTGGTGGCCTGAAGCTCACGCCCGATGCGCTCCAGCGGGCGAAGGACTGGAACCCGCGTGCCGGCCTGACCATCAGCACGGCCTGCCTGATTCCCTCCATCGTCTATGCAGTGCAGGGCCCGTTCCCGATCGAGATCTACCAGGGGCGCGATCTGATCGTGATGCGCCTGGAGTACATGGACATGGCGCGCGTGTTCGTGATGGGGGACAAGCCGGGCTGGCCGGCGGACGCGCCACACACGAAGGTTGGCTATTCGCGCGCGCACTGGGAGGGCGACCAGCTGGTGGTCGTGACCACGCACCTGAAGTCGGCCACCATCACCAACAATGGCCTGGAACACAGCGACAACATCGTGGTCACGGAGCGCTACCGCCTGGCCGATGGCGGCAAGACGCTGGTCGCCAGCCAGTTGTACGAGGACCCGGAAGTCCTCGAAACACCGGGTGTGCGTTACATCTCGTGGCGCCGTACCGCCGGGGATCACGTTCACGCCTACGACTGCGATCCCTCGTTCGCGGAAGAATACGGGAAGCCTTGAGTCGCTAGCGGCGCGTGGCGCCGCCGAGCACCAGGTCCAGCAGCTTCTCGATGAAGCCGCGGTCAATCGGGGCGTGGCTGACCAGCAGACGGTGCAGGATCGGGCCCCAAAGGGCATCGGCAAGCACGGCGATGTCCGTGTCCGGCGGGAGCTCGCCGCTTGCGACCGCCCGCTCCAGCAGGCGCATGGCCGCGAGCCGGCGCGGCTCGACGAAATCCGTGCGCAGCCGCCGGCTGGTCTGGCTGTCTTCCTGGCCGAGCGCAATCAGTTCGCGCAGCAGCTGTCCGGCGCGGCCGCGATAGATGCCGGCAGCATGGTGTACCTGCGCACGCAGATTGGCGATGGCTGAGGGTCCTTCACGGCGCTGTTCCAGCCGTGGCGTGAGCGACACCAGAAAGGCTTCGATGGCCAGCGTGCCCTTGGATTTCCACCAGCGGTAGATGGTGGCCTTGCCCGCGCCAGCGCGCGCCGCGACGCCCTCGACCGTGAAACCGGCCAAGCCGTTCTCATTCAGGATCTGGTAGGCGGCCTTGAGGATGGCCTCACGCGAGGCTTCCGATCGGGGACGGCCGGGAGTGCGGGTCTTGGGCCGCTTGCGCGGTACAGGCATCGTGTCGAAGGGCGGATAATGCGGCGGCCAAGTATATCGCAGGAACAATCATGTCCGTCCGTTCACGAACCGCTCGCGCCATCGTTCCTCTTCGCTATGTGACGTGGCTGGTGACAGGTGTGGCTGCCGCGGCCAGTGTCATCTGGTGGTCGCAGGCCGGTCATGCGGCTGCTGCAGTCATCGTGTTCGCCGTCTCGCTGCCGCTGTTTCTGGTTGGCCTGCGTGACAGCGTCCAGGCCCGGCATGCAATCCTGCGCAACTACCCTCTGGTGGGACACCTGCGGTTCCTGCTGGAGTTCGTGCGGCCCGAGATCCGGCAGTACTTCATCGAGAGCGACGTGGAGGCGCATCCGTTCTCCCGCCTGCAGCGTTCGCTCGTGTATCAACGTGCCAAGGGCGATCCCGACCAGCGTCCCTTCGGCACCCAGCTCGATGCGCATGCCGACGGGTACGAATGGATCAACCATTCGCTGGCTCCGACCCGCATCGGTTCACCGGATTTCCGGGTAACCATCGGCGCGGGGCGCGCGCAGCCGTACTCTGCCAGCGTGTTGAACATCTCCGGCATGAGCTTCGGGGCGCTGGGTGGGCATGCGATCCGCGCGCTGAATCTGGGCGCGCGGCGTGGCGGCTTCGCGCACGACACCGGCGAGGGTTCGATCAGCGAGCATCATCGCAGGCACGGCGGCGATCTCGTGTGGCAGGTCGCTTCGGGCTATTTCGGCTGCCGTCACGCGGACGGCAGTTTCGACCCGGATCGCTTCACCGCGCAGGCGCGCGAGCCGCAGGTCAGGATGATCGAACTGAAACTCTCGCAGGGCGCCAAGCCCGGGCATGGAGGCATGCTGCCTGCGGCCAAGGTCACCTCCGAGATAGCCGCCGCACGCGGTGTGCCCATGGGTATGGACTGCATCTCGCCGGCTGCCCACAGCGCCTTCTCCACGCCGGTGCAGATGATGCAGTTCATCGAGAGGCTGCGGCAGCTCTCTGGCGGCAAGCCCGTTGGCTTCAAGCTCTGCGTGGGGCATCCGTGGGAATGGTTCGCGCTGTGCAAGGCCATGTTGAAGACCGGCATCGCGCCGGACTTCATCGTCGTGGACGGCTCCGAGGGCGGCACCGGCGCGGCGCCGGTGGAATTTGCCGATCATGTCGGCGCGCCGCTGCAGGAAGGGCTGCTGCTGGTCCACAACACGCTGGTCGGGTTGAATCTGCGCGAGCGCATCCGGATCGGTGCGGCGGGCAAGGTGGTCAGCGGCTTCGATATCGCGCGCATGATGGCGCTCGGCGCGGACTGGTGTAATGCCGCCCGCGCGTTCATGTTCGCGCTGGGGTGCATACAGGCGCAGCATTGCCACACCGGGCGCTGCCCGACTGGAGTCACGACGCAGGATCCCTGGCGCCAGCGCGCGCTGGTGGTCGAGGGCAAGGCCGAACGCGTGGCCCGGTTCCACCTCAATACCCTGCACGCGTTGCGCGAGCTGGTGCAGGCGGCCGGCCTCCAGCATCCACACCAGATCACCGCCTCGCATATCGTGCGGCGAGGCGAGGATGGGCAAGCGCGCCCGCTGGCGGATTCGGTGCTGTTTGTCAGGCCGGGAGGATTGCTGGCCGCGATCGATGGAGCAGCCCCGTGGCCGCACTCCCTGTTCGAGACCTACTGGCCGATGGCCGATGCGGAGAGCTTCGCGCCATGCCAGGAACTGGCGCGGCGCTAGTCGACGAACAGCCCCTGCTTGCGGCGCGGCGGAAACTCGCGCAGCAGCTTGCGCACGTCGTCGGACAGCTTTCTGGAGAGTGTCGGACCACTTTGTTCCTGATCCCGCCAGATACCGTGCCAGAGCAATCTGCCCGCAGCGTGTCGGTGATCTTCTGCAGCACGATGGGGTTGCTGGTCTCGGGCCGGTCGATGCCCATCGTGGTGTTGCGAAATGCAAAGGTGCGGACGGATGGAAGAATCGAAAGCATGGTCGCAGTCCACGATCTGGTCGGCGGTGGCGGGGGCGCACAGCAGTGCTGCCAGAACCGCCACCAGCCATGCTGGCCCTGAAGTGGATCGCCGCTGCGCGCTGTGCATGGGGAGCCCGATATCGCGGGCTTCCCCCGCGCTCTAGCGACCGACCATACCCTGCGCCCTGCGCACCAGTTGCAGGAACTCCGCGCGGTAGCCACGCGGATCCTCGCCCTGCGCGCCCTGGGCCTGGCGGAACACCTCGTCATAGCTCAGTGTTCCGGTGAACTGGCCGCCCTGCAGCAGCTGTGCGAAGCCGGCCACCGCGGTTGAGAAGGCCACATCCTGGCGCAACGCGCGCGGCACGCCGGTCTTCACGGTGATGGGTTCCTGGATCAAACGCGACTGCTCCTGGTCCGGCAGCTTGTAGCGGATCTTCAGGAAGCCGTATTCCTCCCCATTTCCGCGCGGCGCGGGCGCTGCATCGCGCGGTCCATAACGACGCTCCTCGAAGAGCCGTGCGGGCGAATCCACCGGCGTAATCTCGTAGATCGCCGTCACCGTGTGGCCCGCGCCCACATCACCGGCATCGACCTTGTCGTTGTTGAAGTCTTCGCGGTTCAGCGCGCGGGTCTCGTAGCCCACGAGACGGTATTCGGCCACGGTCTCGGGGTTGAACTCGACCTGGATCTTCACGTCCCTGGCGATGGTGAACAGCTGCGAGCCGGCCTGTTCCACCAGCACCTTGCGCGCCTCGTTGGTCGAATCGATATACGCCGCCACGCCATTGCCGTTCTGCGCCAGCGCCTGCGCGATGTCGTCGCGGTAATTGCCCTGGCCGAAGCCCAGCACCGACAGAAAGATGCCGCGCTGGCGCTGCTGCTCGACAAAGCGCTTGAGTTCGTTCACATCATTGATGCCGACATTGAAGTCACCATCGGTGGCCAGCACGATGCGGTTCACGCCTTCCTTGCGGAAACTGCGCGAGGCCATCTCGTAGGCCAGCCGCACGCCGGCTGCGCCCGCCGTCGAGCCACCGGGCCGCAGTGCATACAGCGCCTGCAGAATGGTTTGCTTCTGGCTCACCGGGGTCGGCGGCAGCACTTCGCCAGCCGCGCCGGCATACACCGCGATGCCGACCGTGTCGGTGGGCTTGAGGCTGTCGAGCAGCATCGCCATCGAGCTCTGCGCCAGCGGCAGCTTGTCGGGCGAGTTCATCGAACCGCTGACATCCAGCAGCAGCACCAGGTTCACATCGGGGCGCTGTGTGGCCGGCACGTCGTAGCCCTTGATGCCGATGTGCACCAGCTTCTTGCCCGCGCCCCAGGGTGAATCACTGACCGTCACGGTTGGCTTGAAGGGCTGGCTCACCGAGTCGGCGCCGGGCCAGTCATAGTTGAAGTAGTTGATCATCTCCTCGGTGCGTACCGCGCTTGCCGATGGCAACACACCGGAGTTGAGCTGGCGCCGCACATAGCTGTACGACGACGTATCCACATCGATCGAGAAGGTGGACTCCGGTTCATCGACGGTGCGCTTCACGGGATTGACCGCGAACTGCGCGAACCGGTCGCCGCCGCCACCGACCAGCGTGGGCTGGTACGTGGAGGTGTTCTGCGGGACCAGCCGGGTGAGTGCGTCCGCGACATTGACGATGCCCAGGCGCTTCATCTCCTCGGCCGTGATCGAAGTGACCGGATTGGCCGAGGTGACATTGGGCGCCTGCATGCGCGTGCCGGATACCTGCACTTCGGCCAGCAGCGCGCCATCGCCACCTCGAGGTGGCGCAGGAGGCGCAGGAGGCGCGGGATAAGTCGCCTGGGCGCTACCCGTCACCACATCCATGCGATCGAGCAGGTTCGAAGGAATGATGTTCAGGTCGACGACGTCAGCCCGGTTTGACGTCGACGCCACGCGGCGGACATCGACCGGGCCGGGCGTGCGCGACACTTCCGATTCGGCAGCGGGCGTCGCCAGTTCCTGCTTTACCGTCGAGGCTGGCTCACTGGACTTGGCCAGTGCAGGCACCGCGCCCGCGGGCGCTCGGCCAGCCGGCGGTGCCACTTGGGCGGGAACCGCAGCCGGTGCAGCCGCCGTCGCCGTTTCAGGCGTCTGCTGAACGGTCATCTCGTTCGACGGCTGCGGTCCCGCAGGCACGGCCTGAGTGGGAGCAATGGCGCGCTCGGACTCCGGCGTCATCCAGTAGAGCGATACGCCGACGATGGCCAGGCACGCCGTGGCGAAGCCGCCCAGCCACAGCTTCGGCATCTGCCATCCGCGGTGCGTGGTCTTGCGCCCGGTCTGCTGATGCAGCCGTTCGAATTCCTCGACCGCTGCGCGCCGCGCGCGCAGTCGCGCCTCGGGGTTCGGTGCCGGCGGATCGATCTGCTGCAACTGTCGTTCAAAAGCCTGGTTGTTCATATGCTGTTCGCGATGGGTTCGCGCCTGTTCATGTGTTTGCGCATGGTGTGGATGCGCCAGGAAATGGTGGATTCGGAGACTCCGAGGATCTCGCCAGCCTCTGCATGGCTCAGCCCTTCGGCATGGACCAGCAAGGCGGTCTCGCGCATCCCTGCGCCCAGGTGATCCAGTTGCTCGAGCAGCTGCTCCAGATGCACGGCATCTTCGGCCTGCCTGGAGTCGATGGCGGGTTCGTCCTCTGGCAGTTCCGCGTGCGCGTGTCGTCGCTGCGCGCGCTGCCAGTCCTGCGCGCAGTTGACCACCAGCCGGTAGAGCCAGCTGGTGAAGGCCGCCTGGAAGCGGTACTGCCCGAGGTTCTGCGCCAGCTTGATGCAGGCCTGCTGGGCAATGTCCTCGGCATCCGTGCGGTGGCCGCACCATTTCCAGGCAAAGCGGTGGATCGTGTCGTAGTGCAGATCCACCAGTTCGGCGAACGAGGCTGAATGTCCCCCCTGCGCTCGCCGTATCAGGCCGGTCAGTTGTTGGTTGTCCATGGGTGCTTCTTGTTTGGCCGTTGACCCTGGGACGCGGCCAGGAGGCGAAAGCTTGGAAACGTGGCCAAGACTTGCACGCCCCGGAGGGGTCGACAAGGCTGCGGTGGGGTGTGGGGGCGAGGTACCCGAATGTCCGGCTGCCGGCTCCTGGTACGCAGAATCTCCCGACAAATGAATGGAGGGTGCGTGGCAGGCAGGGTGTGGGCCCGCATGAGGCTGCTGGGGCAGGCAGAAGGAATGTTCTGTTGCCATGCTGTGGCCATGATTAGACTGCCTTGGGCTATCCACTAGTCATGTCAGCAGTCATGGACGGCACCGAGTTTCCACAGGCTCAGAACACTGGCTTCGTCGAGCTGTTCCTCGGGGAGTATGAGCGGCTGCTCAAGTACTTCGGTGCGCGCATCAATCAGCGCGAGGAAGCCGGCGATCTGGCTCACGAGGTGTATCTGCGGCTGATCGGGATTCCCGCGGATCGGGTCATCGACAACGACAGGGGCTATCTGTGGGCCGTCGCGAAGAGTGTGCTGTGCAGATTTCTCGAGCGCAGCGGCAGATCGGTACCGGTTGACATGGAGGATCCGGTGTTCGAGTCCCTGGTGGCTTCCGACCCTGAGTGTGATGAGGACGTGGATCGGGACATGCACCTTGCCGCATTGCGCGAGCATTACGCCGCATTGCCGCCGAAATGTCGCGCGGTGATGGAGCTGAAATGGTTTCACGAATTGAGTTATGAAGAGGTGGCGGAGCGCAGCGGAGTGTCGGTGCACATGGTCCACAAGCACCTGAAGAGGGGCATGAAGCTGCTGCGCGATCGCATGCAACGGGTGGATGAATGACATGGAAACTGCTGTGAATCCAGAGCACGGGTCGGTTATCCGCGAGCAGGCAGCCGAGTGGTTCCTGGCCCGCAGGCAGGGGCTCGATCCCGGGCGCATGCGCGAGTTCGCCCGCTGGCTGGCGACTTCACCCGCGCATCTGGCCGAATACCACGCGATGGAACGCCTGGGTCGCGACCTGCCGCTGGCGATGGGCTCTGCGCCAGCCGCGGACGAGCTGGTGGAGGCACTGCGCACACCCGGCAGGGACGAAGACACGGTGATCCCGATTGCCGCGGGGCGGCGCGCGCGCGCCGGGGTCCTCCGCCACAACCCGCCCTGGGCCATGGCTGCGGCGTTTGCGTTTGTCGCCGTGGGCATGCTCATCCTGTGGCCGAAGTTGCAGGATCAGGTGGCGCCGCGGGCGCGTACCCTGACTGTTGCTTCCGGGCGCGGGGAGTTGGGCAAACAGTTGCAGCTCGATGCGCACACAGTGCTGCGGCTCGATACGCTGAGTGCGGTCGACTATTCCAATTATGAAGAGGCGAATCGGCTGGTCGAGCAACTGTATGGCAGGGTCGATTACAGCATCCGCCACGATCCGGAACGGGCGCCTTTCATGGTCGATGCCCGCGATGTTCGTCTGAAGGATGTGGGCACCAGATTCAGTGTCTACCTGATGCCTGACGTTACCCGCATCACGGTGCTCGATGGAGAGGTGGAAGTGAGCGTCAAGGGTTTTTCGGGGACCGGGAGGGTCGTTGCGGGCGAGCAGCTCGACGTCGTGCCCGGAGCGCCGCTGGGCAATCCTGTCAAGGTCGACGCGGGGCAGGCCATGAGCTGGACGACGCGTGGCTCGATCCGCTTCGAAGGCGAGTCGGTGGCGGACGCGGCGGCGGAGGTCAGTCGCTATTCGCCCAGGCGGATCGAGATCCAGTCCGGGACCCTGGCGAAACAACCCATCCACTACACCTTTGCCACCCGCGATGTGGAGGGATTCCTCGAATTCCTGGGCAGCCAGCTGGGTGCGCAGCGACGAGACGAACCGGACCGGATCGTTCTGACGAGACCCTGAACGCATGGCGCGTCATGTCGCAACGGCGGGCATCCTGGCTCTGTGTTGCGTGCCGCTGGGGCTGGGTGCGGCGGAAGCGGTCCCGGTACTCAAGGAAACCATCCAGGCGCAACCGATGGCCTCGGCGCTGGCGAACTACTTCAGCCAGACGGGTCGCGACGATGTGGACTGGACGCCTGGTTTCGTCGACGGCGCCAGGTCCCGAAGAGTTGTCGCCGGCACGCCTGTGGACGAGGCCTTGTGCAGATTGCTGGAAGGTACGGGGCTCACGACAGTCGATGCCGGTGGTGGTCGTGCGAAACGCATTGTTCGTGGTGAAGTGGCCCCCGAGTGTGCGCAGCCGCAGGCAGTGGAGCTGGACGAAATCAGGATAGCGGCGCAAAGGAGTCTCATCGGCGACCCCAGCGTGGATCCAGCGGAAGACCGTGACTCCTTCACGATCATCCGTGACTCGAAAGATCTTGCCGATCGCGGCGTTCCCGACATCGACCGGCTCGCGCGCGACATACCCGGGCTTGATTTCGGGCAGCTGTCCAGTGTGGGCGGCAACATCTACACGATCTTCGCCATCAATGGCGTGATCGACCGGCACGGCAATACGAGCGGCATCTGGTGGGACGGCGTTCCACTGCCGGCCGCAACCAGCAACAGTTTCGCGCGCGCCATTCCCTACAACTTCGACATCGATTTCAAGATGCGCTTTGGTCCGCAGCCGGTGCTGCTCGGCGCCAATGCGCAGAGTGGCGCCATCGAATACCTGCCGGCGCTGCCCAGTCTGAATGCCTACACCGGGCAGCTGCGCAGTGAATGGGCAGTGACCCGGGGCGGCGACCCCACGCGTGAGGTGGGAGCTGCCTGGGGTGGGCCCATCAAGGATGGCAAGCTGGGGTTCCGGGTCAGTGGCTGGTATCGCACCGAGGGCGGATATGTGGATCGCGTGGATCCCTTTGCGCCGGGCCATCCGGTGGTGGAGTCCGACTCCAATGAACTGACGATGGAGAGCGCGCGACTGGCGCTGCTGTACCGTCCGAACCGCGCGGTAACACTGCTGCCTTCCTTCGTTTACCAGGCCACCATCGGGCACGATTCGCCGTCATTCATGCTCTGGGAAGACCCGGCCAGGGGGCCGTTGTCGGACCCTGCGGCGGGAAAGTTCCTGAACGGGAGCATCATCAGGCAGCCGATTTCCGACAGTTTCCGGCTTGCTTCCCTGCGCTCATTCTTCCACTTCGGTTCGCTGCGGCTGGAAGGCATGACGGGCTACGTCCACCGGTTCGGCGCAATGACCAGCGACGACGCCACTTCGAAGCGGTGGCATTGCCTCGATACGTCGACGCCGCAGTGCGAATATCCCTCGAGCCCGGCCGGCCTGGTGACGACCCGCGTCAACCTGGCGCAACGATCCTTCACGCAGCAGTTCCAGCTCACTCCCGCCGACGATGACCGGACCACGTCCTGGCTGCTGGGGGCGTTCTTCGCGGACCTGCATTCGCGCGAGACAGATCGCGTGTTTGCGGACCCGCTTCCGTTCACGATCCAGGCGTACTACGGCTATCTCGCGTCCCTGGGGCAGGACGTGCCGGACAATTTCTTCTGGCGCGTTCCCACCACCATCCAGCAACGCCAGCTCGCGGGGTTCGCGCAGGTGCGACGCAGGTTTCTCGACCAGCGCCTCACTCTCAGTGCGGGCGCGCGCGTCGAGTCCCAGCGCGTCCGTGCCAACGCCATTGCCCCGACTGACGGCTCCATCCCGGATCACGCCATCGGCGTGATGCGCCTGAACGATCCCCTGCCGGACCAGACGAGCACGGTGTTTGCGCCCCAGATGGGGATGACTTACGAGCCCACCGGCGCGGTTGATGGCCGCGAACAGGAGTTCTCCGTGTATTACGCGAGCGGGTACGCGCCGGGCAACGTGGATGCGGCGCGGCCGACCTGCAGGGAGCCGCCGACGGTATACCCCAGCGACAAGTTGCACAGCATCCAGATTGCCATGCGGCAGGCCTGGAGCAATCGCCGCACGCAACTGGATCTCGAGTTGTTCCAGTTCGACTGGGACAACGGTCCGCAGGCCTGGCGCACCTGCCTGTTCATGCACCTGCCGGGCAAGGCCCGCAGTCGTGGCTTCCGCATCAGTGCACGGGCCGAACCGTTCAATGGTGCATTCAAGGCGACACTGGACGCGGCCTATGTGGATGCGCGTTACCGCGAGACGATCCGCAATGATTACCTGGGGCGCGTGACCGACACGGGTGGTGTACAGGATCCGGACAACGCGGTGCTGGTGAGAAAGGGCGATGCGCTCGGCACGCCGCCCCAGGTGATCGCGCCGTGGAGCATCAAGGCCTCGCTGGAGAAGGATTTCAATCTCCCGGCCGCCACCGTGCTGACATTGCGGCTCACCGACACGTTCCGCAGCCGCAATCGCGGCCCGTTCTACATGGAAGATCCGGAAGCCGCATATCCCGGCAATCTGCAGCCCGACCCAGTCAACAACCTGCTCGACGCCAGGGCCATCTTCACGCGCAAGGATGTGAAAGTGATCTTCTACGTGAGCAATGTGCTGGATTCGCGCCCGGTGCTGTCCAGACGCAACAAGGGCAACGACACGAGCACGCTCTTCTATGCCACCACGTTCCGCCCGCGCACCGTCGGGCTCTCCGTGAACTGGAACATCGGCATCAAGACATCGGGTCAATAGGTACCCGATCGCGCGCAAGGTGACTCCTGTGAGTCATGAGAACGCGAATACTGCTGGTACTGACCTCTGCAGTCATCCTGTGCGGTTGCGCAACGGTGCAGCGCATGGCCGTGAACAAGGCCGCCGACGCCTTGTCTGCCGGTGGTTCAGGGTATGGCAAGGACGATGATCCGGAGCTGATCCGCGACGCCGCACCATTCAGTCTGAAACTCATGGAGATGCTCCTGGAGCAGGCGCCACGGCACACGGGTCTGCTCACGGCCGCGGCCGGCGGCTTCACGCAGTACGCCTGGGCCTACGTGCAACAGGACGCAGACAGACTCGAAGACACGGATATTGAAAGCGCCTTTGCGCAGCGCGATCGCGCACGCGGGCTGTATCGGCGCGCGCGCGACTACGGGCTGCGCGCGCTCGAGTCGCGGCACAAGGGATTCGCCGCGGCCCTGGTTGACCAGCCGCAGGATTCAGTGGCCAGGCTCGACGGCAGGGATGCCGCGGCCATCTACTGGACTGCGGCGGCCTGGGCCGCGGCGATCGCCGTCGACAAGGATTCCGCGGATGCCATCAGCGACCTGCGCATCGTCGACGCGCTGGTCGGGCGGCTGGCGGCCCTTGACCCCGACTACGATCACGGCGCGCTCGACAGCTTCCTCGTCACCTATGAGATGTCACGGCCGGGTGCGCGCAATCCCGAGCAAAGTGCGACGCGCCACTTCGAGCGCGCCTTGCAGTTGTCGGAAGGCCGCAAGGCTTCCCCCTATGTCGCGCATGCGGAAGGTGTAAGGGTTCACGCGCAGGATCGCGCCGGGTTCATCCGCGAGCTGCAGCAGGCGCTGGCCGTGGATGCCGACGCCACGCCCGCTTGGCGTCTCGAGAACGCCGTGATGCAGAAGCGCGCGCGCTGGCTGCTGGCGCGGGTCGATCAACTGTTCATCGAAGGCTCGGAAGAGCCGGGAGCAACGCCATGACCAATATCCTGCGTCGCCGGCTGTGCTGCGCGCTGCCTGCGGCCCTGGCATTACCCAGGCTGGCCCAGGCCGCCCCGCCGCCGCTGCGCTTTGCCACGCTCGCGCCGCGCGGTTCGCTGTATCACAAGGCGCTACTGCAGGTAGGCGAGGCTTGGCGCAAGGCGGAAGGTGGCGGCACGTTCACCGTGTTCACCGATGGCGCACAGGGCGGCGAGGTGGATGTCGTGAAGCGCATGCGCATCGGGCAGATCAACGGCGCGATGGTGACCGTGACCGGCCTCAGCGAGATCGAGCCCGGTGCAGCGGCGCTGCAGTACATGCCGCTGACGTTCGGCTCCTGGGAGGAGCTGGACGCTGCTTCGGCGAAGCTGTGTCCGGAGCTCGAGAAGCGGATCGCCGCGCGCGGTTTCAAGGTGCTGTACTGGGGCGAGGCGGGCTGGGTCCGTTTCTTCTCCAGGAAAGCGGCGGTGAGCCCGGCGGACTTTCTGCGCCTGAAGATTGCGGTGGGCGCCGGAGCACCGGAGCAGGTGGACCTGATGAATGCGCTCGGTTACCACCCGGTGGTACTGGAATCCACCGATGTGATGCCCGGACTGCAGACCGGCCTGATCGATGCGGTGCCGACGATCGGCACGCTGGCCCTCGCCATGCAGATCGACTCGGTTGCCTCGCACATGCTGGACATGCGCTGGGCCCCGGTTACCGGTGCGGCGGTGATGACCAGCAAGGCGTGGGACGCACTGAGTCCGGCGGGGCAGCAGGCGATCCGCGACACCGCCGCGAAGGTGACGACGATGCTGCGCGCGGCGCGTGAAAGCGCCGACCAGGACGCGATCGAGGCCATGCGCAATCGTGGGCTGGTCGTGCATGCGCTGGACGCCACGACGCGCCGGGCCTGGGATGAGCTGGTGGCGAAGATCCGCCCGCAGATTCGCGGCAAGCTGGTTCCGGCGGACATGTTCGACATCGTGGAGCAGGCCGTCGCCGGGTTCCGCGCCCGCAGGGCCGGGGCTTGACCACCGACGTGCTGTCTGGTGATTCGCAGGCCCTGGCCGTGCCACACCAGGGCTGGTGGCTACGGGGCGAGAATGCGCTGGTCGCCGCAGCCCTGGCGCTGCTGGTCCTCGTGCCACTGGGTGAGGCGCTGCTGCGCAAGGCGTTCCACACGGGCATTCCCGGCAGTGCGGCGATCTCGCGGCACCTGGTGTTGTGGGTGTGCATGCTCGGCGCCATGCTGGCGGCGCGCGAAGGCAGGCTGCTCACGCTGTTCGAGTTCGCGTCGTTCGGCAGCCCGGCCCTGCAGCGAATCTGCAAGGGAGCCGGCAATTTCGGTGCGGCCGTGATCAGTGGCGTGCTGGCTGTTGCCAGCGCGATTTTCGTCTACAGCGAGCGCGCGGCCGGCGGCGTGCTGGCCTTCGGGATTCCGCTATGGGTGGCGCAGGCGCTGATGCCGCTGGGCTTTGCGGGCATCGCGTTGCGACTGCTGTGGCGTGCGCCGCGGCGGGTGGTGATGCTTGCCGCCGCGGCCAAGTTGCTGGGCACGCTGGGTGTGCTGGCGTTGATCGCGGGCCGCGATGACATCCTGGTCTGGCTGGCCGGAGGCTCGCTCGCCATCGTTGCGGTGTGCGGTGCCCCGATCTTCGCGGTGCTCGGTGGGGCGGGGCTGTTGCTGTTCTGGCATGCCGACATCCCCATCGCAGCGGTGGCGCTGGATCACTACCGCATGGTGATCAACCCGTCATTGCCGGCGATACCGCTGTTCACGCTGGCGGGCTTCGCGCTGGCATCGGGCGATGCGCCGGCGCGGCTGACGGAACTGTTCCAGGCCCTGTTCGGGCACTTTCGCGGTGGCGTAGCGATTGCCAGCGTGGTGGTCGGAGCGTTCTTCACCGCGCTGACGGGAGGTTCCGGTGTGACGATCCTGGCCCTCGGCGGCGTGTTGTTGCCACTGCTGGTCAAGGCGCGCTACCGCGAAGGCGATGCGGTGGGCCTGGTGACCGTTTCGGGTTCGCTGGGCACGTTGCTCGCGCCCTGCCTGCCGCTGATCCTGTACGCGATCGTGGCGCAGATTCCCATCGGCCGCATGTTCGCGGGCGCCGCGTTGCCGGCGCTGTTGATGATCGCGCTGGTGGCCATCTGGGGCGCGCGGCGCGACTCGCGCGCAGCCGTGGACCTCAAGCCTTTCGACCGGCGTCGCGCGTGGCAGTCAATACGAGTTGCCAAGTGGGAACTCGCGCTCCCCCTCGTGGTGTTCCTGGCCCTGTTCGGCGGGTTCGCGACGCCGGTCGAAGCCGCCGCACTGACTGCGCTCTATGCACTCGTGGTCGAGTGCTGCATACATCGCGGCATCCGGCGGTTCTCGCGGCTGGTTGCCGTCATGGCCGAGTGTGGTGCGCTGGTCGGCGGGGTGTTGCTCATCCTCGGCGTTGCACTCGCACTCACGAACTTCTTCGTTGACGGGCAGTGGCCGGATCGCGTCGCCGATTGGGCGGTGCAGGCCATCGATTCGAAGTGGCTGTTCCTGCTGCTGCTGAATGTCCTGTTGCTGGTCGCCGGCTGCGTGATGGAGATCTGGGCCGCCATCGTGGTGCTGCCACCATTGCTGCTGCCCATCGGCACGGCATTTGGCATCGACCCGCTGCATCTGGGCGTCATCTTCCTGGCGAATCTCGAACTGGGCTACCTGACACCGCTGGTAGGCGTGAACCTGTTCTATGCCTCGGCGCGCTTCGACAAGCCGGTGCTGCAGGTGTGCCGGGATGTGCTGCCCATCTGGCCGGTGCTGGTGGCGGGCGTGCTGCTGGTGACCTACGTGCCCTGGCTCAGCACCGCTCTGCCGGCCCTGCTGGAATGAGCGATATCTGCTGTCTGTCTGTGCCGCACCCCTGGCGGCGCCCTCAAGGCCACTTGCGCTCGGCGATGCTCTTCTTCAAGGCCGGGTCCAGCAGCTTTTCCGCGCAGATGTCTTCCTTCATCTGCGTGCCGTCGGCGCGCTGGAAGCGCAGCGTCGTGCTCCAGGGCTGCGTGTAGTTCACCGGATCATCGACGGTCACCACGTCCTCGAGCGTGTTGCGATCGACCAGCCGCACCCGCTCGGTGATGCGCGCATTGGCGGACTGCGGCAGGCCGGTGCGGTCCATCCACAGCACCTCGTGGAAGCTGGTGGTCTCCACCACTAGCGTGTCGCCCTCGAATCGACCAGCGGCCATTCCACCCCAGGTGGGCTCGAGTTCCTCGGCCGGTGCCAGTGGCTCGCCCAGCGGCACATGGCGCAGCACGTGCTGGAACTGGTGCACGAAGGTCACCTTGTGCGGCGTCTGCAACAGCAGGAAGGGCGTGCCCTGGAACAGGATGCGCGGTGTGCCAGGTCGCAGGCAGCGCGTGACCGGGTCCTCGTCCTTGCCCTTCTTCAGCGCGGCGGCGCGCGCCTCCTGGGTGGCGCGACCCTGCGCAGTCAGCGGCGGCGCCTTGCCGTCACTGGTGCGTATGCCGGCATCGAAGCTGCGCGCCGGCTTCCAGGTGCCCGAGAGCTGCGGCACGGCATCGGCCGCGGACGCGATGCCCGCCAGCGTGGCGAGTGCGGCGAAGACCAGCGGCCGCAGCTTCCCCATGGCCCGCGCGCTCACAGGCGCCTCAGCTCGCCCGAGGCATCAGGCGCATTGCGGTTGTTCTCCTCGCAGACGTATTCGAACAGCGAGATGTCCGGCCGGTAGTTGAAGGTGCGGCGTGCATCCCAGGGCTTCGAGAATGCCTTGGGATCGTCGATGGTGAAGACGTCTTCCAGCGTGCTGGCGTTGATCTTGCGGATACGCTCCACCACGTGCAGCGCATCCGAGTGCTGCGTGCCGGCTTCATCGATCTGCGTCATCGTCGTGAGACCGACGGTGTCGACCACCAGCGTGTCGCCTTCCCAGTGGCCCACCGAGTGCCCCATGTAGGTGGGTTCCACCTTCGCGGGGTGCTGCGCGTTCATGTAGATGATGCGATACAGGTGGTGCGTCTCGTGCAGGATCACCGTCATGTCCGGCGTCTGGATGATCTCGATCGGATAGGGCGCGATGATCAGCCGCGGTATGCCACTGGGCAGGCAGGCAGCGGTGGGGTCGAACAGCGGCTTGCCGTTCTTCTCCGCTTCCGCGCGGCGGTCGAACTCCGCCCTGGTCCAGGGCAGCCATGGCGTTTCGGAGCGGTCCGCGGGGCTGGTGCGGCGCTGGTAGCCCGGCGTGTTCCAGACACCGGAGATGTTCGGGACGCTGTCGGGCACGCGGATGTCGCGCAGGCCTTCGCCGGTGTGCACCGGCTGCTGGCGCTGCGGTCCGGGTGCCGCCGCGGGCGTGACCTGCACGATGAACAGCAGGCAGAGGGCTCCGGCGCCAATATGGATGGACGATGGTGCTCGCATGCGCTCCCCCTGAACAAGTCTCATCCGCGCTGGACTGCGGATCTGGCGTTGGCAGTTGACGGGAAGTTAGTCGATGGGGAAAGGTGTGTCCATTCGCTGCACGAGGAATGAGGGAAAGGCTTGTGAAACGCACGTCCATCACGTCGGCGGCACTGCTGGCGCTGCTCGCGATCAGCGCCCACGCGCACCACTCCTTCTCGATGTTCGACAACGAGAAGGACCAGGTGCTCGACGGCATCGTGAAGGAATTCCAGTGGACCAACCCGCACATCTGGATCCAGGTGAACGTGCAGTCCGCGGATGGCAAAGTGGTTGAGTACAGCGTGGAGGGTGGCAGCCCGAATGCATTGCGGCGCCAGGGCTGGACGAAGGACACGCTCAAACCCGGTGACCACGTGGTGCTCACCATGCATCCGCTCAAGGATGGCAGCCCAGGAGGCAGCTTCATGCGCGGCACGGTGAATGGTGCGCCCATCGGCGGCGGACCGGCCGGTCCTCCTCCCGGCCCCGGCCCCGGTCCGGGCGCGCCGCCACCGGCGCAGTAGCCCGCTGTTTCGGAGAAGCGCTGCCCTACTTGTCTTCCGGCGCCGAGACGTTGCGGTACTTGATGTACCACTGGCCGTTGACCTTCACCAGGTCATCCACGCCATTGCCGGCTGCCGCGATGCGTGCCGGATCCGCGGAAGTGGCGGCGCCCGTGCCGAAGATGGTCTGGTGGTAGTAGTGGTAGCGCGCGGTCGTCGGGCCGGTGAATTCCAGATACTGGTTCATCGTGAAGTGGCGCATGGTGATCTTCTCGCCCTTCGCGCGCCGCTCCTCGTGGCCCTTGGCGATGTCCGCCAGCATCTTCTTCAGCGCTTCATGTCCCTTGGTCTGGCCGAAGGCGCCATCCTCGGTGAACAGCTTCGCGTAGCCTTCCACATCGTAGGTGTCGAGCATGCGGTCGTACGACCACATCAGCTTCTCGATCATGGCGCGGTCTTCGGGCGTGCCGACGTAGAGGCCGTTGGCAGTGCGCGCGGGCGCGGCCGCGGAGGAAGACGGTGTGGCGGACGGCGCCAGCATGGGCACCGCCGCCAGGGCGGCTGCGGCAGCAACCAGAGCCAGGCGAATTGAACGCGACATCGGATACCCCCTTTCGTTTGCTTGCTGGTGGCGCGGGATCATGCGCCGGCGAATCGTCCGGTGGCAATCCGTTGCCCGGGCCGGCTAGTGCTTCGCGTGGAACGCGTTGAGCTTGTTGCCATCCAGGTCGCGGAAATACGCGGCGTAGTAGCCGGGGAATCTTTCGCCCGGAGGGCCTTCATCCGTGCCACCGAGCTCGAGCGCCTTCCTGTAAATCGCATCCACCATGGCGTTGCTGTCGACAGCCAGCGCGACCATGGTGCCGTTGCCGACCGTGGCGGGCTTGCCATCGAATGGCTTGCAGATGCTCAGGCTGCCCTGACCGGTCGTCCACGCCCTGGCTCGGTCCGTCTCGTAGGCAACCGTGGCATTCAGCAGGGACAGCAGTTCTGCATAGAACCTGATGGCGCGCGGCAGGTCGTTGGTACCGAGGGTGACATAGCCGATCATCGGGGAAGCTCCAGGAAGTTAGAGAGGGGCGCAAGTTTAGCCGCAAAGTCCTGCGCCCGGCAGCGGTCCCGGTGGGCGCGCCCGTTCGGCAACCCGTAGACTTTCCGGCATCCGCAACCATGGCGCAGAAGCAACCACAGTGAAAGACGCTGGAAGACCAGGCGGTGCCGTCGGCAAACGCGGTGATCCGATCGATTGCCGCGTGTCCGTCGCGCCGATGATGGACTGGACCACCCGTCACTGCCGCTTCTTCCTGCGTCAGTTCTCACCGCATACGCTGCTGTACACGGAGATGATCAATGCGCAGGCCATCCTGCGTGGCGATGCGGCGCGCCTGCTGCACCATTCGCCCGAGGAGCATCCCCTGGCCATCCAGCTGGGCGGGTCGGAACCGGCGAGCCTGGCGGCGGCGGCGCGCATTGCGGCGGATGCCGGCTACGTCGAAGTGAATCTGAACTGCGGTTGTCCGAGCGACCGCGTTGCCGCCGGCGCATTCGGTGCCTGCCTGATGCTGGAGCCGCGGCTGGTGGCCGAATGCGTGGCGGCGATGAAGCAGGCCGTGCGTGTTCCCGTCACGGTGAAGTATCGCGTCGGCGTGGTGGATCGTGATGCGCGCGGCGAGCGCAGCGCGAAGGATGCGGCACTGGGTTTCGACGCTGCCGACGTCGAACAACTGGAGACCTTCACGCGCGCCGTCGTGGGCGCTGGCGCGGACCGGTTGATCGTCCATGCGCGCAAGGCGGTGCTGGGCGGGCTGTCACCGCATGAAAACCGCACGGTTCCGCCGCTGCGCATCGAGACGGTGGCGGCGCTGCATGTTGCCCATCCTGCCGTGCCCATGGTGGTGAACGGCGGGTTTCGCACATGCGCCCAGGTGCTGGAGGCCCTGCAGTGTTTCGATGGCGTGATGATTGGCCGCGAGGCCTACCATCGTCCGCAGTTGCTCGGCGAACTGAACGCGGCGCTGTATGCGGAGGCATCGACAGCTCTGGTCGAGGTGGTGGAATCGATGCACGAATATGCGCTGCGGGAGACCCGTCAGGGCACACCGCTGACGGCCATTACGCGGCACATGCTCGGGCTGCTGGCAGGGCGTCCCGGCGCCCGCGAGCTACGTCAGGTGCTTTCTGGACATGGCCCCCATGGTCTTGACACTGCAGAAGTTTTCCGTCGCGCCAAGGACCTGGTTGCAGCGGCAGGCTGAAACTTGTTTTCCTTAATCCCATGCCTCAGAGTGTGAACTGGTTCACATTTTTCCGGGCTGCATGGGAACGGATATCGAGCTGGCGGTGCTGTTTTCCGACGTCGTCGGGTCGACCCGCATCTACGAGGCGTTGGGCGACCAGGGGGCTCGCGAAGTCATCACCGTCTGCATCGACCTGATGCAGGCTGCCACCGAGCAGAACCAGGGCACCGTCATCAAGACCATGGGTGACGAGGTGATGGCCACCTTTCCCACGGCCGATGATGCCCTGAATGCCGCCGCCCAGATCCAGCGCAGCATCAGCACCCACCCCACGTTGCAGGTCGAGGGTCAGCCGGTGTCCGTGCGCATCGGCTGCCATTTCGGGCCGGTGGTCCTGGAGAGCCGGGATGTGTTCGGGGCCACCGTGCATACCGCCAATCGCATGACCAGTCAGGCCAAGTCCGGCCAGATCATGACCACTGCCGCCACGGTGGCCCAGCTCTCGCCGGAGTGGCGCGCGGCCGTGCGGCAGATCGACATCGCGACGCTCAAGGGGCAGGGCAACGAGATCACGCTGTTCGAGGTGATCTGGCAGACCGAGGATGTGACCAGCATGCTGCCGTCGCTGGAGATGGGTGGTTCCGCGGAGCGCAAGGCCCAGCGACTGCGGCTGGTGCTGCCTGATCGTGAAGTGGTGATCGACGAGAGCCGGCCGCAGATCGCCATTGGTCGTGCCGACGAGAACGACGTGATCGTGCGGGGCAACCTGATCTCGCGCATTCATGCGCGCATCGAACTCTCGCGCGGCAAGTTCCTGCTCATCGACCAGAGCACCAACGGCACCTTCGTCAATTCGCTCGACGGGGAAGAGTCGTTCGTGCGCCGCGACAGCATGCAGCTGAAAGGCGTGGGCCTGCTGGGCCTGGGCAAGGTGCCGGAAGCGGATTCGCCGCAGACGATCCGCTTCGTCTGCGAAGACGCCTGAACTTCAGTTCAGGCGCTTCTCCACTTCGTCGAGCTGCTCGTAAAGCGCCTTGGGGGTGCGGCTGCCGTACTCGCCCAGGTACTCGCGGATGCCAGCCACTTCCTTCTTCCACACATCCGGCTTCACCGAGAGGATGTCCTTCAGGACATCGGGCTTGATGTCGAGGCCGTTGGTGTTCAGGTCCTCGGGGCGCGGCAGATAGCCGATGGCCGTGTCCTGAGCCGCGGCCCTGCCGGCCACGCGCTCCAGGGCCCATGCAATCGGACGCAGGTTGTCGCCGAAGCCCGGCCACTGGAACTTGCCATCCGCGCCCTGGCGGAACCAGTTGACGTGGAAGATCTGCGGCGCGTTCTTGAGCTTCGCGCCGATGTTCAGCCAATGCTGGAAGTAGTCACCGAAGTTGTAGCCGCAGAACGGCTTCATCGCCATCGAGTCACGGCGCACGACGCCCACTGCGCCGGTGGCCGCAGCGGTCGTCTCCGAGGCCACGCCCGCGCCGATCAGCACACCATGGGCCCAGCTGCGTGCCTGGTAGATCAGCGGCGCGGTCTCGCGACGCCGCCCGCCGAAGACGATGGCCGAAATCGGCACACCTTTCGGGTTCTCGGCTTCCTTCGTGTAGCTCGGGTTGTACTTCGCGCTCACGGTGAAGCGCGAGTTCGGATGTGCAGCGGGGCCATTCTTCGCGTCATACGGACGGCCCTGCCAGTCGATGGCCGGTTCGCCCTTGCCCATGCCTTCCCACCACGGCTCGTTGTTCGCTGTCAGCGCGACATTCGTGAACAGCGTGTCCTTGCGGATGGTCTCGTAGGCGTTCCGGTTGGTCTTGGGGCTCGTGCCCGGCGCCACTCCGAAGTATCCCGACTCGGGATTGATGGCCCACAGCCGTCCATCCGGCCCGGGCTGCATCCAGCAGATGTCGTCACCGACCGTGAATACCTTCCAGCCCGGCATCGAGTCCGGCGGAATCAGCATGGCCAGGTTGGTCTTGCCGCAGGCCGACGGGAATGCGCAGGCGATGTAGTGC
>CAYWDZ010000006.1:0-31598 GCA_964456255.1 uncultured Steroidobacteraceae bacterium | reverse complement strand
TCAGGGCAGCGCGTACGCGATGAGCTCCGCGCCGTCGCTGCCGCTCACGGCCAGCACGATGTACTGCCGGCCGTCCAGCATGTAGGTCATCGGCGAGCCGGTCTGCTTGTTCGGCATCTCGACCGCACCGACGTCCGCGCCGGTGCGCTTGTCGTACGCGCGCAGCAGCGCCACGCGCGCGCCGGCCTCGTTCGTATGCACGCCGCCTTCGCCGGCAATCAGCAAGGTCTTCGTCGCCAGCGTGCCGATGAAGGTGCGGCCCGGCTGACCAAGGCGCGGCAGATCGAGCCCGGCCAGCGCCGGATTGTTCTTGATGTCGTCGGGCGTGGACGAGTGCGTCTTCTGCCAGATGATCTCGCCGGTGTTCATGTCGTAGGCGGTGATGCGGTCCCAGGGCGGCTTGACCAGTGGCAGGCCCTGCACGGTGGTTCCGCCCGGACCGCCACTACGCGGACCACCGCCGCGCGCACCACCGGGACCGGCGGCAGGCGGACCGCCTGGACCTGCGCCACCGGCGCGTGCCTGCCCGCCGATGTAGCCCATGTCGGAGCGATCCGGGCTCGCCTCCACCAGGCCGCTGACATACGCGGCGGTGTGCGAATGGATGAAGAGATAGTTGTGTTCCGGATCGAATGACCCGCCGGGCCAGTTCGCACCGCCGACATCGCCCGGCATCTGCAAGGTGGCGAGCGGACCGTCCGCTACGCTCACCACCGGCGGTGTGAACAGCGGACCGATCTTGTAGCGCTTGATCACCTCCAGCGCCTGCGCCTTCAACCCGGGCGTGAAATCGATCAGGTCATCCACGGTGATGCCCTGCATGTCGAAGGGCTTCGGCCAGGTCGGGAACGGCTGCGTGGGGCTGGTCCGCTCCTTCGGTGCGTCCGACTGCGGCACCGGCCGCTCTTCGATGGGCCAGATGGGTTCGCCCGTTTCGCGGTTGAACACGAACAGGAACGCCTGCTTGGTCGGCTGCGCGATGGCCTTGATGGTGCGCCCGTTCATCTGCATGTCGAACAGGATGGGCGCGCAGGACAGATCGTAGTCCCACAGACCGTGATGCACGGTCTGGTAATGCCAGCGGCGTTTGCCCGTCTTCACGTCGAGGGCCAGCAGGCTGTCGGCAAACAGCGTGTTGCCGGGCCGGTTGCCACCGTAGTAATCGCCGGTGGCCATCTCCAGCGGCACGTACACCAGACCAAGCTCCGGGTCGGCGCTCATCTGCGCCCAGGCGCCGGTGTTGCCATTGTTCTCGGCGGAGCCATCGAGCCAGGTGTCGTAGCCGAACTCGCCGCGCTCGGGGATGGTGTGGAAGATCCACAGGCGCTTGCCGGTGCGGGCATCGTAGCCGCGCACCATGCCGCGCGCGTTGTGCATGGTGCGCGGCGCGCCGCCGGCGCGATGCGCGACGCCGACCACGATCACGTCGCCGACGATGAGTGGCGTCGCATTCAGGCCCAGCTCGGCAGTTTCCAGGTCCACCTCCTGGTCGGCTTCGAGCTTCAGGTCGACGACACCGTTCTTGCCGAAGCCCGGCACGGGCACGCCGGTCTTCGCGTCGAGGGCCAGCATCCGGTAGCCCGGTGTCACGTAGATGATCCGCTCGTCGTTGCCATTGGTGCTGGCCCAGTAGGCAACGCCGCGACCGGCGCCATTGCGCGGCGCATTCTGGCCGCGCTGGCCTTCATCCTCGGCATGCATCCACAGCATCTCGCCGGTGACTGCGTTCAGCGCGACGGCTGCGCGGCGGGTTCCTGCAGTGGTGTACAGCGTGTGGCCCACCACCAGCGGCGTGGCCGAATAAAGCGAGTCGGGCCGCGGGCCCAGAAAATCAGTCTTCAGCCGCCAGGCGATTTCCAGCTTGTTGAAGTTGTCCGCGTTGATCTGGTCGAGCGGCGAGTAGCGATGGCTCGCCAGATTGCCGCCGTAGGTGGTCCACGTGGTGTCGGGGCCGGTGCTGCGCGCCGCGGACCGCGCGGGTCCCGTGGCCGGGCGCGGTGCCGCCGCCGCGAGGGGCGCGCGCGCCGCTGCCTGGCCGAAGGTGAGGGCGGCAAGCTGCGTGCGATCCGTCGGCAGCGCCGCAGCTCCGGCCGGCATGCCCGAGTAGCGCATCATGAAAGCAATCAGCGCGGACTTGTCCGGCGCCGACACGCTCTTCTGCGCGGCGGGCGGCATGGTGTCGAGCTTGTCGAAGAGCAGGCGCAGGTTCTTGCCGTTCCAGTTCTGCATGAACTGCGGGCCGGTCAGCGCGGTGGCCTGTTCACGGCCTCCCAGGGTGTCGCCGTGGCACACCGAGCACTTTTCGAAATAGATCTTCTCGCCCGCCGCTGCCTGTTCGGCGGAATACACGCCCGTCGCGGCCGGGCCAGCCTGCCGCGCCTGCTGTGCAGCCAGCGTGGCGCATCCCAGGATCAGAATCCCGCCGACCAGGCGACACAGGTGACGCATCGGACTGCCGTGTCCCAAGGTCTATCGGCCGCGAGCTGGCGCGCCGCCTGGCAGGCCGATGACCGGCTCCGGCTCTTCGTGCGTCTCGATGGGGCCGCGAGCGCCGGGAGCTGCTGCAGGCCCCGCACCGCGGGCCGGCCCACCACCACGCCCCGGACGCTGCCAGCCATCGCGCGCCGGACCGTCCTGCACGAAACGTGTATCCGCGCTGACGACATAGCCACTCAGGTACTGCTGCCCGGCGTTGCCGTAGTACTTGCCGAACTTGTTGGCTGCATTGCGCACCTTGATCAGCGCATCCTGGTAGCGCGGATCATTCTGCGACCACCCGGAGAAGGCCGACAGATCGTTGTTGCCGAAGATGACCGCGTCGACGCCGGCCGTGGCCACGATTTCTTCGGCGTTGGCCACGCCTTCGAGCGTCTCGATCATCACCACCACCAGCATGTTGTCGTTGATCGTCTCGCGGTAGTTGACCCCGGGCCATACCTGCCCGAACGAGCCGCCGCCGGAGCTGCGCCGGCCGGTGGGCGGATAGCGCGAGAATCGCGCCGCGTCCCGTGCCTCGAGCGCATCGTCCACGGTGGGAACGATGATGCCCACGGCGCCAATATCGGTGGCCTTCTGCATGCTCGCCTCGAGCGCGTCAGGCATGCGGATCATCGGTGCGGCGCCATCCACGCCGGGGCAGGTCAGCATCATGCGCTTGACCTCGTCCCAGGACATGGTGCTGTGCTGCATCTCGAACCACACGTAATCGAAGTGCTTGCGCACTTCGCAGTACAGGTCCGGGTTGAAGCTGGAGATCGTGTAGCCGGTGACCTGCTTGTCCTGGAACAGCAGTTCCTTCGCCCGGTTGTAGAAAGGACGCGGGGTTTTCTGGCTGATCGAGGCCTTGACCTGCCAGCCCCAGCCCCGTGCATCCAGCGGGGTCATGGCCACATCGCCGGTACCGCCGATCAGCTCCCTCGGTGCGCCACCCGTCCGCGCGCCGCGTGCGCCCGGCGGTTGCGGACCTTGCTGTGCCTGCGCTGCGACAACCAGGCAGAGCGTGACACTGACGGCGATGGCGAGACGCATGATGCGCATGACCGGACCCCTTCTTTGTATGGGCTTTTACAATCGCCATCATTGCACAGCTCCCGCAACAGCGGGACCCGGAGGGTATCCTGCGGGCGGGCGGCGTGAAGTCGCGCCGAACCGGGCACCCCCATGCCACAGGTTGCATTGCCACATCCCGCCGGGCGGCCCGGCCGCTGCACAAGCTTGCACGCATTTTTTGCACAATGGCTGCCTACACTCGGCCCCTTCGCCCGGCGGTTGCAACACTCCACAGGAGGTCTGCTTGAACACACATGCTTGTCGTCTGCTGCGCTCCACTCTCGTGCTGGCCGCGTTGGGCACGGCGATCTGCCTGACAGCCGCGCCCGCGCAAGCGCAGGCACTGAACCCGGCCAGGATGACTTTCTTCGTCACCAGCTCGAATCCCGGCAAGGGAGGCGATCTGGGCGGCATCAAGGGCGCCGACGCCTATTGCGCCACACTGGCCAAGGCGGCAGGTGCGCCGGCGCGGACCTGGCGCGCCTATCTGTCGCTTGCGCCCATGGATGGCCAGCCGCAGGTCAACGCACGTGACCGCATCGGCAAGGGTCCCTGGTTCAATGCCAAAGGCGTGGAAATCGCCGCCAGCGTGGCCGAGCTGCACAGCGACAACCCCAAGATGACCAAGCAGACGAATCTCACTGAAAAAGGCGAGATCAATCCGGGCTATGGCGATGAGGGCCAGAAGAACATCCACGATGCCATTACCGGATCGGAAGCGGACGGCACGCTCGCGGCTCCGCAGGTGGCGGCCGGACGCGCCGGTACGCCCACATTGCCACTGCCGCCGAACATGACCTGCAACAACTACACCAGTGCCGACCCGCAGCTGAGCACCATGAACGGGCACATTGACCGCAATGGCTTCACGCCCAATGCCAAGTCATGGAATGCGGCGCATCCCTCGCGCGGTTGCAGCCCCGAGGGGCTCGCGTCGACCGGCGGCGCAGGCCAGTTCTACTGCTTCGCCATCGACTGACCGGTGCCCGGCCGAGATAGGTCGCGGTCGGGACAGATGCGTGGTCAGAAAGGGCGGAAAGGGCAAGGTCTCCAATGACCTGGTGGCTGCAAGCTGCGCGGCGGTACTGACTGTCTACGCTGCCGGCTACTGGCGCACGCGCGACGAGGCGCGGCGCATGGAAGCGCAGGCGCAGGAACGCAGGCCGTTGCTGCCAGCACCAGCGCCAATCATCGCGGCGGCCCCGGCCGTCCTCGCGCCAGAAGCACCGGCTCCGGCCGTGGTGGCCCCGACCGCCGTGCCCGCAGCAAAGGTCGAGACGCAGCCTTCCCACGTGCCGGCACCGCCACCGCCACCGCCACCGCCGCCGGTTGTCGCAATGCAAGTGCCGGGCACGGCAGTGGCCGTGCCGGACGTGGTGGCCACGGCGGGCGATGCTGCTGGCGAGGCGGAATCTGTCGTCGAACCCTTACCCGATGCAGCACCAAAGCCGGCGGGAAACTGGCGGGACGGCACCTACACAGGCTGGGGCACGTCGCGGCATGGCGATATCAAGGCCCAGGTCGTCATCCAGAACGGGCGCATCGTCGAGGCCGGCATCGCGTCCTGCGAGACGCGCTACCCGTGTGACGTGATCAGCACGATCATCCACCAGCCGGTCGAACGGCAGAGTCCGGATGTGGATCGCGTGTCGCGTGCGACCGAAAGTGCCGATGCCTACTACTACGGCCTGCTGACTGCGCTCGCGCATGCCCTGGTCGAGCCGCCCGCCGACCCCGCGACACCCCAGTGATCCGCGCCGAAACCCACATGGGGACCGTCGTCTCCATCGAAGTGGATGCACCCGAGCAGGTCGTGGAGCGTGCATTCGGGTGGTTCCGGCATGTCGAGGAACATTGCTCCCGCTTTGACGTGGCCAGCGAGTTGCGCCAGCTGCCAGTGGGCGTGCCGACCGAGGCAAGCCCGACGCTGTTCGAGGCGGTGCGCTTCGCCTTGCTGGTCGCCGAGGAAACCGGCGGTGCATTCGATCCCACGGTAGGCGGCCGCATGGCCGCGCGCGGCTTCAACCGGCACTACCGCACGCACGAAGCCAGCGACGCACCCGGGTGTGACGACGTCAGCTTTCGCGACGTGCAGATCGATGTGCAGCAGCGCACCATCCTGCTGCGGCGTCCACTCACTCTGGATCTGGGCGCGGTGGCCAAGGGGCTGGCAGTGGATGCCGCCGCGCGCGAGTTGCAGCCGTTGCGCAACTTCGCGATCGACGCCGGTGGTGACCTGTTCCTCGGTGGATGCAATCGGCGCGGCGAAGCCTGGTGCGCCGGCGTGCGGCACCCCTACAGCAGCGGCGAACTGATCGATCGCATCCAGGTTTCCGATCGGGCTGTGTGCACCTCCGGCACCTACGAACGCGGACCGCACATTCTGGACGCGCGCAACGGCGAGGCAGCGCTCGCCGTGGCCAGTGCCACCGTCGTTGCGCCAAGCACGATGCTTGCCGATGCGCTGGCCACTGCGGCATTTGTGCTGGGCCCGGCTGCCGGCATCGCACTGCTGGAGCGCATGGGTGTGGAAGGGCTCATCGTCATGCAGGACCTCACCTGCCATCGCACCAGGAGCGGCGGCCGTGCGTAAGGTGATGGCGTTCTTCCGTACGCCCAAGGGCCTGTTGACGATTCTGCTGGTGGTGCTGACCGTCATCGCGGCGCCTGGTGAGGGCGCTGCCGTCGTGGCGCTCAACATGGGTGCGGCGGTGCTTGCTGCGGGCACGCTGGACCTGCTCATCCTGCGCGTGCGCAAGTCGCGTTGGGAGTATCCGAGCGGGGCCGTGCTGACGGCAATGATCGTGGCGATGGTGGTGCGTGCGCAGGAACCCTGGTATGTGCCCACCGCCACGGCAGTGGTCGCGGTGCTCGGCAAGTACGTGCTGCGTACCCACCAGGCAAACGTGTTCAACCCCGCAGCGCTGGCGCTGGTGTTGATGTTCCACCTGCTGCCGATGGGGCAGAGCTGGTGGGGCGCGCTCCCGGAAGTCTCGCCGCTGTGGTTGCGGGCGGTTCTGCTGGCCGGCGGCATTTACATCACCAGCCGCGTCAACAAGGCTCCGCTGGTGCTGTCGTTTCTCGGCACGTATTTCTGCCTGTTCACGGCCGCCGCATTTCTGGGCGATCCGCGCACGGTCGCGGAGATCTTCCGCTCGCCGGACATCGATGCGGTGCTGTACTTCTCCTTCGTCATCCTGACCGATCCCCCAACGTCGCCCTCCAGGTACCGGGGGCAATGGATCTTCGGCATCATCACCGCCGCGACCAGCTTCGTCGTGTTCGAGCAATTCGGGGTCGTCTACTTCCTGCTGGCGGGAGTTCTGGCCGGCAACCTCTGGGAGGCGTGGCGGCGGGTGCAGCGCCAGTCCACAGGCACATTTGCGCAGAAGGTTGCGGCCTTCCTGCGGGCCATCACCCCTTTTGCAGGTACCGCGCGCACTGTCGCCCGATAAGCGTCCGCCGCCTTGCGGCTACTGGAACTCGAACAGCCCGGTATCCTCGGGACGCTTCATGCCCTTCTCCAGGTATTGCTGCCAGATATCGGCCCATGGACGGCCATAGATATCGGGCACCGTGTACCGGATGGTGGCGCCGGGGCTCACCGGCTGCGGGCGCCCGTCGATGGGGAAGATGGTCTGCATGCAGCGCGCGTAGATGAATGGAGCAACCTCATTCAGGTTGCCCGTCCTGATGTGCACCTGGACCATCCTGAGCGGTTGCACGAAGGCTTCGGGATCGTAAAGCACGATCTCGTGCTCGATGCCAGCGAGCGTGCCGTCGGGAGCCAGTCGCGGCGAGAAGACCTCGATGGTCTGCAGCTCGCCCGAGAACTCGAACAGGCCGTGAGTGATCCACGGAACAACATTGGAGGTCCAGGTGATCAGCCGGTCGTGGTCCCAGAACCCGATGCTCTCGCCGAACCAGCGCGGCACATCCGCGCCCAGTCGGGGCACCTTGCCGGTCAGGTCGAAGCTGCGCCCGATGTTGAAGTGCCGGATGAAGTTGTCCGCGCTGCTGGCCATGAGCTGCACGCGCTCGGGTGTGGTCACGAAATCCATGGCGAGGTGCGCCTGGCGCGAGAACAGGCGCATGAAGCCGTCCGGCCAGCAGAACTGCGCCGGCCACAGTGGCGCGTTGTCGACAGACTGGTGGTAGTGCATCTGCACCGTGCGCCGCTGGTACTCGGGCGTCAGCAGCGACAGGATGGTCGAGGTCTGGCTGATGGCCGCGAAGAACCATTGCGGTGGTCCGGCCAGCCAGGCGGGCGGTGCCTCCCAGGGCTTGCCGTCGCGCTGGGCCATGAACTGCAGCGAGATCGCGCGGCTGTAACGGCCATTCCAGTCAGGCGGCGGGTTCTCGCCTGTATGGATCGTCGGGCCGCCATGTGCACGGGCTTCTGCGAGCAGCGCTTCGTAGTGTTCCCGCGCAGTCCTGAACGGGTAGGGCGAGACAATGGCTTCCCGCGGATAGTCGATTTCGCAGTGACCCCACGAGGCACTTTGCGGTGGTGCCTCGCCGATCATCCGGCGTGAGGTCAGCGAGTCGGCGCCCCACATGGCCTGCAGCGTCGCGGGACTGTTGCAGCGGAAGTAGCGTGGATCCAGCCACGCCGCCTCGTCCTGGTAGAAGTCCTTCGTGGTGAACAGGTCCACCGGCAGCGGCGTGACGCCAGCCGGCGGACCATCCCACGAGGCCTGCTCGCCAGCGCCTTCCATGCCGCCGCTCACGTTGCGGGCTTCGGTCACGGTGACGGGCCAGCCGCGACCAACGCTGTGCACCTCTTCCTGGTGGCTGCAGCCGCAGCAGGCCAGCGCGATCAGTATTGCGGCGCCCGCCTTCACGGGTTTGCGTTACGCCAGCGAGAGCAGTGTGCCGGCGTAGCGCTTGCCGAGTTCACGGTAGCCGGCCGGCGTGAAATGCAGGTGATCGCGCCGTGCCTCGCAACCCTTCGACGACACCACATGCGCCGTGGGCAGGACCTTTGGCAGCTGTGCAATGATTTCATTGACACTGGCCGCAGCCCCCTGTTGATCTGCGTTGACGACTTCGCCTGCCAGCAGCGGTACGTGGGTCGCGTCGAGCTTCAGGTCCGCAAGCAGCTTGCGATAGATCTTCGCAACCTTGTCCGGCCACGCCGTGTCATTGGTGTTCGATTCGCCCTGGTGAAGCAGGATGCCCTTGATGACACCACTCTGCTGCGCCAGTCGTCCCATGTCGACGAGACGCTGATACGGGTTGCCGCCGTATTCCTTGATGATGTTGGTCATCCACGGCTGTGCGGTCGCCGCGTAGGCCTGCCAGGCGTCGACATCAAACATCTCGATCTTGCAGCCGGCCACGGCCACGTTCACGACGCCCACGCGGACGCGCTGCGGCAATTCGGCCACCAGGGTGCGGCCGAAGAAATCCACCGGGCACAGGCCGGTGGAACTGCGGCACAGCGGCGGCACTGCCGGATACCACTGGCCCTGCGTGCGGCCGAGGCCGGCAAAGTCGACCGCAGCCAGCATCTGGAATCGCGGATCGACACCGGTCCGGTCCTGGGCCTCGATGCCGGGAAACCCTTCCATGTTGGACTGGCCAAAAGCAAGGTAGACATGGAAGTCCGGATCGGGAGCGACCTGCTGCGCGGCGAACACGCGCGCGGCGGGCATGCCGAGCAGTGCGGTGCCCGCGGCGGTGGCGATCATGAACTCACGGCGACGGATCCGACTGGACATGGCAGCCCCCGGGAAATAGCGTGGCAGTGCGGTGCGGGAGTGTAGCACCGGCCTCCTGTCACCCGGCGCTGGCACCAACCCATGGGCAATCAAGGTCATCGCATGCAGCTTTCGAATGAGTTCCGGACACGTTGTGGCTGGCTGGCTGCAGTGCTGATGACGTCGCTGGGTGTCTTCACCGGCTGCTCCGACCGCGCCGCCACGCAGCGCAGCGTCGGCCGCGGCTGGCCCATGGCCGAACACGCGGAGTTCGTTGGCGCCGGCGTGCCCTTCATCAATATCGACATGGCCACCGCGAAAGGTGGCGCGGTGCCGGCAGGGGTTGAGCCGCTGGCGCACGACATCTTCACCAGCAGGGACTTCTACCTGGACCGCGCGCTGTGGAGCGACCCGCGCTACTTCCGCTGCAACAGCACGCTGGCGCTGGATTCCCAATGGGGCGACTACTCCAGCGGCCCGCGCTACATCGAGAACGATCCGGCCAAAGGTGCGTGGGGCCATTGCGATGTGGACTACGCCCGCGAGAATCTGGTCAGCCCCTATCCTTTCAGGACGGCGCGGGAACACTACGAGGCATTGCTCGCAGAAGCGCGCACACACGGTGGCCCGACGAATTTTTCCCGTGAGCACATGCCGCCGGACTGGGACGGACGCTACACCGTCAACACCAGCATCCTCTTCGGGCTCAAGCAGGAGGGAAAGGAGCCGGTGGTGCCGCCGGAATACCATGAGCCACCGCAGTGGATCATCGGCTTCCACAACCAGATTCCCACCATCCTTTCGCTGCTGACACCGGAGTACCAGCAACGCCTGGTGCAGCAGCTCTATCACCAGGCCCACGATCATGCCGCGCAGTGGTCGCTGATGTATTGCCGGCCCGAAGGCTACATGCGCTGGTGGTCGGGCCCCGGCGGGCCAGGCTCGCTGGACATCATGGTCTCGCCAACCCGCGTGCAGTTCCTGGGTGGCTCCGGCAATGCCATCCACAACGTGCACATCGGGCGCACGTTCGACCTGTCGGGCCCCGTGCCGCGCCTGGGCGCCGATGTACCACGGTGGATGGGCGAGACCATCGGCTTCTGGGATGGCGATGCATTGATCACCTGGACCTCGAACATCCAGGGCTGGTTCACGCACTCGAGCTGGGAATATTCCAGCAAGCTGCAGACCGTCGAGATCTGGACACCGCGCAAGGCCAGCAACGGGACTCTCATTGGTCTGGAGCAGGAGACGGTCTTCTATGACGAGGAGGGCCTCGTCGACCCGGTGCGCAGCGTGCGCTTCTTTCCCCGGCTCGGCGATTTCAACGAGGTGGCACCCATCAGCCTGTCCTTCTGCAACCAGACCACCTTTCCCGTCAACGGACGCGGCACCACCGTGGCCCCGGGCACGGTGATCCAATACCGGATCGAGGATCTGTACGGTCGACCCTGGGCCGCAATCTGGGAGGAGTATTTCGAGAAGGGCATGCAGCGGCCGAAGCAAGCTGAAATCTTCGATTTCGATTGAGCCGGCATATTAGGTTTCCGCCCGAGGGTGACTGTGGCATCCTCGGCCGGGTCACCCTCGCGGGGGAGGGTGCGAAATAGAAAACCTCTTCGATGAGGAAATGGTGATGCACGCGAAGAATTCCTTCCCCCGGCGCAGCGCGATGGTCGCTGCGATTCTTGTCGCGGCCGCTGGGCTTGCCGCTATCGCGGTGGCTCAGCAGAAACCCGCAGGCAGCAAACCTCCACCGGTCCAGGGATTCATCGAGCCGGGAACGAGCGTCCTGTTTGCTCCTTATATGGAGTTCCCGAACGACCAGGGCACCATTGCAGTGACCTTCGAGGGGCAGGCCTTCGATACCGCGGGGCATCCATTCTTTGCGCCGGGGCCCAATGGCCGCGCCTGCGTTTCCTGCCACCAGCCCATCGACGCGATGTCCATCTCGACGAAGACGCTGCGCGAGCGTTGGGACGCCACCAGGGGCAGGGATCCGCTGTTCGACATGAGCGACGGCGGCAATTGCCCGAACCTGCCGCGCGCGGAGCGCGCCTCCCATTCGCTGCTGCTCGAGCGGGGGCTGTTCCGCATCGGTCTGGCCTGGCCTCCGAAGGATCCGCTGGGCAATGTCATCGAACCGGAATTCACCATCGAGGTGGCGACCGACCCGACCGGCTGCAACACCGACCCGGTCTACGGCCTGAAGTCGGCGAAGCCCACCGTGTCGGTGTATCGCCGGGCGCGCATGGCCGCGAACGTGCGCTATCTGGAATCGGCGCAGGCGCCGCAGAACACCAAGACCGGATTGCCCCTGATGCGCGACCCGGTCACGGGCATTCATTCGAGCATGTCCATCATGTCGGACGCGCGGGTCACTTCGCTGGCGCAGCAGGCCCAGGATGCCAGCTCGACGCACATGGGCATGCCGATGACCCGCGCGCAGGCGGATGTGCTGGTGGCGTTCGAGCGCAAGGTGCATGCGGCCCAGCAGTCCTCCCGTGTTGGGGGGCGCTTCGACGCGCCCGGTACACCGCGCGCCTTCGGTGTGAAGGCCCTGATCGAGGGGCGCGGCAATCCTCCGATCAACGGCAACGACACCGATACCGGCGTCTTCTTTCTGATGGATGAATGGAAGGGGCCGGCGAAGCCGGGTGACAAGGCCGCCGAGTACCAGGCGTCGGTGGCGCGCGGCTACGACATCTTCTTCCTGAAGCCGCTGTGGTTGCGCGACACCTTCGGCATCAACAACATCGGGCTGGGCAACCCCTACAAGCAGACCTGCGCCTTCTGCCACAACACGCAGGTGACCGGTCACGACGACGTGCCCGGCTGGATGGATCTGGGCACCAACAACTTTCCGCACGCCGCCGCGGCGCCAGAGCTGCCGACCTTCAAGATCACCTGCAAGGCGACGGCAGCCCCGCACCCTTACCTGGGGCGCGAGATCTACACGCATGATCCGGGCCGCGCCCTGATCAGTGGCAAGTGCGCCGACGTCGGCTCGCTGGTGATGCAGCAGTTCCGGGGGCTCGCGTCGCGCGCACCGTATTTTGCCAACGGTTCGGCGAAGTCGATCCGCGAGGTCGTGGATTTCTACGACCGTCGCTTCAATGTCGGTTACACGGATGAGGAAAAGGCCGACCTCGTCAACTTCCTGCTGGCGCTGTAAATCGTGAAGAGGGTCTTCTCCATGAAAATCAGATCCTGGATCCTGGCCTCGGGCGCCGTGCTGGTTGCTTCGGTCGCTCTGGCCCAGACTGCCATCAAGCCGGCGCAGTTGCCGCCCGGTCGGGTGAGCGAGGGCTTGCGTGGTGTCTACGTGACGGGCGATCCGCTGCGCCTGACCAGCGAGAACATGAACACGGGCCAGCGCATCACCTTTGTGTCGTGCCCCTACATGCGCGATTCGGATCCCACGCCGCTGTGGTTTGCCGACTACGACGGCGAGACCTATTTCCTCCGGGCGCAGCAGAACCTGTCGGCGCAGGTGCGGCATCCACAGCTGAAGCACAAGGTGCTGGTCGAGGGCGTCATTTCACCGGAGCCGCGCGTCGGCAATGGCATCGTGCTCAATCCGTTGCGCTTGTCCGTGCTGCCCGAGGTTGACGTCAACTGCGACCGGCTGCTGCCGGCCGATGGCTCGCACATCAACAACCCCAAGCGGCCACCAGGGCCCGGTGTGGACGGGGAGGGGCGCGAGTCGGGAGCGGAGAGAAGCCGGCAGAACGCCGCCCGGCTGTGGGCTGTCGATTACAAGCCCGATCCCGTGGCGCGCGAGGTCAGGACATTCGAGATCCCCTTCGACTTCGATGGCGGCATCGGCGCGTACCAGGCCTATGGGCAGGTTGTCACTGCCGTGAAGTACGCGCGCGATGTGCAGGCCGCGAAAGTGGAGATCGTGGGTCATCGTGCATCCGTGCTGCTGTCGAACGGGCAGACGCTGGTCGAGCGTGCCGGGGTCGAAAAGGATCGCGCCGAGACGGTTGCCACCATCTTCAACGACTATCCCTTCGCGCCGGGGACCGTCGTCACGCGCTGGGAGTCGACGCCGCGCCCGGCCGACGGCGGTGCGGACTTCGACAAACGCACGGCGACCGTGATCGTCACACCAGGGCCGGCTTCGGGCCGATAACACAGCCCCGCGCCCACCCGGTGGGCTTGAACATAATCCGGCGAGCCTGCGACGCGGGCTCAAGCGCATGGCCGCCTCGGCGGCGACGAGGCCGCCATCGAGCGGGTTAGACTCACTCCATGACAGGCAATGCCGAATTTGCCGACGCGTCGGGTAGCCAGGAGATCGATTCCCGCGTGGTGCCATGGGATGTGCAGGATGCGCCCGCGCGTCAGGCTACCCTGACCCGAATCCTGATCCGCATCTCGCGCGAGGCCTTGCAGGGCGCGAGTCTGGATTCGCTGATGCAGGGCATCTGCGATTGCCTGGTGGCGGAGTTGCCGGTGGC
Organism: uncultured Steroidobacteraceae bacterium; assembly: GCA_964456255.1. Classification (GTDB taxonomy): domain Bacteria; phylum Pseudomonadota; class Gammaproteobacteria; order Steroidobacterales; family Steroidobacteraceae; genus ZC4RG30. The sequence continues at coordinate 17,881 of CAYWDZ010000006.1, read as the reverse complement.
CATCGTCAGCGTGTTGCTGCTGGACGATGAGAACACGCAGTTCATCCACGAGGTCTATTCCGGCGAATTCACCCAGTCACCGCTCGCGGCCCGGGGTCATTGGCCGATCACGGTGGGCGCTGCCGGTCGCTGTGTGCAATTGGGGCGGCCGCACCTGATTCGCGATACCGCCACGGACCCGGATTACGTACCGGGCAACGCAACCGCCCGATCCGAATACCTGGTGCCGATCCGCCACGGCCGCCGCCTGCATGGCGTGCTCAATCTGGAAAGTGCCCGCACCGATTTCTTCGGTCCCGAGGCCTGTGCGGTGTTCGATGCCGTCGCCGATCTGGTCGCCGGCGCGATCCACTTCGCGCGCATGGCCAACGAGCTGACCGCGGCCAATCGCAAGCTGGAACGATTGTCGATGCGCGATGGCCTGACCGGGATTGCCAATCGTCGCCAGTTCGACGCGCGTCTGGCCGAGACGTGGGCGCGCCTGAGTCTGGACGGCACGCCGCTGGCGCTGCTGCTGGCCGATGCCGATTACTTCAAGGCGCTCAACGATTCAGACGGGCATCTGCGCGGCGACGAATGCCTGCGCATGCTGGCGCGGATCTGCGAGCGCGTCGCGCTGGATGAAAACGACCTGGTCGCACGCCTGGGTGGCGAGGAATTCGTGGTGCTGTTGCCCGGGCGCACTCTGGATGCCGCAATCATCGAGGCCGAGGCGCTGCGGCGCGCGGTTGCGGCTGAACAGTTCGCGCATCCGGCCTCGCCCCTCGCGTCGCATGTCACGATCAGCGTGGGAGTCGCGGTGCTGGTGCCGTCCCCCGAGGTCTCGCCCCGCCAACTGCTGGCCGCCGCCGACCAGGCGATGTACGACGCCAAGACCAGCGGCCGCGATCGGGTGGCTTGGTACGAACCAGGCTGACTGCCCGGCGAATCAGCCGGCCAGGAACGGCAGCAGCTCGGCCAGAACGCCTGCCGGGTTGCCTTCCTGCAGATTGTGGCCGCCCGTCAGCCCCTTGCCGGTCACCTTCGTGCCGTGATCCTTCCAGATGCCCAGCACGTCGTACATGCGGCCCATCGCGCCGTCGCTGGCCCACAGCACGTGCAGCGGGCAGGCAACCTTCTTCCCGGCCTTGATGTCCGCCTCATCGTAGGTGATGTCGATGCCGGCCGAAGCGCGGTAGTCCTCGCACATGCCGTGCACGTTGGCCGGGTCCCGGTACACACGCGCGTATTCATCGCGCAGTTCGGGCAGGCCGCCACGGCTGAAGGTGCCGGCTTGCACCTGCTGGTTGAGGATGTCCTCCGGAAACGGTGCCGGGCGGATGTAGAGGAACCAGTGGAAGTAGGCCTCGACGAATGCCCTGGTGGTGTGCGCATACAGATACTGGGTGGGCACGATATCGAGCACGGACATGCGCGTGACCACCTGCGGATGGTCCAGCGCCAGCCGGTGCCCGACGCGCCCGCCGCGGTCGTGGCCGACCACCGCGAAGCGGTCGAAACCGAAGTGCTTCATCAGCTCGACCTGGTCGAGCGCCATGGCGCGCTTGGAGTAGTTGACGTGCTGCTCGCCATCCGGCGGTTTGCTGCTGTCGCCATAGCCGCGCAGGTCGGCAGCCACCACGGTGTACTTCTTCGCCAGTTCCGGCGCCACCTTGAACCAGGACAGGTGGGTCAGCGGCGCGCCGTGGATCAGCAGCAGCGGCGGTCCGCTGCCCCCGATGACCGCATGCAGCTCGGCGCCGCTGGTCTTGACGCGCTCCACCTTGAAGCCGGGCAGCAGCCGGGCATCCACGGGGCTGGCGTCGGCCGCCTGCGCCATGCGCGGCCTGGCCGCCAGTGCGCCCACGGCCAGGGCCAGCCCGGCACCAAGCAGATCGCGCCGGCTGGGGGACGTACCGGGCACGGAGGCATCGGGATTGCGGTTTTGCACGCGGGGACTCCTAAAGGATGTGGCTAGTGGTCGAAACTCCATGCTAAACCTGCAACTATAAGAAGCAACTCCGAGTGCGACATTGACGTGGGGTCCATGAACATCCGCCGGTTCACGCAGCATGCAGGGCTGCTCACCCTCGTGGCGCTGGTCGTCGCGCGGCAGGCCTGCGCGGCCGCGCCTGGTGCGCTGGCCGAAGCCTCCATGCACGGCGACCTTGCCCAGGTGCAGGCGCTGCTGAAGAGTGGCGCGGAGGTGAACGCACTCGGCCCGTTCGGCACGCCCGCGCTGCACTGGCGCGTCGATGCCGAAGACGTGGCCGGCGCACGGTTGCTGCTCAAGGCTGGCGCCGACGCCAACGGCCGCACCGATCGGGACATCAGCGCGTTGAGTCTCGCCATCGCCACGGGCAATGCGGAAATGGTCGACCTGCTGCTCGAAGCGGGCGCCGATGCCAACCAGCTCGAACCCACTGGCGAGACGGAGTTGATGATGGCTGCACAGGGCGGCGTCGTGCCGGTGGTCGAAGACCTGCTGCGCCATGGGGCACGCGTGGACGAACGCGAAGCGACCTACGGGCAGACGGCGCTGATGTATGCCGCGCGTGCCGGCCATGCGGGTGTGGTCGCGGCCTTGCTGGCCGCGGGTGCCAAACCCAACGTGGCGACGAACGTGGGCCCCGCGCCGGCCTTCATCGGACCGAATTCGGTTCCCGGCTTCGGCTTCGGCGTGGGCATCATCCGCGGCGGCGTGCCCGCGGACCGGGGCCGCCGCGAACCCGCGCCGGGCGGTCTGACGCCGCTGCACTATGCCGCGCGCCACAACCATGCCGACGTGGCGAAGCTGCTGCTGCAGGCCGGCGCGGCCATCGATGCGCGCGAGGCCAATGACATCACGCCGCTGCTGATGGCGATCTCCAACAATGGCGTGGCCACGGCACTGCTGCTGCTGGGCAGTGGCGCCGATGTGAACGCAGCCGACTGGTATGGTCGCACCCCGCTGTGGGAGGCGGTGAACGTGCGCAACCTGTATGTGCACAACGCCAACTTCAAGAATGGCATCGACCGCGGGCCCGTACTGGAGCTCATCCGCGCGTTGCTGGCAGCCCATGCGGACGTGAATGCGCGCACGAAGGAGACTCCGCCGTTCCGCCATTTCCTGCTCGAGACCACGGGCTCGCTGGAGTGGGTGGATTTCACCGGGCAGACACCATTCCTCACGGCTGCGCTGGCCGGCGATGTCACCGTGATGAAGCTGCTGCTCGAGCATGGCGCGAATCCGAAGATCGACACCTTCCAGGGCACTTCGCCACTGATGGCGGCGGCGGGCGTCAACTGGGTGGTGGCACAGACCTGGACCGAGGGGCCCGCCAGCCTGCTCGAAGCCGTCAAACTCTGCTATGAATTGGGCATGGACGTGAATCAGGCCAATTCCATGGGCATCACGGCACTGCACGGCGCGGCCAACCGCGGTTCGGACGACATCATCCGGTTCCTCGTTGAAAAAGGCGCCGACCTCACCGCGCAGGACAATGAACACCGGTCGGCGCTCGACTGGGCCAAGGGTGTGTTTCTGGCCACCCATGCCCCGGAGCCCAAGCCCGGTTCCATCGCGCTGATCACTCAGCTGCTGCGCGAGCAGGGCAAGGAGGTTCGATGAGCACGCGGCTCGTCGTGCGCGGCGGGGCGGTGCTGGCCGCGGTCTGGCTGGTTCCGGTCGTTGTCTGGAGTGCCGAAGCCGTGCATGCGCTGACCGAGCGGTACTGCACCGCGTGCCACAACACCGAGGACTGGGCGGGCGGCATTGATCTCACGTTGCTGGATCCGGCGCAGGCGTCATCGAACGCGGAAGTCTGGGAAAAGGTGGCCCTGAAGCTGCGATCCGGGATGATGCCGCCGCCCGGCAAGGATCGCCCGTCGCGGGTCGACGCCGAAGCGGTGGCTACTTTGCTGGAGGCGCGCCTGGATGCGGGCCCCGCCTTGCCGGCCGCGGCGCCGGCGCTGCATCGCCTGAATCGCGTCGAGTACGGCAATGCGATCCGGGACATCCTGGGTCTGCAGGTGGATGTGGCCGCGCTGCTGCCCGCGGATGATTCCACCAATGGCTTCGACAACGTGGCCTCGGGGCAAAGTATTTCGCCCGCCCTGATCCAGGCTTACACCACGGCGGCGATGAAGCTGAGCCGCCTGGCGGTCGGCGACATGACGCTGACCGAAACCACCACGGTCTACGCGGTACCGGCCACCCTTGCGCAGGACCAGCATCTGGAAGGCCTGCCGCTGGGTTCGCGCGGTGGCGAGCGCATCACGCATTACTTCCCGCTGGATGCGGAATACCGCATCAGCGTGCGCAGCGCGGGAGCCTTCGACGTCGGCAGCCGGGGTGCCGGCGGCTTTGGTCCCGGCAATCCTGGCGGCGGTGGTGGGTTCAACCTTGCCGACCGCGGTGGGTTCGGCGCAGGTGGCATGGGCGCGGGGGGAGCGCGCGTGGATGTAACCCTTGATGGCCAGCGCGTCGAAGGCAACACACGCAGCTTGAGTGTGCGCGTGAAGGCCGGGCCGCATGAGCTGACCGCCGCGTTGTTCGACCAGCGCCGCTCCACCGGAGTCAACGACATCTACTCCGTGTTCAAGGTGTCGGGTGGCATCGACGCCATCGAGATCACCGGCCCGTTCAATGCCACCGGTCCCGGCGATACCGGGAGCAGGCGCCGCATCTTCAGCTGCATGCCGCGGGCCGCTTCCGAAGAGCGTGCCTGTGCGGAGCGGATTGTGGTCGACCTCGCCAGCCGGGCATTTCGCGCGCCACAGAGGCCGCAGGATCTTGGCGCAATCCTGCAGTTCTACGAGCAGGGCCGCGCCGATGCGGGGTTCGAAGCGGGTATCCGCCAGGCACTGGCGCGCATCCTGGTGGATCCGCGGTTCCTGTTCCGGTTCGAGGAGGAACCGCCCGGCGTGGGAGCCGGGGAAGCCTACGAGATCGGCGACCTGGAACTGGCATCGCGCCTGTCCTTCTTCCTGTGGAGCAGCATCCCCGACCAGACCCTGGTGGACCTGGCCGTGCAGCGCCGGCTGCATCGGCCCGAGGTACTGGCGGCGCAGGTCAAGCGCATGCTGGCCGACACTCGCGCCAGCGCACTGGTGGAAAATTTCGCCGGACAGTGGCTGTTCCTCCGGCAACTGGCCACGGTGACCCCCGAGGTGGAGGGATTCGACGAGAACCTGCGCGAAGCCTTCATCGAGGAGACGCGCTCGCTCGTGGGCTGGGTCTTCGGGAAGGACCTGCCACTGACCGAACTGCTCACGGCCGACTACACCTTCGTGAACGAGCGCCTCGCCCGTCACTACGGCATTCCCGGTGTGCGTGGCTCGCACTTCAGACGCGTGCAGCTGCCGCCCGCAACGCATCGGCGCGGCGTGCTGGGACACGGCAGCATCCTGACCATCACCTCCACTGCCACGCGCACTTCGCCCGTGATCCGCGGGGCCTGGGTGCTGGAGAACATTCTCGGGACGCCGCCGCCGGCGCCACCACCGGGTGTGGAAACGAACATCGACGGCGATGGCACGCAGGTGCTCACCTCATCGGTGCGCGAGCGCCTCGAGGCGCACCGCAGGAATCCCTCCTGCGGGGCCTGCCATGGCGTGATCGATCCGGTCGGGTTCGCGCTGGAGAATTTCAATGCCATCGGCGCCTGGCGCACCAGCGACGGGGATTCGCCGGTCGACGCCCGCGGCACCCTGGTGGACGGCACGGCGGTGAGCGGCCCCGACGACCTGATCAACGCGCTGCTGGCGCGACGCGAGATGTTCGTGACCAGCTTCACCGAAAGGCTGCTGACCTATGCGCTGGGCCGCACCGTGGATTACCGTGACATGAAGACGGTGCGCGCGATCGTGCGGCAGGCGGCCAGCGAAGACTACCGGGTCAGTGCGCTGATCATGGGTGTCGTGCAAAGTCCGGCGTTTCGTCAACGCGCCAGGGCAGCGGAGCCGCAGCGCGTCGTGGCCGGCAAGTAGATGGAGGTCATGTGAGTCAATTCATCACCCGTCGACACCTGTCACGCCGCGCAGTGCTGCGCGGCGTGGGCACAGCGCTTTCGCTGCCACTGCTGGAATCGATGGTGCCGGCCATGTCGGCCGTACCGGCTCCGCGCACGCGCTTCGGCGCGATCTATTTCCCGCATGGCGCGACCATGGCGCGCTGGACGCCGGCGAATGAGGGGCGGGACTTCACTTTCAGCGAAATCCTGCAACCGCTGGAACCATTCCGCGCGCGCATCAACGTCATCACGAACCTGAGGCATCCGCTGGCATACGGGCCCGGCGGCGCCACGGGCAACCACAATCGCTCGTCGGCGGCCTACCTGAGCGGCGCCAAGGCGATGTCCGGTGCGCCGCGGCTGGGGATCACCGTCGATCAGGTGGCGGTGCAACACCTGGGACAGGACACGCCCTTGCCATCCCTGGAGCTGACGGTCGAGGATTCGAGCATGAGCTGCGGCGAGGGCCTGAGCTGCGCCTACCGCAATACGATTTCATGGCAGGGCGAGACGGCGCCGTTGCCCATGCAGAACAACCCGCGCAACGTGTTCGAACAGCTCTTTGGCGATGGCGCCAATGCCACGCAGCGCGCCGCGCGCCGCACCGAAGCCCTGAGCCTGCTGGATTCGGTCTCGGACCAGATCCGCGGCCTGGATCGCAGATTGCCGGCCACGGACCGCGAACGCCTCGACCGCTTCGTTACCGATGTGCGCGAGATCGAGCGCCGCATCGCGCAGGCGGGCGAACGTGCGAGCGGCGACGTCGAGATTCCGGATCGGCCCAGCGGCATTCCGAAGGATGTGGACCAGCACATCAAGCTGATGTACGACCTGCTGACGCTGGCGTGGCAAACCGAGATCACGCACATCGGCACGTTCATGGTCGCGAAGGAGCTGAGTGGCGCCGTGTATCCCGCCAGCGGGGTTCGCGATTCGTTCCACATCCTCTCGCATCATTCGAACAACGAGAACAACAAGGCGCGCTTCGCCGTGCTGAACCGTTACCACACCAGCCTGTTTGCGTACTTCCTCGACAAGCTGGCGAAACTGCCGGACGGTGATGGCACATTGCTCGATCACTCGCTGGTGCTGTACGGCAGCGGCATGAGCGACGGCAACTCGCACAATCACGATCCGCTGCCCATCGTGCTGGCCGGTGGTGCGGGCGGGCGGCTCACGGGCAACCGGCACCTGGTGCAGGCGGAACACACGCCCATGTCGAACCTGCTGCTGGCGCTGCTCGACAAGCTGGGATGCCCCGAGGAGCACTTCGGCGACAGCACCGCCATGCTGAACCTGTAGTTCCGCCTTGCCTTGAAAGTGATATCACTTTAATATCACCCGTGTCCGATGGTCAATCGTACCCGGGAGATCGAGAATGAACACGCAGGGCAGTGGCACACAGGAAATCGCCTTCAGGAGTTTCAGCGGCTATGTCGCGCTGTTGATCGCGGTGGGCGCGCTGGTCGCAGTGCCGATCCACGTCAGCCTCGCGGTCCGTCCCGAATTGGGCGACCGCGACCCTTCCGCGCTGTTCATCATCAGCATGGTGTTGCTGCTGGCGTTGATGCTCAAGGGCCTGTACATGCTGCAGCCGAACCAGTCGGCGCTGCTGATGCTGTTCGGCTCGTACCGCGGCACGGACCACGCGACCGGCCTGCGCTGGGCCAACCCGTTCCTGAACAAGAAGAAGGTTTCGCTGCGCCTGCGCAACTTCAACAGCGAGAAGCTCAAGGTCAACGACAAGCGCGGCAACCCGATCGAAATCGCGGCGGCCATCGTCTGGCGCGTCAGCGATACCGCGCGTGCGGTCCTCGACATCGACCACTACGAACAGTACGTGCCGGTGCAGGCCGAAGCCGCGTTGCGGCACCTCGCGAACGAGTATGCCTATGACCACGTCGACGAGGCGGACGGGGCATTGACGCTGCGCGCCGGCGGGGACGAGATCATCGGCAAGCTGGTGAAGGAATTGCAGGAGCGCTTCGCAAAGGCCGGTCTGCAGGTCGATGACGCGCGGCTCACGCACTTGGCCTATGCGCCGGAGATCGCGGGCGCCATGTTGCGCAGGCAGCAGGCCGAGGCGGTCATCGGTGCGCGCAAGCAGATCGTGCTCGGTGCGGTCAGCATGGTGGAGATGGCATTGAATGGCCTCACGGAGCGCGGCGTCGTGGATCTCGACCCGGAACGCCGCGCGGCGATGGTGTCGAACCTGCTGGTGGTGCTCTGCGCCGAAACCGAAGCGCAGCCCGTGATCAACGCGGGCACGCTCTACAGCTGAGGTCCTTGGGATTGAGCGAGCCGCCCGACCGCAAGCCGTTCCTGCTGCGCCTTGATCCGGCGGTTGCAGCCGAGATCGAGGCGCTCGCTGCCCAGGACCTGCGCAGCGTCAACGGACAGATCGAATGGCTGCTGCGCGAGGCACTCAAGCGCCGTGGGCGGGAGGTCAGGACAACTTCGCGAACGAACGCCCGGCGTCCGCGGAACGCGTGAGACGTTCTGGAATTGAGCGCCCACATTCCTGCGTCTCACCACGGCCCTCGAGGCGCTGGTAGCATCTGGCGCACAAGAGGGGAGGTACGCATGAACCGGCGCATGACCAATGGCCTGGCGGCCGCAGCTGTGATGGCGTTGCTCGCACCGGTGTTCGCGCAGTCGCCCGCGAAAGTCTCGAGGCCTGGCCAGTACGAGGGTTACTCCTCGGCGAGCTATGACGGTGTGGAGCGCACCTCGTTCTACATTCCGATGCGCGATGGCGTGAAGCTGGCCGCCGACCTGTACCGGCCGACGAAGAATGGCGTGGTGGCTTCCGAAAAGCTGCCGGTGATCTGGAGCCACACACCCTACAACCGGCGCGGCCGTTCCACGCCTGAAGAGGCACTGATCAGGCATGGCTACAACGTGGCCGTGGTGGATTTCCGTGGCGTGTACGCCTCGTACGGCACGAACAAGGGCTACAACCGCGGCGAGTGGATCGACCCGGCGAGGAACGATGCCTACGACGTGACCGAGTGGTTCGCCAAGCAGCCGTACAGCAACGGCAACATCGGCATGTGGGGCTGCTCGGCCGTGGGCGGCAGCCAGATGCAGGCGGCCACCACGCGTCCGCCTTCGCTGAAGGCCGTGGTGCCGCAGAGCGCGGAGTTCGAACCCTACCCCGTGTGGGTGCTCGGTGGCATGGCGGCGAAGGCAAACGTGGGCACGCCCACGGCCGAAGGCGGCACCAACCAGGTCGCGCAGCGGGACAAGGCCGCGGTTGCTGTCGACGGGCCCAACGGCGCCGAGGAACTCGCGAAGGCCATCGCCAGCCATGCGGGCAACTTCGATTCACCCGGCCAGCTGCCGTACCGGGATTCGGTGTCGGAGGCGGTTGGCGTGCCTTGGTGGATGGTGACGAATCCTTCCGCGCATCTCGAGGCGCTCAAGCGTCCGGGCATGGGCGTGATGGTCACGGCAAACTGGGACGAGGCCGGCACGCGGCATGGCGCGTTCACGACCTTCCGCAACCTCACGCCAGGCAACGTCAAGATGATCGTGGGGCCGGGTGCGCATTGCGGCTGGCCCGTGGCGCTGCGCGAGGCCGGCATGGACATCAGCATCGAGGAGCTGCGCTTCTTCGATTACTGGCTGAAGGGTGTGCAGAACGGGGTGATGAAAGAGGACCCGGTCACCTGGTTCACCTACAACGCTCCGGAAGGCAAGGCCTGGCAGACCGCGAAGACCTGGCCGCCGCAGAGCCGGCAGACCGATTACTTCCTGTCCGCGAAGGCGCTTTCCACCAACAAGCCTGCGCAAGCGGGCACGCTGGATGCGCCGATGGTCGCGCCGGTGCGCATCAGTTCCATCAGCGTCACCACGGGCGCGGGCAGCGTGGGCTACGAAACTTCGCCGCTGCCGGCGGATACGGAAGTGACCGGTGATCCGGTGGTCTCGCTGTGGATCTCCACCAGCGCGGCCGATGCGGATGTCATCGCCAAGCTCGAAGACGTGGCGCCGGATGGCACGGCGAAGGGCTACCAGATGCTCGGTGGGCTGCGCGCCTCGGTGCGCAAGCTCGGTACTGCACCGTACGACAACCGTGGCCTGCCGTGGCATCCCTCCCGCAAGGCGGACGTCGCGCCGCTGAAGGCCGGCGAAACGGTCGAGCTGAAGTTCGCGCTGCTGCCGGTTTCATACGTGTTCAAGGCGGGGCATCGCATTCGCCTGACGCTGTCGTTTTCCGATCCGACCAGCGGAACGGCGAAGAGCGTCACGGTGCACGAAGGCGGAAAGAACGCGTCGCAGATCCGCCTGCCCATCGTCGCGCGGTAGGCGCGACGATGGACTAGCGCACCTTCACGTAGCCGATCCGGTCGCCGCTGAAGGTGCCGACCCACATCTCGTCACCCACATCGGTGCCGACGCTGATGGCCTGCATGCCGGCACTGCTTGCGGTGCCGGCAACCCGGCGCGTGGCAAGCGTCGCCGGATCAATCTCGATGACACCCCAGCCCGCGGTCGCCGCACCGCCTGGCGCGGGCGCATTGCCTCCTGCCGTCAGCAACTTGCCGTTCTGGCTCCAGCGCACATTGTCGGGCGTGATGTCGAGGGTAATGCTGTCCTTCTTCACGCCACCCGCGCCGCGCTGGAAGCGCACGAATTCGCGCGTGCCGAACGCCGCCACGTAGAGCGTGTTGCCGTCGGGCGAGACATCGATGCCGTTGGGTGCGGACATCCCGGTGCCGTCGATGGGTTCAACCTTGCCGCCCGGATGCCATTCATACACGGCGCCGTTGGGCTTGCCCTGCCGCGCCTCGGCCATGGCCTGCTGCGTGGGCACGCGGCGATCGAGGAACTTGGTCACCACGAAACCCCAGTCGGGCAGGATGGCGACGCTGTTGGCCAGCACATCTTCCGGCAGCACCACGCAGCCCGTCCATGCAAGCGTCGGCGTTGCGCCGGTGGCATCCACCTCGAAGACCTCGATGGCCTCGCGCGTGCCGTGGCCGGTGACATACACGCGGTAGTGGCCCGGCTGCTGCTCGCGCAAGGCGAGCCCGTGCGCCGAGAAGTTGTTGGTATCGACCGGCCCGGGGCAGTTCCCGTACAACTCACGGTTCTGACGGAACACCGGCGCTGCTCCGGGGAATGCCTCGAACCAGTTCTTCGCGCGGTGATCCACCAGGTAGAGACGACCATGCGCCGGGCCGGCTCCGTTGAGCGCGCCATCCATGCCCGACACGATCAGCCAGCGCGTGCCCAGGCGCAGGATGTCCTCGCCATTCTTCGGTCCGCAGACAAACTGCAGCGTGCCATCCGGCGCGCATGCCGCTGACGGGGATGGGGGCGCTGCTGCCGTGACCTTTTCGCCGGGGCTGCAGGCAGCGAGCAGCAGCGCGCCACTGGCGGCCACGCGAAGGATCTGTTTGTGCATGTTGCCTCTGCTCCTGATGCCTGTGGCTATGGTTTGCGGAACAGCAGCGTGATGCGATCGGTCCTGTCGTTCACGGCCGGGTTGGCAACCTCCAGGTTCAGCGCGTCTTCCGCGTGGTAGTGCAGGTTGCTGAAATCCTCCAGCACGAAACCGGCGGCCTGCACTTCCTTGATCACCAGCACCGGGTCGACGCGGCGGCCATTCTCGCGGGTGGTGGGTTCATTGTGCCGGCGCGTGTGGTCCACGATGCCGTAGTAGCCGCCGCGCTTCAGCGCGTCGAACGCGGACTTGTTGACCGTGCCGCGATCTGCAGCAGAGAAGTTGTGATAGTTGCGGAAGGTCAGCACGAGATCCACGGGCGCCACGTTCCATTTTCCTGACGGACCGAATGCGCCGCCACCAGCCGTGCTGGTTGCACCCCAGCCGATCTCCTCGACCTTCTCGAACCCTGGCAGCTTCGCGATGCCCCGGTACTGATCTGCGTAGCGGCCTTCGGGATGCACCACGTACAGCTTGCCCTTGTCCTTGAGCACCGGCGCCAGGATCTTCGTGTACCAGCCGCCCGAAGGCAGGATCTCGATCACGCGCATGTCCTCGCGCATCCTGAAGAAGGTGAGGGTCTCCACCGGCAGGCGGTTCACGTCGCGTGCCTTCTCTTCAGTGGTGCGGATCTCGCCCTGCATGGCCTTGAGCACGCTTTGCTGGAAGGGCGTGGGTGCCGGCTGCGCAGGCAGCGCGGGACCCATCATGACCAGACAAAGGATGGCGGCGAGGCGGGTGGTCGGGAGCAGGCGCATGATGGATCTCCTTGCAGTTCTCCGTGCCGGGCCGACTTTACCAGCAATGCGCCACACCCCCTCGAGTTCGATATGAGCAAACCGGATGAGGCGCCGGCGCCCCTTGCTCAGGGAATCGCCGCCGCCACCAGTTTTATCGACAGCGCAAACAAGGCGCCGTAGACGAGTGCGAAATACATCCGCTCGGGAATGATCCGCACCAGCCATACCCCGGCGAAGGTGCCGGCGATGGCGATCGGCATCAGCTGCAGCGAGAACTTGAGGTTCTCCGGCCGCAGCTGGCCCAGTTGCCAGTAGGGCAGCAACTTCACGAAGTTGATCGCGGCGAAGGTGATGGTGGTGGTGCCGGCAAACACCACCTTGGAGAGCTGCTGCGGCAACACGTAGACCTGGTAGGGCGGACCGCCGGAGTGCGAGACAAAGCTGGTGAACCCGGTAATTGCGCCCCAGAACAGGCCGCGCGGGACGTCGGCTGGACGTGGCGGCGGCGGTCGGTGCCGCAGGCGCCAGGCATTGAGGCAGAACGCCATGCCGATCACGCCAATGAACAGGCCCACCATGCGGTCGGAGATGACCGAGAACGACAGCCAGCCAATGCCAATGCCGATGACCGCTGCAGGGATGAGGATGAGCAGGTTGCGCCGGTCGAAGTGGCGTCGATAGGCATAGAGCCCGAACCAGTCGCTGACGACGAAGATCGGCAGCAGCAGCGCGGCGGCCTTGACCGGCGACATGACGGTCGCGAGCAGTGGTGTGCCGAGTGCACCTGCCATCGTCAGCCCACCCTTGGAGAGTCCCACCAGCAGCGCAGCCAGGCCGGCGACCAGAAAGATCACGAGGCCGGGGTCGGTGGCTTGCAGGGTAGTGGCGGTCATGGTGGCGGATTGATAGCGTACCCGGCATGACGGAGAGGGCCGACGATTTCTACTACTACGAGCCTTCCCGCGGTCACGGGCTGCCACACAATCCGTTCAACGCCATCATCGGGCCACGCCCCATTGGCTGGATCGCCACACGCGGTGCCGGCGGCGGTTTCAACCTGGCGCCGTACAGCTTCTTCAATGCCTTTGCCTACACGCCACCGATCATCGGCTTCGCCAGCACCGGCGCGAAAGACACGCTGCGCAACGCGCGCGAGACGGGCGAGTTCGTGTGGAACCTCGCCACCCGGTCTCTGGCCACCCAGATGAACCAGACCTCTGCCACGGTGGCGCCGCATGTCAGTGAGTTCGAGCTCGCGGGTTTGACGCCGATCGCCGCGATCCATGTGGCGGCCCCGCGCGTGAAGGAAAGCCCGGTCGCGATGGAGTGCAAGGTCACGCAGATCGTGCAGCTCACCGACACGGCAGGCAGCCCGATGCCGAACTGGGTGGTTTTCGGTGAGGTCGTGGCCGTGCATGTCGCACGACGCCTGCTGGTCGATGGCATCTACGACACCGCGGCCGCACACCCCATCCTTCGTGCCGGCGGCCCGGACGGGTACGCGGAGGTCTCGCCACCGGTCATGTTCAGGATGCGCCGGCCCGCATGACCGCGCGGGGTGACGCATTTCGGTGGGATACTGATCTGGCCGGTGGGTCCGGCAGAGCCGCAGCGTCTGTCTTGTCAGAGGGAACCATGAAGAGCGTCATCGTCTCGTCTTGTGTGCTGGCACTGGCATTTGCCGCGAGTTCGCTGGCTGCTGAAGCGGATGCCGACACTGGGCAGCCCCAGGATCTGGCGAAGATCCGGACACTCGACGAGGTCCTGGTAACCGGTGACCTGACCACATTGAGCGGCCTGCACAAGGCCATGGTGGAGGCGGAAGAGCGGTTCTACAGCCGATTCAACGAGCTGAACACGGACCGGAATCTCGATATCCGTTGCCGTAACGAGGCGCCGACCGGCAGCCAGCTCAAGAGAAGAGTCTGTGTAACGGCCCAGGCCGACGATCTGTCCCACGAGCAGGCCATGCAGTTCATGACCGGTCAGCCCACCACGGTGGGGTTCCAGTCGGCCGGGCAACTGCAACGCACGACGTTGCCGGTTCTCACGGAGAAGACCAAGGAACTCCTGAAGACTGATCCGGATCTGCTGCGCGCCCTGCTCGAGCATGCGCGGCTGCAGCAGATGTACGAGCAGATGCGAAAAGAGAAGCACAGGAAACATTTCTTTGTCTGGGACTGACCGCTGGCGTCACGTACCCGCAGCCGCTAGCCTTCGCGCACCCACAACAAGGGAAAGGGGATCACATGCACTTCAATCGCCTGTTCGCGACTCTGGGTCTGGCCCTCATCGCGGGCACGTCGTTCGCCGCGGGCCCGCCCGCAAAGATCTCGGATCTGGCCTGGATGACCGGCACCTGGTCTGTCCCGTTTGGCGCCAATACCCTCGAAGAGAACTGGATCAGCCCGGGTGGCGGTGGCATCGCCGCCATGGTGCGCATGAGCGGCCCCAACGGCGTGAGCATGTGGGAAGTCATCACCATCGAGGAAAAGGATGGCTCGCTGGCCATGAGCATTCAGCAGTGGGGCAGCGGGTTCGTACCGCGAAGCCCCGTGGCACAGAAGCTCGAGCTGGCCGAGATCGGCGACAAGCACGTCAAGTTCAAGGCGGTCACCGAAGGCAGCATGACCTCGCTGGCCTACAGCCGCAGCGCCGACAATACGTTCAGCATCGAAATGGTCCAGCCCCAAGGCGTTTCCAGGCTGGCTTTGAAGGCCAAGTAGGACTGGCCCGACCACAATCCTGCTGGCGCAATTGGGCACGCGCCCTGCGCGAGCAAGGCCGCGACGGTTCCGCGCCGTTCGTTAAGAATTCCACAGCCTCGGCTCGCGGCGAATCTGATGCAGTACTCTGGCGCCACCAGCCTGCGAGGAACGCAATGTCGCCGCTTGTCACACGGATGTGCTGTCTGCTTGCCGCGTTTGCGCTGCCTGATTCACTGACCGCGCTCGCGGCTGAAGCCCCCGCAACGGAGACCCAGTCCAGGACCCGGGACCGGGAACTGGAGGAGGTCGTCATCTACGCCACCAGCGGCGAGGTGGTGGCCGGCATCTATGCGGAATCCGAACTGGATGAGGCGGGCATTGCAGCCTATGGCGCCAACACCGTTGGCGACCTGCTGAACCAGATCTCCCCCGACGTGGACAACAGCGCCGAAGGTCCGATCATCCTCGTCAACGGCAAGCCGGCCAACGGCATCCGCAGCGTGAACGACCTGCCGCCCGAGTCGATCCTCAGGGTCGAGGTGCTGCCGCCACAGGCCGCCGCGGCCATCGGCGAGAGCCCCACGCGCCGCGTGATCAATGTGGTGCTCAAGAGCCAGTTCAGCCAGGGCACGGGCAGCATCACGGCCCGGGGATCCACCGCCGGACGGGGCACGGGTGGCAATGGCAACTTCAGCATGCTCAAGCTGGTCAACGGCAACGTCCGCAATCTCTCGGTGTACGGCAACCGGACATCGCCGCTGCTGGAGGCGCATCGCGGCATTCAGACCCAGCCCACCGCCGTGCCCTACGACCTGAACGGCAACCTGCTCTCGTGGCCCGTGACTGGCGGCGAGATCGATCCGGACCTGAGTGCCGCGGCCGGCTTTCCCGTGACGGTGGCCGGTGTGCCTGCCGGGCTGGCAACGCCGGCGCTGCAGGACTTCGTCGCGTCGGCCAATTCAGCCAATGTCAGCGACATGGGCCGCTATCGCTCGCTGATCGGCGATTCCTTCAGTTACGGCGTGAACGGCAACATGGGGCGACAGTTGCCGCACAAGATTGCGCTGAATCTGAATGCGAACCTGGACCACAACGAATCACACTCTCTGACCGGTGCGACCTCGGCGCTGCTGCACGTTCCGGCCTCCTCGCCCTTCACGCCCTTCGCCAGCGACGTGGCTTTGGCCCGCTACCTGGGCGCGCCGCTGCGCCAGAAGCGTGATGCCACCAGTGCGAATCTTTCCATCAACCTCAGCACGCAACTCGGCAAGTGGCGGCTGATGACGGACAGCGGCTTCGGATGGAACCAGTCCACCACCGACAGCGAGCGCCGCGTGGATACCACCGCACTGCAGGCCGGGATCGACGCCGGTACGCTGAATCCGTTCGGGCTGTTTCCGGATGAGCTGCTCGATACCCTGCTCAGCGATCACGCGCGCGGCCGCGGCTACAACGCTTCGACCCGCATCCAGCTGTCCGGAGCCATGTTCGAAATGCCTGCAGGCAAGGCCAACGCGAACCTGAGCGTGCAATGGTCGAAGAACGGTCAGCGGTCCCGGACCATCGGCACCAACAATGTCAGCACCCATCGCACGCGCGAGGACAAGGTCGCGTACCTGACCATGCAGCTGCCGCTGCTGGGTACGCCGCAGTCGCAGGGCTTCGGCATGGGCGCTGAACTCAATGGCGCCGCCCGCAATGTGACCGCGACGGGAACCTTGTACACCTACGGCTTCGGCCTGAACGGGCGCAACGGCAATCGCGTGAACCTGCGTATCGGTTACAACCGGGAGCGGCAGGCGCCCACGCCCAGCGCGCTGACGGACCCCATCGTGGTCGTCGACGACTACCGGGCGTATGACTTCCTGCGCGAGGAAACGGTGCTGGTGCGTTACATCACCGGTGGCAATCCCGACCTGCTGGTCGAAGACCGCGACATCATCAACCTGAGCGGCCAGGTGCGGCCAATCAAGACGGTGGACTTCACGCTCAACGCGCAGTACACGCGCACGATGTACCGCCATCCCATGCAATCCCTGCCGGCCCCGAGCGCGGAAGTGCAGGCGGCGTTCCCCGACCGCTTCAAGCGCGATGCCGACGGCCGGCTCTACGAGATCGACGCGCGCATGGTCAATTTCGACAGCACCCGCAACGAGTCATTCCGCTGGGGAGGCAATTTCCGCAAGACCTTCGGTGCCCCGAAAGGTCCGACTTCAGGGCCCAACAGCTCGGCCGCGAGTGCGGTCATGTCTTCCGGCGCACTGCCCATCGGCATGATGCTGGACGGCAGCGACACACTCTCTGGTGCCGGCTGGCGGCTGAACCTGAATTTCTCCCACCAGTGGCAGATTGCCTACCGGCGTGTCCTGCGGGAGGGTCTGCCCGTGGTGGATCTGCTGGCAGGTAGCGCGGGGTTCGGTACGCCGCAGATCCGCCACCGGGTGCAGTCCACGATCGGGCTCGCCTACAACGGCAGCGGCATGCAGCTCAGCGGCAACTGGGCGAGCGCCGCGCATCTGGATACCGGCACGGCGACGGCGCCCAACCGGCTGGACTTCGGCTCGACGCTGCGTTTTGACCTGCAGGCCTTCACCAGCCTGGATACGCTGTTTCCCGGCAGGAAGCCGCTGAAGGGCGTGCGCATTACGCTCAACGTGCAGAACCTGCTGGATTTGCGGCAGCGGGTGACCGACCAGAACGGTGACACGCCATTGCGCTTCCAGCCCTGGCTGATGGATCCGCTGGGCCGCGTGGTCTCGCTGTCCTTCCGCAAGGCCTTCAGCTAAAGCACCGAGCCGTCAGGAGCAATCCTGAGTAATATCCCCGCAAGACAAATCGATTGCGGGGGCGACCATGATTTCGATTGCGAAGAACGCTCGGACTGCGCTGAGCGTGGCTGTTCTGCTGGCCGTGACCGGTGCCAGCCTGGCCCAGGCGCCGGGCGGCATTCCGGGTCGGCGCGGTGGTGGGCCGGGTGGCGGTGCGCCCCAGGCGGCGCCCGTGCCGGTG
>CAYWDZ010000005.1:0-36000 GCA_964456255.1 uncultured Steroidobacteraceae bacterium | reverse complement strand
CGGTGCGTATCCTGACCGTGTGCGAGTTCGGTCGCATCTCGACGCTGGCCGCGGCGACGTTGCGGCAACTGGGCTTCCAGCGCGCGGTGGCGCTGGATGGCGGCATGAAGGCCTGGCGTGAGGCGGGGTATCCGCTGGAGACCAGCGTCTAGCCCGGCCCCAGCGCCGTGCGTTGCTGGAACTTCCACACGCCGCCGATGCGGATCAGCACGTCCTCGTAGCGGCCGGCCACTTCGGCCACCGGCTTGCTGCCATCGAGCTTGTAGAAGATGAACTTCGAGGTCGCCGTGGCGCGATTGCCCTGCACCGTGATGACGAAGTCCGACATCGCGTGGAAGTTCTTGCCCTTGGGGATGTCGGCGGCCGCATCGGTGAAGATCTTCTCCATCGAGGTCTGGATCTCCTTCGGGCCCTTGTAGCTGCCCTGCGCGCCCTTCCACACGCCGTCCGCGGCGAACAGCGCCGCGTAGGCCCCGAAGTCGCGATTGTCGAGCGTACGGCCGTATTCGATCAGCAGCCGCTGGATGGCGGCCTCATCTTCCATGCGCCGCAGGCGCGCCTCGATGAAGCCGGGGGCAGGGATCTCGTTGGCTTCCAGTGTGGGCCAGCCGCGTTCGGTAGCCACCGGCAGGGTGGGGAAGAAGGCCGTGATCGCCTGGATCTCGCCGCCCCAGATCTTGAACGCCTCGTAGGTCACCAGCGCCTTGCCGGCGCCATATGAATTCGTGTCGCCAAAGTTCATCCACAGCAGCACCGCGCCATTGTCC
Organism: uncultured Steroidobacteraceae bacterium; assembly: GCA_964456255.1. Classification (GTDB taxonomy): domain Bacteria; phylum Pseudomonadota; class Gammaproteobacteria; order Steroidobacterales; family Steroidobacteraceae; genus ZC4RG30. The sequence continues at coordinate 35,233 of CAYWDZ010000005.1, read as the reverse complement.
TCATCCACCGCCACGGTGCTGGCCTTCAGGTCCGGATGCACCATGATCTTCTGTTCATACATGCCGGCGCAACGCGCGCAGCCGAAGCCGGCCGTATAGACGCCGTTCTCGATGCGGTACGCCTCTTTGGCAAACGGCGTCGGGGCATTGGTGAAGCTGCCGATGCGCAGGCCTTCGGGGTAGGTGAGCGCGATGCGAATCATCTCCTCGCGCGTGTTGCGCTTGTCCGCCGGCACCGGATCATTGAAATGCGGCAGCGGCTTGGCGAGCTCGGTGGGCTGAAAGCGCCCGCCCGGGGTCATGCGCTGCGCCAGCGACTCGATGCCGGTGATCTTCTGGTCCTGCAGGTGCATCACCACCGAATACAGGATCTGGTTCTCGCCCTCGCGCAGCGTGAAATGGGCCGCTGCGATCTGGCGGTGCACGTCCAGGTAGTCCTGGCGGAAGTCGCCCTTGCCGGTGACGGTTTTCCACAGGCCCCCACCGATGGCGGTTTCCGTGCCGTCCTCGGTGTAGCGCACGTCGGCGGCCAGCGGCAGTTGCGCCGGCTTGTGCGCCACGATGGCGTCGACGTACTTCGTGACCATGCCGGTGAGGCAGGCGCGATTGCAGTCCGCGGCTGAGGCCAGTGAAGGCGCCATGGCCACGCCGAGCAGCACCACGATACGGATGAGTTTGAACACGGCGACCCCCTCAAGTCGGATTTTGTTGCGGCCCAATCATACCCTCAGCACCACGGGCACCAGTGCCAGGGTGGCCGATACGCGGTAATCACCCGCCCGCAGGCGATCACCACCAGCCAGCTGGCCAGCGAAACTGCACCGAATACGCGCGCCCGCATGGGCGGCAGCGCATCCTCACCGGTGGCCCGGACTGCCCGGGCCGTGGTGGCGTAGAACAGCACCATGTTGAGCCCGGCCAGCGCCATGGCCGTGAGCTTCAGCTGGAAGGCCGGGTTGTAGAGGTACTGGTCCGGCATGGTCACGAAGAACATGAAACCCGTGGTAACGCTGATCGCAAAGCCCAGCACGCCGAATGGGATCAGCCGGTGCAGGGCGCTCATGCGGATGCCGCGCGCCACGCCCAGCATCCGGAGGTCGAACAGCGCCACCGTGCCGAACAGCAGGCACAGCCCGGTGAAGTGCAGGATCTCGTTGATGGGCCAGCCCCATCGCCAGTACAGGTAGCGGGCAATGCCCACATTCGCGGCCCACTGCGCGATGGCATCGACATCGAAAACCGGGTCGGTGCCCATCAGTCCACCAGCTCGATGGAGTAGGTGTAGAGCAGCAACTTGCCGCACGCCACGACCGCGAGCCACAGCACCAGCGCCGCGGCAGCGGTGCTGCGGGTGCCGTGCAACACCCTGCGCATCAGCAGCGCCGCTGCAACCAGGCAGATCAGCTTGAGCGCAAAGACCGGATTGGTCAGCGCCTTGGCAGGATAGGCGACCAGCAGCGCCAGGCCCGAGACGATGGCCATCGCGGCGCCCAGCCACATCACCGGAAAGAAGCCGCGAAATCGTTCGAGCGCTGCGCCCCGGCCCACGCCCAGGACCCGCACACACACCACGATGCCACCGCCGATCAGAAAACCCATGCCCCAGGCATGGAAGATCAGTGCGACGAAATAGGCGTGCGGCGCCTCGCGCATCCACACCGACGGGCTGCTCTGCTGGATCGTGGCGAACAGCTCGTGCATCGCGTGCCGGCGTCAGTCCGTGAACACGACCAGCTTGCGCAAGCGGATCAACCAGCGGCCATCCTTCTGCTTGACCAGGTGGTCTTCGGAGCGGCCAAAGCCGCCGGCCGTATAGCGCCCGTCTTCGCCCTTGCGCATGGTCTGCCAGTAGGACTGGTAGGTAGCCTCGGTGTCACTCTGGAACGAGATCGTCTCGTTGCTGATCACGTGGTAGAGATTGCCCGGCGGCTTGCCGGCCGCGCGGTTGGCGGCCTGCCGCGCGGCGAGGCCCGTGACCACGCTGCGGATGGCCGCGTGACCCTTTTCGATAGTGCCGTTGGAATCGATCACTGCGTCTTCGGTGAACACCGACACATAGCCATCGGCATCGAGCGAATCCACGCTCCACACGTATTTCTGCATCACCTCGCGGATCGCGGCGCGATCGACGAGCTCGCGCTGCCCGGCCGTCATGGTCGCGCAGCCGGCGATGAGGCCCAGCAGCGTGGACAGGATCGCGAGCTTCTTCATCGGCTGCTCCTTCATTGATACGCGGCCAGGGCCCGCTGGATCTGGGCATTGCCCGGAAACCGCTTCTGCGCAGCCTGCAGCACCTTGATCCCATTGGCGCGCTGGCCCGTTTCAATCAGCGCCAGAGCATAGACCAAAGCGTACTGCGAGTTGTCTGGCGCGGACTGCGCAGCCATTTCAAGCAGGGGAACCGACGTCGCGGTCCGACCGGTGCGCACATACAGCAGGCCCAGCATGTGGCGTACGTCGGCGGAATCGGGGTACGCAGCCAAGGCCTCATTCAGCAGGGCTTCGCCCAGGTCATCGCGATTGCGTGCGCGGTACAGGTCCGCGAGGTTCAGCATGGCGGGCAGGTAGCGTGGCGCAATCCTGCGCGCCTGCAGCAGCGTCTTCTCGGCGGTATCCGCGTCGCCCTGCGCCGCCTGGAACAACGCCAGGTTGCTCAGCGACTCGGGCATGTCGGCGTTGTACGCGAGGCTTTCCCGGTATTCGTCGAACAGCGTGCCGAGCGCGGGACGCATGGCCGTCGGCGCCTCGCCCAGCGGCACCTGCGCCAGTTGCTGGGCCACTGCCATGCGCACGGCCTTCACCGGATCGGCCAGCACGGGCTGCAGGCGCACCAGGCGCGTGCCCGGGTCCACACCGCCCAGTGCCGATACGGCACCCACGCGTATCAGAGGATCAGGCGAGGCCAGCGCGGCGCTGACGGCAGCCAGTTGCTCGGGCGAGGCGAAGCGGCCGCTTTCCAGCAGGGCCGTGCCCCGCAGGATGGCCGGCTTGCTCTGGTCCCCGGCATAGGCCAGCAATGACGCAATCGCCGTGGCATCGTTGTGCCGGGCCGCATCCAGCACCGCGGTCTGCGGGTAGTACGGCTCGGTGCGGCCCGTGCGTCTGGCGATGAAATCCGCCGCCCACTGGTCCTTGCGGTCCCGGTGACATTGCGTGCAGGCATTGGGAACGCCGAAGCGCACGCTGGCCGCCGGGTCGGGCACGCGGAAGGAATGATCGCGCCGCGCATCCACGCCCATGTAGGTCTGCTGTGGCATGTGGCAGTTCGCGCACTGCGCGCCGGAGGAGTCTGCCTTGTGGAAGAAGTGCTGCTCGCTCTGGTACGTCTGCGGCTGATGGCACTGCAGGCACAGCGGGTTGCCCTGTGCGCGCAGTTTCGCGCCGTGCGGTTCGTGGCAGTTGGTGCAGGACACGTGGTTCGCATGCATGCGGCTCTGCAGGAATGAGCCGGTGACGTACACCTCTTCGCGCATCTGCCCGTCGGCGAAGTAGCGACCGTCGAGCAGCGGACTCAGCGAATAGTTGTCGAAGTAGTCGCGCGTGACATCCGGCTGCTGCAATTCGCCGCGACGCGAATGGCAGCCGGCACACACCTGCAATTGCACGCTGAGCGGCGTGTCGGCCAGTTGCGGAATGGGGCGCGTGCCGTCCTTCGGTTCCCACACCTTGTTGATGTTCACGGTCAGGCCCGCGTTGGGCAGCGAGCGCTTGCCGTTGGCCCAGGCCACATGTTGCGAGCCCGGACCGTGGCAGGCCTCGCAGCCCACGTTGATCTCCTGCCAGTGGGTGTCGTAGCGGTCGGTGTCGGCCGAGTAGTTCTTCACCAGGTTGGTGGAATGACAGCTGGCACAGCGCGAGTTCCAGTTCTGGAAGGCGCCGGTCCAGTGCAGCGGATCATCGTGCGCGATCTTCTCGTCCGGATACAGATGGAACCAGCGCTGGCCCCCCTGTGCAGCCGGGCGGCTGTCCCAGCTGATCGACAGCGCCTGCAGCCGTCCATCGGGAAACTCGATCAGGTATTGCTGCAGCGGATAGTGGCCGAAGGTGTAGGCGACGGGAAATGTTTCTATTTTCCCGTCAGCGTTGTCGGTTTCGACGTAGTACTTGCCGTCCTCAGTGAAGAAGCGCGATTCGGTGCCGAAGTGGGTGAAGCGGGCATTCTGGAAATTGCCCAGCACGGAGCTGGCGTCGGCAACCTCCATCGCGTGGCGGTGATCGCTGTCCTGCCAATTGCGGTATTCGGCCTCATGGCAGGCCCCGCAGGCTGCGGTACCCACGTACACCGGTGCGGCAGGCGCCGGGTGCAGATGCCGCACGATGAAGTACCCGGCGCCGACAAGCACCAGGCAGCCAATGGCAATGAACAGCGTGCGGCGCATCGGGCCCGGATGATACTGCACCCGATCCGGCGCCGTTCACATCGCCGGGGACGTCGCGTATTGTCGGGCGGTACACGCAACACACGAATCGGGAGGGGTCATGCGTCTGATCACGTTGGCGGTCTTCACCCTGGCATGCAGTGCGGGTGTTCATGCAGCGGGAGCACCCGACTCGGTGGCGCTTGTCGTCGATGCCGGGCACCCGGGCGCGACCATCAATCGGCAGATCTTCGGGCAGTTCGCCGAGCACCTGGGCCATGGGATCTATGAAGGGGTGTGGGTCGGGCCGGCTTCGCCCATCCCGAACACCCGCGGCATCCGCAATGATGTGGTCGCCGCGCTGCGCGAACTGCATGTACCGAATGTGCGCTGGCCGGGCGGCTGCTTCGCCGACAACTACCACTGGCGCAATGGCATCGGCCCGCAGCGTGCCGTCACGCTGAACCCGGACTGGGGTGGCGTGACCGAGCCCAATACCTTCGGCACCCACGAGTTCATGGACTTCGCTGCGCAGATCGGCGCCGCGCCGTACCTGTCGATCAATGTCGGGTCAGGCACGGTGCGCGAGGCGGCCGAGTGGCTCGAATACCTCACCACCCCGCAACCGACCACGCTGGCGCTGGAGCGTGCCGCGAACGGGCACCCCGAGCCGTACAAGGTGCCGATCCTGGGCATCGGCAACGAGAACTGGGACTGCGGCGGCAACATGACGCCCGAGTACTACGCGGACCTGATGAAGGACTTCGCGCGCTTCGCCCGCAACTACAACCCCGCGGAGCAGGACGCGAACCACATGCTGAAGATCGCGGTGGGTCCGGGCGGCGGCGAACCGCGCTTCGCCGAGTGGACCGAAGTGATGATGAAGGCCTGGCAGAACCGCAAGTGGAGCTGGGACATCGACGGGATCTCGCTCCACAACTACACGGTCATCAACTGGGACAACAAGCATGTCTCCACCGGCTTCGGGGAGAAGGAGTACGCCGAGATCCTGCAGAAGACGCTGCAGATGGATGGCCTGATCCGCCAGCACGAAGCCATCATGGATCGCTACGATCCGCAGAAGAAGCTGGCGCTGGCGGTGGACGAGTGGGGCGCCTGGTACGCGCCGCTGCCGGGTTCGAACCCGGGATTCCTGAGCCAGCAGAACAGCCAGCGTGACGCCGTGCTGGCCGCACTGAACCTGAACATCTTCGCGCGCCACGCCGACCGGGTGCGCATCGCCAACATCGCGCAGATGATCAACGTGCTGCAGGCCATGATCCTCACCGATGGACCAAAGATGCTGAAGACGCCGACCTACCATGTGTTCCGCATGTACGTGCCGTTCCAGGATGCGACCTTCCTGCCTGTGCATTTCATTGCCGGCACCTGGAAACAGGGCACCATCACGCTGCCGCGCATCGACGCCATTGCAGCGCGCGACACCAACGGCAGGTTGTGGCTGTCGCTGACCAACCTGGATCCCGCGCGCCCGGCCAGCATCGAAGTGCAGGTCAGCGGCGCGTCGGTCGGGTCCGCCAGCGGCGAGACACTGGCTGCGCCGCGCGTGGACAGCATCAATACCTTTGATGCACCCAATGCGGTTGCGCCGAAGTCATTGCGCGTGGATGTGGCCGGCGACAAGCTGAGTGTGACGCTCGCCCCCGCTTCGGTGAGCGTGATCGCATTGGGGCGCTGAGCAGGTGGGTACGGCGTGAGCGCAAGGCCTCCTGAAGGGGAACTGCCGCGGGCCCAGTACCTGGCGGAGCGGGCCTTCGCCACGCTGGAAAAGTTCCTGCACATCGAGGCCGTCAGCGGCATCGTGCTGCTGGCGGCGGCGCTGGCTGCACTGGTGTGGGCCAACTCGCCGCTGGCGCACAGCTACCACCAGATCTGGCATGCGCCACTGACGGTCGGCATCGGCAGCCATGTGGTCAACCAGCCGGTGCACTTCTGGATCAACGACGCGCTGATGACCGTGTTCTTCCTGGTCGTCGGCATGGAGATCCGCCGCGAGATCCATGAAGGTGCATTGAGCAGCCTGAAGCAGGCGGCGCTGCCGCTGGCCGCGGCCGTCGGTGGCGTGATCGTGCCGGCGCTGGTGTACCTCGCCTTCAATACTGGGCTGCCAGCGCGCGATGGCTGGGCGATCGGTGCGGCCACCGACATCGCCTTTGCGGTGGGTGTGCTGGCGCTGCTGGGCCGCGGCATTCCCGGTAACGTGCGGGTGATGCTGCTGGCGCTGGCCATCATCGACGACATCATCGCCGTGCTGATCATTGCGTTCTTCTATTCGGACGGGCTGCAACTTGCCGGTCTGCTGGTGGCGGGCGCCGGCATCCTGCTGGTGGTGGGCATGCAGCGCATCGGCATCGGCAGTGCATGGGCATACGTGTTGCCCGGCGCGATCACCTGGGTGGGGATGGTGCAGACCGGCGCCCATCCCACGCTGAGCGGGGTGGTGCTCGGGTTGCTGACGCCCGTGGTCCACATGCGCATGCGCGAACGGCCCAGGAACGTGATCGCGCGCGTGGCCACCGACCTGCAGCAGCGCGAGCTGCACCCGGTGCGTGATGCCGGCAAGCTGGCCGGGCCGCTGCGGCAGTTGCGGCAGGCGGAGCGTGAAATCCTGCCGCCCGCGATCCGTGTGCAGATGGCCCTGCACCCGTGGGTGGCCTACGGGGTGATGCCGCTGTTCGCTCTGGCCAATGCCGGCGTGAGTCTGCGCGGTGAAGGGCTGGCCGCCAGTGGCGCGCAATGGGTGATGCTCGGCGTCGCGCTCGCGCTGGTACTGGGCAAGCCGCTGGGCGTAATCACGGTGAGCTGGCTGATGGTGCGTGTGGGCTGGGGCCGGCTGCCGGAAGGCGTGACCTGGCGCGGCATCTGTCTGGTCGGGCTGCTCACCGGCGTGGGCTTCACCATGTCCATCTTCATTTCCACGCTGGCGTTCGCTGACGCGACGCTGCTGGATGCCGCCAAGCTGGGTGTGCTGCTGGGTTCTGCAGTTGCCGGCACGCTGGGCCTGGCCTGGGGCTATCTGGTCATGCGTCGCTGATCCTCGAAGAGAAATGCCCCGCCATCTGGCGGGGCATTTCCGGGCGGGCGGGGCCTACAGCGTGAAGTCGTCCATGAGGATCAGTCCCAGCGGGGCGCCGCCAGCACCACCGATGTCATCGCGTGCAACGGCGGTGTACACGCCACCGTTCTCGACGGTGATGGTCACGGGGCCTATTGCGGCGTTCTTGGATCCGGCCGGAGTGACCGTGACGTCATAGGTTCCCTCCGGCAGGGTGAGGAAGCCGGTGTTGGCCTTGAAAGGTACCTGCGCCAGGGTCGGTGCGACCGCGTTGATGTTGGTGGCAGGCGCAGTCACATAGATGTCGACGGTCTGGGCGGTCGGCGAGGCATGGATGATCCGCACCTTGGCGTACGTCGATACCCGGCGTGCGTCGTCGGTCGCGATCAGCGGCTCGATATCGGCCAGGTTGTCCACGGCCAGAACCGTGTAGCGGACGCCTGCCATCAAGGACAGGTCGGCGTTGATCGGCACCACGGTCTGGGTCGCGGCATCGGTAACCTTGGTGTTGTAGGTCGCCGCCGGAACGCTGACGAATGGGGTGAAGTTGGGGTAGGCGAGACCGGGAACGAGCGGGTTGTCGAAATCATTGTTGACGACAACATCCACCGCAGGCGCATCAGGAGAGGCGTGCACGACGCGCAGGTCGGCCGGTACACCCACGTCGAGGATCTCCGCTGATCCGCTGCCGTTCTGGACGATCAGGCTGATTGGAGAGTCGCCCGTCGCGGTGTTCTCGACGGCAACAATCAGCAGATTGTCTCCGGAGGCCAGCGAGAGGGGGCCGCTGTCGTAAACCACCGCGGCGGGGTTGCCCGCCACCGTGACGCGAGCCTGGTAATTGCCCGCGGTTACTTCGAGGGGGCCCAGGTCACCGCCGAACGAGAATGTTCCGGCGGGCGCAGCCAGCGTCAGGTTTGCACCGGGTGCGGTCAGGTACACGTCGACCTGCGGGGCGTCCGGAGCCGCGTGGACGAGACGCAGGCGAGCCGAACCTGCAGGCACTGCCGTATCGGGTTGCTCGAGGACCAGCGCGTCGAGGTCCGCGACGTTGCCGAGAGCGATGACGCTGTAGAGGGTGTCGTCAGCGAAGGGGATGCTGACCGGGCCGATTACCGTGGAATTTCCGCCGGGCAGGATGCCATCGACCTTGACCTCGTAAATGCCGGCTTCAAGAGAGAGGGCGCCAGTGCCCTGCTTGTAGTCGACGTTGCTGATCTCATCGTCGCCAATGGAAATATTGACCAGCGGGGCGTCGGGCGAGGCGTGCAGCGCCTGAATCCTGAACTGGCCGGAGTCCTTGTTGCAACCGGCCAGCAGGATTGCCAGCGCGGCCGCCGAGACGAGTTTGACTGGATTGACCATCTTCGTTCCCTTCAAAGTGAATGGTGGGGGGGGGCTTGCGGGTCGAGAGTGTTGCGAACCCGGCCGCCGAAGTGGTCTCGGCACGGTAACGATTTGTAACGAATCGCAACAAGCGCTCGAGGGCCGGCGACCGTGCCGTTCGGAGCGGGTACCATGGCGCCGTGACCAGGATCCTTCTCATCGATGACGACCGGCGGCATTCGGAGCTGTTGCGCACCTACTTCGGGCGCTTCGGCATCGATCTGGTCTGCGCGCCTGATGCCGACTCCGGGCTCGCGCGTCTGGAGAGCGTCGAGCCGGATCTGCTGTTGCTCGACGTGATGCTGCCGCAGCGTGATGGCTTCGAGATCTGTCGCGAAGTGCGCAGAAAGAGCTCGATACCAATCGTGATGCTGACCGCGCGCGACGACGTCATCGATCGTGTTTCGGGCCTGGAGCTCGGTGCCGACGACTACGTCTGCAAGCCATTCGAGCCCAGGGAACTGGTTGCCCGCATCCAGTCAGTGCTGCGCCGGGCGGAGGCGCGCTCCGGATCGCACGGCACGCGGCGCCAGCTGGAATTCGAGGGCCTGCAGATCGAGCTGGAGGCCCGGACGGTGAAGGTGGATGGCGGGCCGGTGGAACTGACCTCCATGGAATTCGATCTGCTGTGCGTACTCGCGCGCAATGCAGGCAGGAAGATGTCGCGTGACGATATCCAGGCGGAACTGCGCGGCATCGACGCATCGCTGCTGACCCGTGCGGTGGATATCGCGGTCAGTCGCCTGCGGCACAAGATCGGCGACACCGGCAAGCCCGCACGGTTCATCCAGACCGTGTGGGGGCATGGCTACGCCTTTGTCGGCCGTCCGGCCGGAAAAGATGCTTAGGAAACTGTCGCGCTCGCTGTCGGTCCGGCTGCTCGCGATCTATCTGGTGATGGGCGCCCTGTTTGTCTATGGCGCACTGCTGGGGATCCGCTGGTTCTACGCCAACGACCAGCTCAGGGAGCTCATCAGTGGTCACCTGTCGCTGCACGTGGATTACGTGCGCAAGGACATCGGCAATCCGCCGCGCATCGCCAGCGCGATCGAGATCACCAGGAAGGTTCCGGTCGACATCCGCATCGTGGGGCCTGACATGGACTGGTCCTCCGATCCGGGATTTCCGCCCCGGTCGCAGCTGAAGTTCGGCGACAGCGATGTGTTCCAGCGCGAGACGGCCCAATGGCTGCGTGGCATCGAAGGAATCCAGTTCGCCGAATACCGGGGGCACGGCTTCCTGAAATTCGACCAGGGCCCCTACGAAGTCATCGTCGCATCGCCCCGGATCTCCGATGAGGTCGTGGAGCGGAACCTGACGCCGATCATCATCGGAATCGCGCTGGTGCTGGTGCTGCTCACCTACCTGGCTGTGCGCTGGCTGTTCCTGCCGATCGGTGCCATTCGCCGCGGCGCCGCGCAGATCGGCCATGGCGATTTCGAGCATCGGATCACCGATGTGCGGGACGACCAGCTTGGTGACCTGGCAGCCGACATCAACCGGATGGCCGAGGACGTGCAGCTGATGCTCGATGCCAAGCGCCAGCTGCTGCTGGGGATCAGTCATGAGCTGCGCTCGCCGCTCTCGCGCCTGAAACTTGCGCTGGAGCTGGCCGAGGACTCGCCAGAGAAAGCCGGATTGCGTGGCGATGTCGAGGAGATGGAGAAGATCATCGTGACGCTGCTGGAGGCCGAGCGGCTGAACACACGCCACGCGGCCCTGCGCATCACCAGTGTTTCCGCGCGGCAGCTCGTCGATCAGCTGATCGACGACTACTTTTCCGAGCAGCGCAGTCGCATCCAGGGCCATGGTCCCGACGACCTCGTGGTGCAGGTCGACGAGGCGCGCATCACGTTGATGATCAAGAACCTGGTGAGCAATGCACTGCGCTACTGCCCGCCGGACAGTGGGCCGGTTGCCATCGACTTCGATCGCCACGGTGACACCTGGTGGATCAGTGTGTCCGACCATGGGCCCGGCATCTCGCCGGACCAGGTCAACCGGATCGGCGAGCCGTTCCACCGCGGCGATCCCTCGCGCACGCGCGATACGGGAGGCAGCGGGTTGGGGCTCTATCTGGCGCGGCTGGTCGCCAGGGCGCACGCGGGGACATTGCAACTGGATCCCGAGTACTCGGGCGGGGCACGCTTCGTGGTCACGTTGCCTTTGCACCCTCCGTCCGTGCAGCGCCCGGCGCGATCATCGGGCTGAGCCGGCAGGATGAAGCGCGCCTAGAGCGTTCGCGCTGAACGTCCCAGCGCGATCGACTCCCAGACAGCCACCACCAGGAACACTCCGGTGGTGGCGATGCCCAGGGCCAGAGTCGGGAGTTGATGGTTGTGTGCAGGCCAGATGAGCGCCAGCAGAAGCACCAGCCCCACCAGGTGCGACAACGGCGGCGGCTTGCGCTCGTTCATGACCCATTTGAACAACAAGGTGCCGGTGATGTAGAGCAAGGGTCCGGCGAGAATGACCACCCAGGTCGCGCCGTGATCGCCATGCGCGAGCAGCAGTTCGTCGGCCACGGCGCACACGATGATGCCGGCCACGATCAGGATGTGGAGGTAGGTGTAGGCAAGGCGTCCCTGCTGGCCCGGGTCGCTGGAATGCACGATGCGATCACGCGCGCGATGCGCGCCGGTATCGAAGTAGATCCACCACATCAGCACGCTGCCCAGGGCCGCACTGGCAAATGCCGCCAGCGCTTCCGGCGTACGGGTATTCCACTGCAGATCGGCGAAGGCGGTGCCGGTCAGCAGCAGTGATTCGCCGAGCGCGATGATCACGAACAGGCCGCAGCGCTCGGCCAGATGCCCGCCGGCAATGTTCCAGTCGCGCGTGTGCGAGCGGCCCAGGCCCGGCACCCAATAGTAGAGGGCGGGTGCGGCGAGCTCGAGCAGCAGTGCCACCGTCCAGGCGACGGGCTGAACGGGATGCCACAGCGCGCCAGCCAGCCAGAACACAGCGGAAACACAGAACCACACGAAGATGCGCCAGAACGCGCGCCGCAATTCCAGCGAACCATCGCGCGCCGCCCACAGGAAGAAAGCCGTGCGCCCCAGCTGCATGAAGACGTAGCTGCCCGCAAACAGCAGCGCGTATTCGCCGAATGCTTCCGGAATGGCCACGGACAGCAGCAGCCCCGCGCCCATCATCACGAACAGGCACAACCTGACCGGCAGGCGTTCGGGTGCCAGCCAGTTGGTGACCCAGCTGGTGTAGATCCATACCCACCAGACCGCACCCAGCAGCAGTGCGACGCGCAGCGCTCCCTCGGGGCTCAGGTCTTCAAGCAGCATGTGGGAGAGCCGCGTGACCGCGAAGACGAACACCAGGTCGAAGAACAGTTCCACATATTCGACCCGCTCGCCCTCGGCGGTTCCGCGCCGACGGAACAGGGAGGGAAACTTTGAGCTAGGATTTGTGGCCATGAGCAATCGTATCGCGCGCACAGGCATCGCTGTGCTGCTGGCCTTGCCGGCCATCTGTCTGAGCCAGGAAGCGGCGCCCCCGGCGGCGGCCGAAGCGCCGCCGGCCATGCAGGCCGCGCCGGCAGTGCACGCAACCGTGCCGGTGGTGATGCACACCACGCTGGGCGATATCCACATTGCGCTGGAGGTCGGGCGCGCGCCGATCACCGCAGGGAATTTCCTGCGCTATGTGGACGACAAGCGCTTCGATGGCATCGATTTCTACCGGGCCATGAAGGTCACCGAAGACGGCAGGTATGGCCTGGTGCAGGGCGGGTTGAGTGACCCGAAGCGCCTGTTCAAGCCCATTGCGCACGAATCCCCGTCGACCACCGGGCTGTCGCATGTCGACGGTGCGATTTCCATGGGCCGGAACGAGCCGGGCACGGCGGTGGCCGACTTCTTCATCGTCATCGGCGATCTGGAATCCATGGATGGCAAGGCCGATGGCAGCGACCCGGGTTATGCCGTGTTCGGCCGGGTGACCGCCGGCATGGACGTGGTGCACGCCATCCTGGAGCAGCCGCGCAGCGCGACCGCCCGCAATCCGGTGATGCAGGGCCAGATGCTGGCCGAGCCGGTGAAGATCCTGACGGTGCGCCGCGAGACGCAGCAATAGCCTCGCGTACGGGTCCTCTTTGGGACAAACTGGCGCCCCCCGGGTGTCTTCAGGATGGAGAACTACATGTACAAGTCGCGCACGATTTCCCTCGCTCTTGCCGCCATGCTTGCCGCTTCGGCCGCGCTGGCCCAGGCACCGGGTGGTCCGCCTCCCGGCGGTGGTCCTGGCGCGGGCGGCCCCGGTGGTGCTGGCGGCCCCGGCGGCGGTTCGCCGGAGACCACCATCCAGACCATGATGACCAACAATGATGCGAACAAGGACGGGGTCATCACCAAGGAGGAAGCCACCAAGGCCAACCTGCGGCTGATCGCCGCCTGGGATACCTACGACCTGAACAAGGACGGCAAGGTCGACGCACCGGAGCTGACCAAGGCGATAGCCGCACAGCAGGCCGGTGGTGGTGGAGCTCCTGGCGGCGGTCCTGGTGCGGGTGGTGCCCGCCAGGGCGGACCGGCCGCTCCGGCAGCGCCTGCAGCGCCGGCCACACCGCCGGCCCCGAAGTAACAGAACGCCGACGGGTTTGAAGCGCGTTCTGATTACCGCCGGTGGCGGCGGTATTGGCCTGGCGATGGCGCGCGCCTTCCATGCGGAAGGCGCGCGCGTATTCATCTGCGATATCGATGCGGCCGCTCTGGAGCGTGCCGCGGCCGCCATGCCCGGTCTGCTCACCAGCGTCTGCGATGTCAGTGATCGCGGCGCAGTGCAGGGCATGGTGGCCGATGCAGTCCGGAAGCTGGGCGGCCTTGACGTGCTGGTCAACAATGCAGGCATCGGTGGCCCGACGCAGCCGGTGCACGAGCTGGATCCGGCCGACTGGGACAAGGTGCTGCGCGTGAATCTCACCGGTGCATTCGATGTCACGCGCTGCGCGATTCCGCATCTGATCCGCAGTGCGGGCGGCGCGATCATCAACATGTCTTCGGCCGCGGGCCGCTTTGGTTATCCGAATCGCAGCCCCTACTCGGCGTCGAAGTGGGCGCTGATCGGCTTCACCAAGACGCTGGCGATGGAACTGGGCGAACACAGCATCCGCGTCAATGCGATTGCGCCGGGTGCGGTGGCGGGCGAGCGGGTCGAGCGCGTGTTCCAGGGGCGCGCGCAGGCCTCCGGCCGGACGGTCGAAGAGGAGAAACGACTGCAGCTGGTGAACCAGTCGCTGAAATGCTTCGTCGATCCACAGGACATTGCGCAGCTGGCGGTGTACCTGGCCTCGGATGCCGCGAAGTCGATCTCCGGCCAGGTCCTGCCCATCGACGGCAACCTGCAGCGTGCCTAGGCTGCCGCCATGACGCTGCTGGTCATCGGGCTCGTCCTCTTTCTCGGCATTCATTCGCTGCCGATCTTCTCGCTTGCCGCACGCGATCGTCTGATCCGTTCACTGGGCCGCAATGGCTGGCGTGGCGTGCATTCGCTGCTGTCACTGGCTGGCCTGGTACTGATCGTGATCGGATACGGGCAGGCGCGCCTGGCGCCCACGGTGCTGTACCTGCCGCCGCTGTGGATGCGGCATGCAACCCTGGTGCTGATGCTGCCGGTGTTCCCGCTGATTCTTGCGGCGTACCTGCCCGGTCGCATCAAGGCCAGGGTGAAGCACCCGATGCTCACGGCCATCAAGACCTGGGCCTTTGCGCACCTGCTGGCCAACGGCATGCTGGCCGATGTGCTGCTGTTCGGCGGCTTCCTGGCCTGGGCCGTGGCCGATCGCATCTCGCTCAAGCGCCGTGAGACGACCTTGAACATCTCCGCCGGGGCATCCGCGCTCAATGACGTGATTGCGGTAGTGGCGGGTCTGGCGCTGTACGCAGCGACGTTGCTGTGGCTGCACCGGCTGCTGATCGGCATGCCGCTGATGTGACCGCATGCCTGGCAGCTTCCGTGCAATGCGGTTGCGTGCGGCATCGGCTTCGCTTGAATGCCGGCAACTGCCCATGCCGGAGCTCACACCAACCCAGTTGCTGATCCGCGTGCGGGCCTGCGGCGTGTGCCGCACGGACCTGCATCTGCTGGATGGCGAACTGCCGCAGGCACGCTATCCCGTGACTCCCGGTCACGAGATCGTCGGCCGCATCGTGGAGCGGGGCAGCGCGGTCACGGAGTTCGGCAACGGCGATCGCGTGGGTGTGCCGTGGCTGGGCGGGAGCTGCGGCAGCTGCGACTACTGCCTCGGTGGCCGCGAGAATCTGTGCGATCGGGCCGAGTTCACCGGCTGCACGCTCGATGGCGGATACGCCGAGTACGCGGTTGCCGAAGCGCGCTTCTGTCTAGCGATTCCCGATCGTTATTCCGATGAGGAGGCGGCTCCATTGCTGTGCGCCGGCCTCATCGGCTACCGCGCATATCGTGCGGCGGGCGATGGCAAGGTGCTGGGGCTGTACGGATTCGGAGCCGCGGCGCATCTGATCGCGCAGGTTGCGGTGGCGCAGGGACGTCGCGTTCACGCGTTCACCCGGCCTGGCGATGAGAATGCGCAGCATTTCGCGCGCGAACTCGGGGCGGTGTGGGCGGGCGGCTCCGACGCGGCGTCGCCCGAGCTGCTCGATGCAGCCATCCTGTTCGCGCCGGTTGGTGCGCTGGTACCCGCGGCGCTGGCGGCCACCCGCAAGGGCGGACGCGTGGTCTGCGCAGGAATCCACATGAGCGACATCCCTGCATTTGCCTACTCGCTGCTGTGGGGCGAGCGCCGCGTCGAGTCGGTGGCCAACCTCACGCGCCGGGACGGACTGGAGTTCATGCAGCTGGCAGCGCAGCTGGACCTGCGGCCGGCGGTGCAGACCTACGCGCTCGAGGATGCCAACCAGGCGCTGGCGGCGCTGCGTGCGGGCGAGCCGCGTGGTGCGGCCGTGCTGGTCAATTACTGATTCGATGTTGCGCGATCCGCAGCAGGTGCCCGGCGGCGGCTGGGCCACTGCGGCCATCGACCCTCAGGGTACGGAGTTCGGCATCGCCGGTCCGCGCAGGGGCTAGTCCTTCAATGCATTGGTGCGCATGGCCAGGTGCATCTTGCGCATCGCAAAGCAGTGGAAGCGGAAAGTCAGCGTGGGCGTGGTCCACGCGTTCGGCCGCTGCTCCTCCGGCAACGTGATGTTGAAGCCGATCGACAGGAGGGGGCGGAAGTCTGTGCGGTTTCATATTCCATCGAGGCAGATTGCAGCCTGAACCAAGCCCGTCCTGGATGGTCCAAGAAATGGCACTACAGGGCGGCTGCTTGCGCCGTTGCCGGGCTGGCCCTAGGCTTGCCGGACTCCACGAAATGACCCGCGAAGACGGGGGGATGAAATGAGGAATTCAGTGAGCTTGAACGGTTGTGCTCTGGCTCTGGGCGCGCTGCTGGCCAGTGCTGCCGCCACGCCGGCGGAAATCCCCGCCAGCGCGCCGGATCTTTCGGGCGTCTGGACCAGTGCCCCGGCGAATATCGGTGGTGGTGGTGCTCCGCGCCGGGGAGGTCCACCGCCTGCTCAGGGTGGTGCAGCACCGGCTCGGGCAGGTGCAGCGCCAGCCCAGGCAGGTGCAGCGCCGGCTCAGGCAGGTGCCGCTCCCCCCGCCCGCCGAGGCGGTGGCGGCGCGCCGTCGAACATGACCCCGGTGGGCAAGGCCCGGGTCGATGCCTACAACAAGCTCACCCAGGGAACCGACGATTCCCCCTACGCCTGGTGCACAGGCCTCGGCATGCCCGCATCGATGTTGGGCTCGGGCGGTTACCCGATGGAAATCCTGCAGGGCAGGAGCCAGATGATCATCGTCTACGAGGCGATGGACGAGATCCGGCGCATCTATTTTGGCGCCCGCAACATGCCCATGGCGGATCGCGTGCCGAGCCGCAATGGATACTCCAGCGGCCGCTGGGAAGGCGACACGCTGGTGGTCGAAACCGACAATCTCGTGGACCAGGTGGATCAGCGCAACACGGCGCATTCGGACCAGGCCACGATCGTCGAGCGCTACAAGCTCGACGGCACTGACGCGCAGGGACGCCGCATCCTGTCCGTGGAGATGACCATGACCGATCCGGTCTTCTACACCTCGCCGGTCGTATCCACCAAGCGCTGGGTCGAGGTGCCGAATGGCCACGCGCTGCCGTACGACTGCCCCGAGACGAAGTGGCTGGAGCGAATCGAAGAAATTGCCGCGGAAAAGGGCGTTCCTGTTCCCTGAACTATTGACTGCATCAAGAGGTAACTGAAATGAACACGATGCTTCGCAGGTTTCTTGTATTGACGGCCGGTGCGCTGCTGGCTGCCACCGCCGGCGCACACCATTCGGCCGTGGCATTCGACTTCGGCAAACAGGTCAAGTACACCGGTGTGGTGACCGCGTTCACCGCGATCAACCCGCACATGAAGATGACCATCGAGCTCCCGAACGCCGACGGCAAGGGCAAGCACGAAGTGAAGTTCGAGGGCCACAGCGTGCGGCACATGTACGACGGCGGCTACCGCAAGGGCATGGTCAAGATCGGCGATACCATCACGGTCAACTGCGCGCCCTACAAGAACGGCACCGAAGGCGGCTATGTCGTCAGCGTGGGGGATGCCAAGGGCGAGTTCATGTTCGGCATGAGATCCCGCGGTGCCACCGATGCCGCGCGCGTCGGTGAAGAAGTGCGCAAGACGGCGGAGAGCAAGTAGGCAACATGGCACGGATCATCGGCGGAATCGCGACTTCCCATACCCCGACCATCGGCTTCGCGCTCGACGCGAAGAAGCAGGAGGATCCGGTATGGAAGCCGATCTTCGAGGGCTACAAGCCGGTGCAGCAGTGGCTGGCCGACCGCAAGCCCGATGTGCTCGTGTACATCTTCAACGACCACATCACGTCGTTCTTCCTCGACCATTACTCGCACTTCGCGCTGGGTGTGGGCGAGGAATATGCGCCGGCGGACGAGGGTGGCGGGCCGCGCAGGCTCCCCGCCTTCAAGGGTGATCCGAAGCTGGCCGCGCACATCGCGGCTGGTCTGGTGGCCGATGAGTTCGACCTGTCCTACTTCCAGGGCAAGGACCTGGACCATGGCGTGTTCTCGCCGCTGTCCCTGCTGCTGCCGCACGACAAGGGCTGGCCGTGCCGCATCGTGCCGTTCCAGTGCGGGGTGCTGAACCCGCCGATCCCGACGCCGCTGCGTTTCTACAAGCTGGGCCAGGCCCTGCGTCGCGCAATCCTGTCGTATCCCGAGGACATCAAGGTGGCCATCGTGGGTACGGGCGGGCTTTCCCACCAGGTGCATGGCGAGCGCTGCGGCTTCAACAATACGCCCTGGGACCTGGAGTTCCTGGAGCGCCTGGAGAAGGATCCGGAAGGCCTGACCAGGGTCACCATCGCCGAGTATGCAGAGCTGGGTGGCATGGAAGGCGCGGAAGTCGTGATGTGGCTGATGATGCGTGGTGCCTTGTCGAAGAAGGTCACCAAGACGCACCAGACCTACTACCTGCCGTCCATGACGCCGATCGCGAGCATCATTCTCGAAAATGCATCGGACGATCCGCTGGACGAGCCGCTGGATTCGTACCGCAAGCGCATGAACGAGCAGTACGTCGGGCTGGAGAAGCTGGCCGGCACCTACCCGTACACCATCGAGCGCAGCGTGAAGGCCTTCCGCCTGAACCGCTTCCTGCACGAGCTCGTGCACCCGGAATTCCGCAAGCAGTTCCTTGCCGACCCGACGCCGCTGTACGACCAGCACAAGCTCACGCCGGAAGAGCGGGATCTGGTCAACAAGCGCGACTGGCGCGGCCTGATCCACTACGGAGTCATCTTCTTCCTGCTGGAGAAGTTCGGCGCCGTGATCGGCACCACCAACCTGCACATCTATGCCGCCATGCGTGGCCAGTCGCTGGAGGATTTCCAGAAGACCCGCAATGCGCAGGTGCTGTATTCGGTGGCCGGCACCGACGAAGGCAAGACGGACTGGGACAAGAAACCCGCGCGCGCCTGACGTGACGGCCGTACTCAGGGTATTGGCTGGTGGACTGGCGGTGCTGTGCACCGCCGCTCCTGCGCTGGCGCAGGATTCGCAACTCGAGGCGGCGCGCGGCTGCACGCAGGTCAAGGACAGTCTCGAACGCCTGGCCTGCTACGACCGGGCCCTGGCCGCGCCCGCACCATCCTTTGGCAGCGAGCAGGTCGAGCACCTGGTCAGGAAGGAACGGGACGAAGCCCAGCGCGAAATCGAGGCCACCGTCGCGGCCGTAACGCCCATTCGCCGGGACCTGGTGCGGATTACCCTCGACAACGGCCAGGTGTGGGACCAGCAGCAAGCCAGCAGCCGTTTCGACATCAAGCCAGGCGATACCTTGCGCATCAAGAAGGGTGCCATGGGCAGCTACCGCATGGCCCGCGTCAGCAATGGCACCAGCGGTTGGGTCGAGGCCCGGCGCCGCGACTAGATCTATTCGTTTCGGTTATACGAATACCCGTCGCTGATCTTTATTCAGCCGGCGGAAACCGATTAGCCTTGCGCCCCCTATGGCTGTCACCGCACCCGAACGCGTCCTGTCCGTCCATCACTGGAACGACAGCCTGTTTTCATTCCGGACCACACGCGAGGCGGGGTTCCGCTTCGAGAACGGACATTTCGTGATGCTCGGCCTGCCTGTGGAAGGTCGGCCGCTGCTGCGCGCCTATTCCATCGCCAGCCCCAACTGGGAAGAGCACCTGGAGTTCTTCAGCATCAAGGTGCCGAACGGTCCGCTGACCTCGCGCCTGCAGCACCTGAAGGAAGGCGACGAGGTGCTGATGAGCCGCAAGCCCACCGGCACGCTGGTCATCCATGACCTGAAGCCGGGCAAGCATCTGTACCTGCTCGGCACGGGCACTGGCCTTGCGCCATTCCTCAGCATCATCCAGGACCCGGAAACCTACGAGCGCTTCGAGAAGGTGGTGGTGGCGCATGGCGTGCGCCGGGTGGAGGACCTGGCCTACCGCGAGTTCATCGAACACCATCTGCCACAGCACGACCTGCTGGGCGACATGATCCGCGACAAGCTCATCTACCACCCCACCGCCACGCGTGCCCCGTTCCATATCGAAGGGCGCCTCACCGACCAGATCGTCGACGGGCGCCTGGCGAAGCTCTGTGGCCTGCCGCCGCTCAATCCGGCCACCGACCGTTTCATGTTGTGCGGCTCTCCGCATATGCTCGCGGACACGCGCAGGTTGCTCGACGAGCGCGGCTTCACCATCTCGCCGCATATCGGCGAGCCGGGCGATTACGTGATCGAGCGCGCCTTCGTGGAAAAATAGCCGTCAGCGAGCGGCGCAAGGGGGAGCATGCAGAATTCACCGCGCCGGGTGCTGTTCGCCAGTCTTGCCGGGACCACGATCGAGTTCTTCGACTTCTACATCTACGCCACCGCGGCGGTACTGGTGTTTCCCTCGCTGTTCTTTCCGGCCTCGGACCCGAACACGGCCGTGTTCGCATCGCTGGCCACCTTTGCCATCGCCTTCTATGCGCGGCCCATCGGCTCGGCGGTCTTCGGGCACTTTGGCGATCGCATCGGCCGCAAGGCGACGCTGGTTGCGGCCCTGCTCACGATGGGCATCTCGACCGTGGCGGTGGGCGCGCTGCCCACCTATGCCAGTGCCGGCATCGCGGCGCCGGCGCTGCTGGCGCTGTTCCGGTTCGGTCAGGGGTTTGGCCTGGGAGGCGAGTGGGGTGGGGCGGTGCTGCTCGCTACCGAAAACGCGCCGCCTGGAAAACAGGCCTGGTACGGCATGTTCCCGCAGCTGGGTGCGCCCATCGGATTCATCCTTTCGTCGGGCGTGTTTCTGCTGCTGACACACTTTCTCTCGGACGCGCAGTTTCTGGCCTGGGGCTGGCGCGTGCCATTTCTGGCCAGCGCCGTGCTGGTGCTGATCGGCCTGTACGTGCGGCTGCGCATCGTCGAGACGCCGGCCTTCCAGCGTGCACTGGAGAACAGGGAGCAGGTGAGGGTGCCGATGGCCGCCGTGCTGCGTTCCCATCCGAAGCCGCTGGTGCTGGGCATCCTGGCGACCGTGGCGATCTTCCTGGTGTTCTACCTGATGACGGTGTTCACGCTGTCGTGGGGCACCGGCCACGGCTGGACGCGTGAAGAGTTCCTGTGGTTGCAGATGGGCGCGATGGTGTTCTTTGGTCTGGCCATTCCGCTGTCGGCGCATCTGTCGGACCGGCACAACCCGCGCTCGGTACTGGTATGGGGCACGGTGGCCATGGTGGTGTTCGGTTTTGCATTCGCACCGCTGCTTGGTGCGAACACCTGGCTGCCGGTGCTGACGTGCCTGTCACTCGGACTGGTACTGATGGGCCTGACCTATGGTTCGCTGGGCGCCGCGCTGGGGTCGCTGTTCCCGACTGCGCTGCGCTACACCGGCGTGTCACTGGCCTTCAACTTCGCGGGCATCCTCGGTGGCTCGCTCACTCCCTATGTGGCCAAGGCGCTGTCCGACAAATACGGTCTGCCCGCAGTGGGCTGGTATCTGTCGGGTGCCGCGGTGATCTCGCTGGTCGCGTTGCTGCTGCTGCCGCGCGCCGCCATGGCCGCGCGGCACAACGATGCATCATGAGTGATCTGGTCTATTTCGAAGACCTGCAGGTGGGCCAGCGCTTCACCAGCGAGCCCGTGACGGTGACGGCCGAAGATATCAAGGCGTTTGCCCGGCAATTCGATCCGCAGCCGTTTCACCTGGATGAGGCGGCAGGCGAGGCGAGCTTCTTCAAGGGCTTTGCCGCTTCCGGCTGGCACACAGCGGCGCTCGCCATGCGTGCCATGGTCGGCAGTGGACCGAAGCTGGCCGCCGGATGGATCGGAGCCGGTGGGGACATTGCCTGGAAGCAGCCGGTCTATGCCGGGGACACGCTGACGCTGCGCGGCGAGTTCCTCGAACTCAAACCCTCGCGTTCGCGGCCGGAGCGGGGGCTGGCGATCGTGCGCTGTGAAACCTTCAACCAGCGCGACGAACTGGTGCAGGCATTGACCGCCAATGTGCTGGTCTGGCGCCGGCCGGGACCGTAAGTCATTCGCCGCTGCGGCCGCAGTTCCAGCACACCTCGAACGACTGCGGGTTTTCTTCGCGGCAGTGCCTGCAGACCCAGGGCCTGGTTACCACCTTGCTGTCGAGGGTAGCCAGCGTGTCGATGACCACCTGGCGGGCCTTGTCGTAATCGCTGTCGGGGCTCACCCACAATTCCGCGGGTGGGCGGAACTCGGGTACGGCCGAATACCCCGAGTTCTCGTTCTGGATGCTGACGGCGATGCCGTGGTGCTGGAGTGCGTCCCGTACCAGTACGGTCTCGCTCAGGATGTTGGAGCTGAATACCTTGCGCATTGTCTTGCCTCAGGTCTGCCAGCCCGAGCGCGGACGATCGAGCATGGTCGCCAGCAGCACCGCGAGCAGGGTCGGCGCCAGGATCGACAGATAGGTTATCAACGAGTAATCGACGCCGACGGTGCACAGGCCCAGCACCCCGCTGCACAACACGCCGCACAGCAGTCCGGTCACTGCGCCGGAGACGGGACGGATGCGTCTGGACAGGTAGATGGACGTGGCGAAGAAGCCTCCGGCGCAGACCAGTGCGGATGCCAGGCACAGCATCTGCAGCGAGGTGCCGGTGGCAGTCACGGTCACGCTGCGGGGCGCGATGAACAGCGTCGCTACGCTGCTGACCAGCAAGTGCACGGCAACGATGAGCAGCAGGTGCATTGCGGCGCGCTCAGTGGGCGGGCTTCACTGGCCGGGCGGCGGCTGCCACAGTTCGACCTTGTTGCCTTCGGGGTCGATCACCCACCCGAATTTCCCGTATTCAGAGTCGTCGGTCCTGTCCAGCACGTTGCAACCCTCGGTACGCAGTGCCTGCACGAGCGCGGCGAGATCCTCGACGCGGTAGTTGATCATGAACGGAGCCTTGCCGGGCGCGAAGTCGCCCGCGTCGGCTGAAGAGATCGACCAGATGGTCGAGCCACTGCCGGGGGATCCGGCGGAATCGGCCCACTGGAATGCTGCTCCGCCCCACTCCTGCACGTCGATGCCAAGGTGGGTCTGGTACCAGGCGCGCAGCGCGGCCGGATCCTTCGCATGAAAGAAGATGCCGCCGATTCCAGTGACCCGTCGCTTCATCGCAGCACCTGCCGATTCTTCATCCTGAAGCTGCAGACTATAGCCCAGGGCGCGTGCTGCGGCAGCCGTGCCCGGCTAGACTTGCCCGCATGAGCACACCATCCATGCTGCAGTTCCGGCCCGTGGTCGACATGAAGGGAGCCCTGCCCGCGCCCGCCGAGTGGCGGCCGCCGGCGGATCGCGTGGTCTCCGGTGATCCGGTGCAACGCGCCTGGGATCTGTACAGCAGTGCGGACGGACGTTTTCACGCCGGCATCTGGGAATGTGCGGTCGGCAAGTGGCGCGTGGTGTTCACCGAGAGCGAGTTCTGCCAGATCCTGTCCGGTGAGATCGTGGTGACCGGGGATGATGGCTCGGAGCGCAGCTGGCGCGCCGGCGATGCGTTTGTTTCACCGGCCGGCTTCACCGGCTACTGGGATGTGCGCAAGGCCGCGCGCAAGTACTACGTGGTCTACGAGTAGCCAGGCCACGATGCCGACCGACACCGAGTTCATGCGTCTTGCCATCGATGAGGCGCGCCTTGCCGCGGGCCGCGGCGAAGTCCCGGTGGGTGCGGTGCTGGTCAAGGATGATCGCGTCATTGCCCGTGGCGGCAATGCCCCCATTGCCACACATGACCCTTCCGCGCACGCCGAGATGGTGGCGCTGCGCGCCGGCGGCACGGCACTGGGCAACTATCGTCTCGATGACACCGTGCTGTACGTAACCCTCGAACCCTGTCTGATGTGTGCGGCGGCCATGGTGCACGCGCGGGTGCGGCGCGTGGTGTTCGGTGCCTTCGACCCGAAGGCCGGCGCGGCCGGCGGCTTGATCGATGTCTTTGCCCTCAAGGGGCTGAACCACCGGGTGGATGTTTTCGGTGGTGTGCTCGAACAGGAGTGCGGGGCGCTGCTGTCGGAATTCTTTGCGCGCACGCGCCAGGGCTGAACCCCTTTGCTGCGGTTGAACTTCCCGCCCCGTCACGGGTCCTTGAAGTAGTATATACAATGCATATTCAACGACAAACCAGAGGATGGGAGCTTCATGAGTGGACCTTCACTGTTCGAGCGTCTGGGTGGGGAAGCGGCGGTCGATGCGGCCGTGGAAATCTTCTATGGCAAGGTGCTGGCTGATGCGCGCATCAACCATCTGTTTTCCGGCGTGGACATGCAGCGCCAGCGCGCCAAGCAGAAGGCTTTCCTGACCTACGCCTTCGGCGGCCCCAACAACTACAACGGCCGCGGCATGCGTGCCGGGCACGCCCGGCTCAATCTGACCGAAGAACATTTCGATGCGGTGATGGAGAACCTCGGCAGCACGTTGAAGGAACTGAAGGTCCCCGACCCGCTGATCGGCGAGGCAGCGGCGATCGCGATGTCCGTGAAGGACGACGTGCTCAACCGGTAGAGCCGGAGCGCCTCATGCAACTCACCCGCTACACCGACTACGGCCTGCGCACGCTGATTGCGCTGGGGCTGAATGCGGGTGCGTGGCAGACCGTCACCGCGGTGAGCGAGGCCTATGGCATTTCCCGCCACCACCTGGTCAAGGTGGTGGCGCGGCTGGCCGAGCGCGGCTATGTGGAGACCCAGCGGGGCAAGGGTGGCGGCATGCGTCTGGCGCGGCCGCCCGCCGAGATCAACCTGGGTGCGGTGGTCCGGGACATGGAGGCCGAGCTCGGGGTGGTCGAATGCCTGGAAGCCGATGGCGGTCACTGCGTGATCACCCCGGCCTGCGGGCTCAAGGGCCTGCTTGCGCAGGCCACCCGCGAATTCATGGGGGTGCTGGACCGCCATACCCTCGAAGACCTGCGCCACCAGCGTGCGCCGGTGGCGCGCCTGCTTGGCTTCCCGATGGTGGCGCATCGCCGCGCCTGATTTCCCCCGGTGCAGGTATCATTCGCACCCCTTGAAGGCCAGGCAAACGGAGAAATCAGGTGAAGATCGGAGTCGTGGGTGCCACCGGGCAGGTCGGCAGTGTGATGCGCAGTG
This sequence comes from uncultured Steroidobacteraceae bacterium, assembly GCA_964456255.1. Lineage (GTDB taxonomy): Bacteria > Pseudomonadota > Gammaproteobacteria > Steroidobacterales > Steroidobacteraceae > ZC4RG30. Next base: position 10,265 of record CAYWDZ010000005.1, on the reverse strand, counting down.
TGCTGGCGCAACGCAATTTTCCTGTCAGCGCAATTCGTTTCTTTGCGTCGGCGCGATCCGCGGGTTCGAAACTTCCCTGGGGTGCGGGCGAAATCACCGTTGAGGATGCGGCCACGGCCGACCCGAGCGGGCTCGACATCGCGCTGTTCTCGGCAGGCGGCAAGTCATCGAAGGAACTCGCACCGCGCTTTGCAGCAGCCGGCGTCACCGTCATCGACAACTCCTCGGCCTGGCGCATGGATCCGGACGTGCCGCTGATCGTCAGCGAAGTGAACCCGCAGGAGATCCACAACGCGCGCAAGCGCATCATCGCCAACCCCAACTGCACCACCATGGCGGCGATGCCGGTGCTCAAGCCCCTGCACGATGCGGCTGGTCTGGTGCGCCTCGTGGCCAGCACCTATCAGGCCGTGAGCGGTGGCGGTCTGGCTGGCGTGGATGAGCTGGACCTGCAGGCGCGCGCAACGGCTGCGCGCGCGCGCGAGCTGGCCTACGACGGCACGGCCGTGACCATGCCGGCGCCGACCAAGTTCGCCAAGCCCATTGCCTTCAACGTGCTGCCCTATGCGGGCGCCTATGCCACCGACGGTTCGCTGGAGACCGACGAAGAGCAGAAGCTGCGCAACGAGAGCCGCAAGATTCTCGGTATTCCGGCGCTGCGCGTCAGCGGCACCTGCGTGCGCGTGCCGGTGTTCACCGGACACTCGCTGAGCATCAACTGCGAGTTCGAGCGGCCCATCACGCCGGCACAGGCCAAGGCCTTGCTGGCCAATGCGCCCGGTGTGCAGCTGCTCGATGTGCCCACGCCGCTCGAGGCGGCTGGCAAGGACCCGAGCTACGTGGGTCGCATCCGCCAGGACCAGTCCGTCGATGGCAATCGCGGGCTGGCGCTGTTCGTCAGTAATGACAACCTGCGCAAGGGCGCGGCACTGAATGCCGTGCAGATCGCGGAGTTGTTCCTGCGCTAGGAACGCTTGAGCCGCTGGTAGGCGTCGTACACGCGACGCCACAGCGGCCCGGGCATGCCGTTGCCCACTGGCGCGCCATCCAGGCGCGTCACCGGCTGCACTTCGCGTGTGGCCGCGGCCAGCCAGATTTCATCGGCAGCACGCAGTTCGGCTTCGCTGACCGGGGCATCCCGACGCGGGATACCGAGCTGGTCTGCAAGCTCCTCCACGACGCTGCGCGTGGTACTGGGCAGGATGCGGGTGGAATTCTCCGGTGTGACCAGCACGCCGCTCTTCACGATGTGCACGGTGGAGGCGCTGCCTTCCATCAGCAGGCCGTCGCGCAGCAGGATGGTCTCGGAGGCGTTGGCATCGCAGGCCAGCTGGCGCAGCAGCACATTGGCGAGCAGCGCCACCGACTTGATGTCGCAGCGCGCCCAGCGCGTGTCCTGGGCGGTGATGCAGGCCAGGCCGTCGCGCAGGGTGCTGTCAGCAACCTGCGGCCAGGGTGAGCAGTACGCAAAAACGGTTGGCGGGATATCAGGCAGCGGTGCGTGATTGCGGCCCCACTCGACACCGCGCGAGACCTGCAGGTAGACGTACTGGTCGCCGCCGCCATTGGCAGTGACCAGATCGTTGAGGATGGCCGTCCACTCGGCGTGCGAGTGCGGATTCTTCATGCGGATCGCGGCGGCACTGCGATCCAGCCGGTTCAGATGCGACTCGGGGCGGAACAGGCGCCCGCCATACACGCGCAGCACTTCATAAACGCCATCGCCGAACAGGAAGCTGCGATCGAAGGGCGATATGCGTGCCTCGGCGAGCGCGATGCGCTCACCGTTCAGATGGCACCAGGGCAGGGGTTCCGCCACGGCGATCAGCTCACTCGAACCAGAGCTTCACGGTGTCGACGGCCCAGCGCCAGATGCCGCCTTCCTCCACCTTGGCCAGAGCCACCAGCGGCACGCGCGCCACGACCTCGTCGCCGACGCTGACCTTGTACTCGCCCACCACCTGGCCCTCCTCGATGGGTGCAACCAGCGGTGAGTTCGCGACGGCTTCCTTGGTGATCTGGTCCGCACTGCCGCGGGCCACCGTGACCGTGATCGGCTTGCGGCTGCCGATCTCCACCGTCGTGGCCGAGCCCTTGTACACAGCGGGTTTCAGCAGCACCGCACCGCCAGCCTGCAGCTTCACGGTCTGGAAGAAGGTGTAGCCGTAGTTCAGCAGCGTGGCGCTGGCATCCTCCCGGGCCTTGATCGAGTCTGCGCCCAGGACCACCGAAACCAGCCGCATGCCATCGCGTTTGGCCGAGGTCACGAGGCAATACCTGGCGCTCTCGGTGTGGCCGGTCTTCACGCCATCGACCGAAGGATCCCTGCCGAGCAGGCCATTGCGGTTGAACTGCCGGTGCTTGTTCCAGGTGAACTCGCGCTGGGAGTAGTACTTGTAGTACTCGGGAAACTCACCGATCAGTGCATTGGTCAGCGTGGCGATGTCGCGCGCGGTGGAGTAGTGCTCCGGATCGGGCTTGCCCCAGCTGTTCATGAAGTGCGTGCCCTTCAGGCCCAGGCGCTTTGCATATTCGTTCATGATCTGCACGAAGCCGTCTTCGCTGCCGCCGAGCTTCTCGGCCAGCACGATGGTGGCATCGTTGCCCGATTGCACGATCATGCCCTGGATCAGCACCTCCACCGGCACCTCCGAGCCCAGCTCCAGGAAGCTGGTCGAGCCGTCGGTGACCGCGCCGCCGGTGCGCCAGGCATGTTCGCTGACCTTCACCGTGTCGGTGAGCGCCAGCCGCTTGTCCTTCAATGCCGCGAACACCAGGTACGCCGTCATCAGCTTGGTGATGCTGGCCGGCTCCATGCGTTCGTCGGCCCGCTGCTCGGCCAGTACACGGCCGCTGTCGTGGTCCAGCAGGATGTAGCCGTTGGCCGCGATCTTCGGTGGCGACGGAACAGCGGGCGTGGCGGCAAGGGTGGCGGTGCCGGCAGCGAGGAGCAGCAGGGCGGTCAGGATCTTCTTCATCGTGGGCAATTCTCCGGTTCGGCTTGGGCAGGTCATTCTGTGACAAGCAGGGTTTCAATGCCCAGCTTCTGCAGCTGGGTGGCGATCTGGTCGTAGGCCGCGACATCGGCGATCGGGCCGACCCGCACGCGATACAGCGCGGTGCGCGCGTCGGGCGGGAAGACGAATGCTTTGTCCAGCCCTGCGGTGCGCAACCGCTCCTGCATCGCGGTTGCATTGTCCAGCACGCCGAAGGCGCCGGCCTGCAGGAACAGCCGCGGTGCGGTGATGGAAGGCAGGGGTTGCGGTGCGAGCGCGCGCGCGATCTCGCCGGTGGCGCCCGGCGTGATCACTTCGACCTCGACGAATGCGGTGCCGGCGCGGGTCATGTCCAGCTTGTAGGCAGCGGAATACGACAGGTCGATGATGCGGTTGTTCACGAATGGCCCGCGGTCATTGATGCGCACCACCACGCTGCGGCCGTTGGAAAGGTTGGTTACACGCGCATAGGCGGGGATGGGCAGCGTCTTGTGGGCTGCCGTCATGGCATACATGTCATACGGCTCGCCGCTGGAGGTGTCCCTGGCGTGAAAGTCGGGCCCATACCACGAAGCCACGCCGCGCTCCTTGTAGCCTTCGGCGGTGGGCAGCAGGTAGTACCGCTTGCCGAATACCTCGTAGGAAACCGGATTGCCGCGCGAGCTGCGCGGCTCGATGCGCGGCACGGCATCGGGAACTGCATCGAGGTCTGCCGGTGGCGGTGGCGGGGTGGAGCGCTCGGGAACCGATGGCGCCGGTGGTGTGGAGGTGCAGGCCGCGACCAGCAGCCCCAGCGTGGCAAGCAATGCAATGCGCATTACTGGTGCTGCGCCATCAGGCGGGCCTTGTAGTCTTTCGCAATGGCGTCGGCCAGATCATTCACGGCCATCGCATACAGCAGGCTGCGGTTGTAGCGTGTGATCACGTAGAAGTTCTGGTAGCCCACGCGCCAGGCGATGCCGTCTTCGAGTGTGGCCGGCACGAGCATCGCGGGGGCATCGCCGGGCAGCGTGGTATCAAAGCTGTAGCCCCGGGCCATGAGGCTGCCCACCGTGTCGGCGAGTTTCGCCTCGGCCCTGGCCGGATCATCCGGTGGCGCATCGTTGGCGGCATCGGCCAGAACCGGTTCGCCCGGATGCCAGCCATGAACCGTGAAGTAATTGGCAATGCTTGCGAACACGTCCGGACCGTACTGCCACAGGTCGCGGCGGCCGTCGCCGCTGCCATCCACCGCGTAGGCGCGAAAGCTGGACGGCATGAATTGCGGAATCCCCATGGCGCCGGCGTAGGAGCCCTTCGGTTCACGCGGATTCACGCGCTCTTCGCGGGTCATCAGCAGGAACTGCGCCAGCTCCTTCTGGAAGAATTCGGCGCGGCGCGGATAGTCGAAAGCCAGCGTGGCCAGCGCGTCGAGCACGCGATAGCCGCCGGTCTGGCGTCCGTAGAAGGTTTCCACGCCGGTGATGGCGACCAGGTACTGGGCCGGTACGCCGCTCGCCTGCTCGATGGCGGCCAGCGCCTCGCGATTGTCCTGCCAGACGGTCACGCCGCCGGCGATGCGCTCGTCGGTCAGGAAACGGGCGCGATACTCGTACCACTGCAGCGTGGCCTCGGCCGGGCGCTGGATGATCTCGACGATGCGCGGCTGCGTTTCGACTTCGCGCAGGATCCACACCATGTCCTGCGGATCGAAATCGTGCTCCTTGTGCATCATCGCGATGAATTTCTGCACTTCCGGGCGGGCCACATCCAGAACCTCGCCGCTCGCGCAGGGCGCGGCGCAAATGGCGAGCAGCGCGGCGAGGCGCGCATGGGGCGGCAATGGTTTCAAGCTCACTCCTGCTTCAGGAGCCGACGAGTTTGCGATGTGAAAACAGCGCCATGAGGATACCGAAGCCAGCCAGCAGGGTCACCATCGAAGTGCCGCCGTAGCTGACCAGCGGCAGCGGCACGCCGACCACCGGCAGCAGCCCGCTGACCATGCCGGTGTTGATGAACACATATACGAAAAAAGTCAGCGCAATGCTGGCCGACAGCAGCCGCGCGAAAGTGTCCTGGGTCTGCGAGGTGAGGTACAACGCCCGCGCCACGACGAACATGTACAGCGTCATCAGGATGGCGATGCCGAACAGCCCGAATTCCTCGCCGATCACCGCGAAGATGAAGTCCGTGTGCCGCTCCGGCAGATAGGACAGCTGCGACTGGGTGCCATGCATCCAGCCCTTGCCGAACAGCCCGCCGGAGCCGATGGCGATCTGCGACTGGATGATGTGGTAGCCGGCACCCTGCGGATCGGTGAGCGGGTCGATGAAGGTGAGGATGCGCTTGCGCTGGTAGTCGTGCAGCACGTAGACCCAGGCCAGCCAGGCCGCGATGCCGGCCGAGGCGACTCCGCCGGCCATGATCCACGCGGACAACCCCGCCATCAGCACCAGCAGCGCACCGGCAATGGCGATCAGGATGGCGGTGCCCAGGTCCGGTTGACGCGCCACGAGGACTGCCGGGATCACGATGATGCCGGCCAGCACGCCGAGCGAAGGCAGCGACGGCGGCAGTGGCCGTTCGTGCAGGTACCACGCGCACATCATGGGCACTGCGATCTTCATGATCTCCGAGGGCTGGAAGCGGATGAAGCCAAGGTCCAGCCACCGCTTCGCACCCATTCCCATGTCGCCCATCAATTCCACGACCAGCAGCAGCAGGATGCCGACGGCATAGACGAACGGAGCGGCCGCGCGCAGTTGCTGGGGCCGCAACTGCGCCAGCACCACCATGGCCACGGTACCCAGGACGAGCCGCACCAGCGTGCGCGATTCCATGCCCCAGTCCTGGCCCGAGGCGCTGTACAGCACGATCAACCCGAACAGGCACACCAGCCCCAGGCCTGCGACCAGCGGACCGTCGAGCTGCAATGCGCCGAGCAGCCGTGCCGCCGTGCCGAGCGTGCGACGCGTATTGCTGGTGGTGGCACTGATGCGGATCATGGCGTCGCCGTCTTCAGGCGCGGCAGCAGGTAGGCGTCCATCATCTTGCGCGCGATGGGCGCGGCGGCACTGGCGCCGAAACCGCCGTGTTCAACCAGCACGGCCACCGCGATCTGCGGATCCTCGGCAGGGGCGAAGGCGATGAACCAGGAGTGGTCGCGCAGATTTTCCTCCACCTCCCGATCCAGTCTTTCTGTCCGGCCCACCGAGTACGCCTGCGCGGTGCCCGTCTTGCCGGCCATGTGGTATTCGGCCGAGGTCTGGATGCCGCGCGCGGTGCCGATGGTCATGGTCTGGCGCATGCCATCCATGATCACTTCCCATTGCTCCGGTGTGCCGCCCTTCACATGCGGCAGTTCCACTGGCGGGAAGGTGGTGGTCTTGTCCGAGACCGGATCATGCAGCCCCGTGACCAGCCGGGGCTTGAAGACATTGCCCTTGGCGGCCAGCACGGCCGTGATATGCGCCTGCTGGATGGGCGTGACCGTCAGGAAGCCCTGCCCGATACCCATGTTGATCGAGTCGCCTGGGTACCACGCTTCCTGCTTGTTGTCCCGCTTCCACTGCTTCGAGGGCAGGATGCCGGTCTCCTCGCCGGCGATGTCGATGCCGGTTCTCTCGCCATAGCCGAAGGGCGCCATGAACTCGTGCATGCGGTCCACGTCCAGCTCACGAGCCAGCGCGTAGAAGTAAACGTCACAGGATTCGGCGATGGCCTGACGCAGCGCAACCGCGCCATGCACACCGCCGCGACCCTCGCGCCAGGGCTTGGCAACGCCCGGCAGGCGGTAGGTACCAGGGCAGAAACGCGTTTCATTGGGCGTGATGACGCCAAAGGCGAGGCCGGCCATGCCCATCACCGGCTTCACGGTGGAGCCGGCCGGATAGGTGCCGCGGATGGCGCGGTTGTACTGCGGCCTGGTTTCCTTGTCGTTGAGTACGTCAAATTCCGCCTTCGTGATACCGCGGCCGAACATGCTTGGATCAAAGCCGGGCAGGCTGACCATGGCCAGCACGTCGCCGGTGTGTGGGTCGAGTGCCACGGCCGCGCCGCGTCGACCGGTAAAGGCTTCTTCCGCGGCCTGCTGGGTAGCGAGGTCGAGCGACAGGATCACGTCCGTGCCGGCCTGCGGCGGGCGGGGCGGGCGCAACGTGGCGGTCAGATCGCCCTGCACCGACCGCCCCTGCGCGTTGACCAGGATTTCGCGGAAGCCATTCACACCATGCAGTTCCTTCTCACGCGCCGCTTCCACGCCCAGCTTGCCCATCAGCGTGGTGCCCTGGTACGCATCGAGGTCGATCTTCTGGCGGTCGGCTTCCGTGATGGCGCCCACATACCCCAGTGCGTGCACGGCGAGCGCGCCGTAGGGGTAGTAGCGGGTGGAGCGTGCCTGGATGTTCACGCCCGGGAATTCATGGCGATGCTCTTCGAATGCGGCCATCTCCGCCTCGGTGAGTCGCAGGCGAATGGGCACCGAGTCGAAGGCGCGGGCGGCGAGCACGTCCTTGCGGGTGCTGGCGAGGTCATCGGCCGGTATGGCCCCGATCTTCGCCAGGCCCGCGAGTGTCTTGTCCAGCGCGGCGAGGTCGCCCACGTCCTCGCGCACCAGTTCGAGCTGGAAGGAAGGCTGGTTCTCGGCCAGCACGTTGCCGTTGCGGTCCAGGATCAGGCCGCGCTTGGCCGGGATCGGCTCGATGCGTGCGCGGTTACCCTCCGCCTGGTCGGTGTAGTAGTCGTGGCGGATGATCTGCAGCAGCACCAGGCGCCCGAGCAGCACCAGCATCAGCGCCGCGATGATGAAGGCCGCGACTGCCGTGCGCTGAAAGAACGAGCGCTGCTCGCGCTGATGGTCCTTGATGCGTACGCCGCTGACCATGCCCTACCTCGGCGAATGCAGGCGGCCCAGTATGCCCACCACCACCGGCCACAACAGTGAGCCAATCGGCACGTGTACCCAGCGGGTCCAGCTGCTGCGGTTGCCACTGAAACCGTCAATGGCCCACAGCGTGGTTTCGTACAGCAGCAGCGCGATGAAAACGAACACGGCTTGTTCGAATAGCGGCTTGGCACGGGTCAGCAGGTGCAGCCTGATTGCCAGATAGGTGAGCAGTGACAGCGCGAAGGCATGTTGCCCCAGCTGCGCACCGCCCAGTACATCCAGCGCGAGCCCGCCCAGAAAACCCAGCAGCATGCCGCCCGCAAGCGGCGCCATGGTGGACCAGTACAGCACGGTCAGGACCAGCAGGTTCGGCCACAGCACCGACAGCAGTTGCGGCACCGGCAGCAGCGTGAGCACCAGCGCGATCAGCGCGGTGACGTAGACCAGCCAACGGGATTCACGCGCACCGCTGAGAATCATTGCGGGGCCTCGACCGGCAACGCGGGCACCGGAGCCGCTGCCGCGGGGACTTCAGCCGCAGGCGCTGCCGGACGTGGGAGCGAAGGATGGGGACCGGCAGCTGGCGCGGTCTTTCTTGGTGGTGTGGCGCTGGCGGGCTTTGCAGGGGCTGGATCGCGGGTGATGGGATCCGCGACGCTGACCGGCGGCAGGTTGTCGAGCATTTCCGGACGCCAGGGCGCGGCCGGATTGGAGGCATCGAACCACAGGGCCAGCAGCTGCCGGCTGCGATCCAGGTCGGCGCGCGGTCGCGCCAGCACCCGTGCCAGCAGCTCGTCCGGATCGCGTTCGATCGTGATGATTTCCCCGACGGGAATGCCGGCCGGGAATACGCCGCCGAGCCCGGAGGTCACGATCAGGTCCCCTTCCACGACGTCGGCGGTGGTGGGGAGGCGGGGCAGCAGCAGTTCACCCGAATCGCCGGTACCTTCCGCGACCGTGGTGACGCCGTTGCGCACGATTGCCACATGCACCGAGGCCGCCGGATCACTGATCAGCATCAACTCGGCGCTCCAGGGACCGACCCGCACCAGCTGCCCCATCAGGCCCTTGCCATCCACCACTGACTGCGAACGGAACAGGCCCGCACTGTCGCCCTGGTTGATCACCAGGCGCTGGCTCTGACGCGAGAGGTCGGCCTTGATGACATCGACCAGCACACTCTTCTGCACCAGCGATGGCAGCTTGCCGGGGGCCAGTCCACGCAGCTGTTCGTTCTCGCGCTCCAGTGCCTCGAACCGCTGCGTGCGCAGCTCCAGTTCGCGCTCGCGTTGCAGGAGCGCCGCGTTCTGCTCGCGCAGGCTGGCACGGGTACGGAACAGGTCGATCGTGGCGCGGGCCAGCCGGCCCGGCGAGCCGACCGTCACCTGGATGGGGTAGGCGACGGCCTGCAGTGCGTAGCGGATGTGCTGTCCCCATCCATCGCGCTGGTCGAAATACATGAGCACTACCGACAGCAGCGCAAAGAAGAAGAAGCGCCCGCCGGGCGCCGCCTCGCGCGCGGAAGGGGTATTCAGGCCACCGCCGGCGAATGCCACGGGGCAGCCCCCTTACTCGAGTCCGAAGTGTCCGGGGCCCAGTTCGTCCATCAGTTCGAGGATGCGACCGCCGCCGCGTGCCACGCAGGTCAGCGGGTCCTCGGCGATGACCACCGGCAGACCGGTTTCTTCCATGAGCAACTTGTCGATGTCGCGGATCAGTGCGCCGCCGCCGGTGAGCACGATGCCGCGTTCGGCCACGTCCGCGCCCAGCTCGGGAGGCGTCTGCTCCAGTGCCTGCTTCACTGCGCCGACGATGCCCTGCAGGGGTTCCTGCAATGCCTCGAGGATCTCGTTGCTGTTGAGCGTGAAGCTGCGCGGCACACCCTCCGAGAGATTGCGCCCCTTGACCGACAGTTCCTTGACCTGCTGGCCGGGATAGGCCGAACCGATCTCGATCTTGATGCGCTCGGCGGTGGCTTCACCGATGAGGATGCCGTAGTTGCGCCGCACGTAGCCCACGATGGCTTCGTCGAAGCGATCGCCGCCGATGCGCGCGGAGTTCGCGTAGACGATGCCGTTCAGCGACAGCACCGCGACTTCGCTGGTGCCACCACCAATGTCGAGCACCATCGAACCGCGCGCCTCATGCGTTGGCAGGCCTGCACCCACCGCCGCGGCCATGGGTTCGCTGACGATCGCCACGTTGCGCGCACCGGCACCTTCGGCCGACTCGCGGATGGCACGGCGCTCGACCTGCGTCGAACCGAACGGCACGCATACCAGCACGCGCGGGCTCGGGCGCAGGAAACGATCGCCGTGCACCTTCTTGATGAAGTACTGCAGCATCTTCTCGGTGTACGTGAAGTCGGCGATCACGCCGTCTTTCATCGGCCGCACGGCATTGAT
>CAYWDZ010000004.1:0-38706 GCA_964456255.1 uncultured Steroidobacteraceae bacterium | reverse complement strand
GCCAGCGGCGCATCAGCAGGAAATGTCATGAAGATGAAGATGTCCAGACGGTCGCTGCTTGCCAGTACGGGCAGTGTCGCAGCGGGTTCCATGCTCGGCCAGATGCTGTCCGTGGCGCGCGCCGGTGAAGTTTCCCAGTCGCAGAATCAGGCGGGCGGCATCTGCCTGTCCATGATCTTCGAAAACGGAAAGGACGTGAAATTCGACGCGAAAAAGTACGTGAAGAATCACCTGCCACTGCTGCGAGATGTGTACGGCGACAGTGTCGAACGGATCGAGCTGAGTACCCTGGATATGGAGAAAGACGATGTTCGTTCACTGGCGGCGATCGCTGGCGGCAGGTTCACGGTGCGTGCTTCCACCACATTCTGGATCAGGGATGTGCCTGCCTTCGGCCAGAAGCTCGCGACCAACGCCGCCCGCATCAACGCGGATCTGGATTCGATAACGAAGGGGGGCAATCGTCTGGTGCAGTTCAATCGTGTCGTGCTGGCACTCGGCGATGCGCGCAGCGAAATCAAGGCGGACAGCGAGGTGCTCTCCACCTGGTATCTGCCGGCGAAGGATGCGTCCGGCGACCCTGTATTCGATCAGCGCTACTTCGTGGAGACCTACCTGCCCACGTTGTATTCGCAGATGGGGTCCGAGGCGATAAGCCGTATCGAGGCGACCATGGGTCTCGAGCAGGGTGGACAGAAGCCTGCGCAGATCGCGGCTTTCCACGCGTACATTCGCAACCGCACGGTATTGCAGGCCCGGGCCAGGAACGCACCCAGCGAAATGCAGAAGGATGCTGACAAGATTGCGCAGAATGCCGCGCCAATCTTTTGCAACATGCGCGTGACGGGCGTTGCCTGATCCACCGCGACACTGGAATATTTCCGCAATGGCGCCGGCAAGAGCGCGGACATCAAGGGCCGCATCGAGTCGATCCGCCAGCAGGTCGAGGAAGCCACCAGCGACTACGACAAGGAAGAGCTGCAGGAGCGCGTCGCGAGGCTCTCCGGCGGCGTTGCCCTGATCCGCGTGCTGAAGGCGCTGAAGGATCTGGAAGGCGCCAACAAAGACCAGATCGTGGAGAACGCCGGCGACGATGCTTCGGGGTCCTGAATGCCGTCAAGGCAGGCAAGGGCGCCTATGATTATGACGCCGCTCCGGTGGCCGGCCTGCTGCTGACCACGGAAGTGATGATCACGGACGCGCCGAAGGATGAGCAGGTTTTCAGGCGCCGCCGGGTGCCTCTGCCGCATCCTGGAGGGCCTTCAGTTCCCGCTCGGCGAGCTTCGTGAGCGGGTGATCCCGGCCCAGTGAAGCCCGGCGGATCTCCAGCGATCGCCGCAGCATCCTCTCGGACTCGCCTTTCTCGCCGAGTGCAGCCTTGACGCGGGCGCGCTGGAGCAGGGTGGTCGCAAGGTCAGGGTGATCGGGCCCGAGTGACCGGCCCTGCGATTCCTGCACGGCCCCGAATTGTTCGTCGGCTCCAGCCAGATCCCCGCGCAGGAACAGCAACTCGGCCCGCGCGAAGCGCGCAGCCAGCAGCAGCGGGTCCTGTTCCCCGGAACCGGCAAGCATTGTCAGCGCCTGGTCCAGGGCCGCCTGCGCGTCGGCAGGGCGCCTGGTCTCGATCAGATACTTGCTGTAGTTCAGCAATCCACGCGCGATGTCGGGGTGACCCGCAGGCAGAACTTCGCGCCGCATGTCCACGACCTGCGATTGCAGCGCCAGTGCTGCGGCGCTGCGACCCTGGAACGAGAGTGTCGTCGCGATGCTTTCCATGTCCGAGGCGATGTAGGGATGGCTGCTTCCAAGGGATTGCCGATCAAGGTCAAGCACCCGCCGGAATGCGGTCTCGGCCGCCGCATACTTGCCCTGCTTGACGTAGATGTTCGCCAGATTGCTCTGCGCCGATACATAGCCCGGGTGCGCTGTTTCGAAGAGCCGTCCGTAGATGGCAAGGGATTCCAGCGAATCGCGTTCCGCCTCATCCAGCCTGCCAAGATTCGTCAGTGTCGCGGCCCGGTTGGAAAGCAGGGTGGCCGAATACAGGTGATCCCTGCCCATGAGGCGCTGGTAGATGTCGAGTGCAGCTGTTTCGGCGGTGAGCGCATCCTCGAATCGCCCGAGGCGCTTGTTGACGATCGACTGGGTCGCATAGGCCATGGCAGCCTGCGTCGAGGTTTCGCCGAAAGTCTCGTTGCTCAGTGCAACGGCACGTTGCGCAGATTCTGCCGCGCGATCGTACGCGCCCAGTGCGAGCAGGGCTTCAGTGAGGTGATTGGTCAGACGCGCCACCGTCACCTTGTCGACGTCATCCGCCTCAGTCGCGATCTTGAGCGCGTCTTCGATGTAGCTCCGTCCTTCCTCCGCCTTGCCCATTTCGGCAAGGACCTGGCCCAGCCCACCCCAGACATCCACGAGGTTGCCGGATTGGCCGCTCCCGGCCATGAGCCCGGCAGCCTCGCGGTAGAGCGTCTCGGCAGTCGGGAGATGTCCCAGGTCGTGCTCGATGTAGGCTCGCTCGAGCCTCAGTCGGCCCAGCAGCACCGGGCTCTGTTCCTGCACGTCAGGCTCGATTGAGGCAGCCAGATCCAGGACATGGATGGCGTCTTCGTACAGCCCGAGCTCCCGATAGACGTTGGCAATGCCGAAGATCGTTGCTGCCTTGGTCGCGGGCTGGCCTTTCAGCGAGGACTCGAGTTCGGCGGCGCCGCGATCGAGCACCTCGCGCACCGTCACGGATTCGGCGCCACTCACGGCCGGATCCGCTTCAGCGAGCAGCTTGAGAATGAATGCAGTGACCTCCTGGGCTCGCGTGCGCTCGACAGTGGCTTGCTCCAGCGCCCGCGCCAGACTTCGCGACTGCAGGGTGGTCGTGACCGTGAACGCAATGCCCAGGCCGAGGATCACGATGGCAGCATTCGTGGCCAGCCGGTTGCGCCGGTAGAACTTGGCCAGCTTGTAGCCGCGGCTCGGCGGGCGTGCGACCACCGGTTCATCGTTCAGGTGCCGCCTGATGTCTGCCTGGAGTTCTGCGGCCGAGCTGTAGCGCCGGTCCGGGGACTTCTCCAGGCCCTTGAGGATGATCCAGTCCAGATCGCCCGCGACCTGCTGTTGCACGGACTGGGCCGATGAAGAGCGCGATTCGGCGACGCTGCGTGCCGTGTGCATCTCCATGCGACTCAACCGGGTGCTGGGCGGAGGCGGGTCTTCCTCGCGGATGACCCGATTGATCTCGGCATAGCCTGCGCTCAGCAGCTCTGCCTGTGTAAACGGTGTCGTGCTGGTCAGCAGTTCGTAGAGCAGGACGCTCAGCGAGTAGATGTCGCTCCTGGTATCAACGCGCTCGCCGTCAAGATCAGCCTGCTCGGGGCTCATGTACGCGGGCGTGCCCATGATGCGCCCCAGCTTCGTCGCCAGAGTCTTCTCGGTCAGCTGCTGGTTGATGGCCTTGGCGATGCCGAAGTCGATCACCTTGGGCGTTGCACGCCCGTCCTCGCCGATCTCGACGATCACGTTTGATGGCTTGATGTCGCGGTGGATGACGCCCTTCTGGTGTGCATGCTGGATTGCCGCGCACACCTCGCAGAACAGCTCCAGGCGCTTGCCGATGCTGAGCCTGCGATCATCGCAGTACTCGGTCAGGGGCATGCCCACCACGTACTCCATGACGAAGTACGGGCGTCCATCGGCAGTGACGCCCGCGTCGAAGACACGGGCGATGTTCGGGTGGCTCATCAGCGCCAGCGCCTGTCGCTCCATCTCGAAGCGACGCACCACTTCCTCGGTGTTCATGCCGAGGCGGATGATCTTCAGGGCGACCTTGCGCCGCACCGGTTCGGCCTGGTCCGCCGCATAAACGACCCCCATGCCACCTTCGCCCAGCACCGCGGTCAGCCGGTAGGGGCCGATCGTCGTGTTGATCAGGGACTCGGGTTCCAGAAAATCGAGCGCGCCTGCCTTGACGATGGCGGGTTCGCGCAAGAGGTCTTCGGACGCGCTGGACGCCTCGAGCAGCTTCAGCACCTCGGAGGCGAGGTCCGGATCGTCCGCGAGCTGTGCCTTGACGAATGCAGCCCTCTCTTGTGCCGGCCGTTCCAGCGCAGCATGGAAGGTCTCCCACTGCTTGTCCCAACGCGTGTCAGCCATGGCGCGGCCTATGCGATCCGGGTGGCCAGCCACGCTTTCGCGGCCCGCCAGCTGCGGTTGATGGTGCGCGGCGAAACGGACAACGCGGCCGCAGCTTCTTCGACGCTGAGGTCGGCGAAATGGCGCAGCTTCACGATTGCAGCCATCTGTGCATCCCTGGCTTCGAGCTCGGTCAGGGCGCGATCCAGGTCAAGCAGCTGCTCGCTGTCGTCGCCGATCTGCCTGGTGCGGGCCCGGTCCACGAGAATCCGGCGCATCGACTCGGCGGCGGCCGCAAAGAAGTGTCCGCGGTTTTCCCAGGCGACGTCCTTTTCCCCGACCAGGCGAATGTAGGCTTCGTGCACCAGAGCGGTGGGCTGCAGTGTGTGTCCGGCGCGCTCTGCCGCCATCCTGGACCTGGCGAGTGAACGCAACTCGGAATAGATGAGCGGCAGCAGGTCCTCGGCAAGGTGCCTTTCACCTCCGGCCATCCTCTCCAGAATGCGCGTGACGTTGTTTGCTGCTGGCATGAGCTGCCTTCCCGGCAGACGGATGCCGGGTGGCGCAGGTTCGGCTGGCGCACCCGACAGCATCCGGGCGAGAACAGTGGCTGAACAGCGCCAGATCATAGCATCGCCGCCATGTCGCCCCGTTCTTGGGCGGCGACCGCTTCTTCGGCCGCAGCCGTGGCGGACCAGGTGGGTGAGGGCAGGTTCATAAGGGCCTTTAGGGACGCGTCAGTTCGCGCTGCAGCCAGGCTCGCGCCGCGCTCCACAGCCGGTTCACCGTGCGCGGCGACTGGCCAAGCGCAGCAGCGCACTCCTCGACCTCGAGTCCGCCGAAATAGCGCATGACGGCCACGCGGGCCATTGCCGGGTCGATCTGCTCCAGGCGCTCCAGGGCCTGCTCCACCGCCAGCACTTCGGCTCCGTTGTTGTCATCGACGGCGGCGACCTCCTCGAGCGTCACCCGCATCTGCTCGCCGCCATGACGGATGCGTGCGCGCCGCCTTGCGCGGTCCACCAGTATCCGGCGCATGCATTCGGCGGCGGCCGCGAAGAAGTGGGCGCGATTGTCCCAGCCCGGATCCGCGTCGCCGACCAGGCGCAGGTATGCCTCATGCACGAGCGCAGTGGCCTGCAACGTCTGTCCTGGCCTCTCGCGCGCCATGCGCGAGCGGGCCAGTTTGCGCAGTTCCTCGTAAACGATCGGCAGCAGTTCATCGGCGGCCTGCGCCTTCCCCTGCTGGATCGCACCCAGCAGCTGCGTCACGCGGCTGACCCGATCATCCATGCCCACCGGCATCGCCTCCATCCTGGCCCACGCAGCGGTCATGCTAGCGGACATCGGGGTTCCCCGCCCTTCAGGTGCCGCTGACGAGCAGGTCGCCACGTACCGGGATCGACTCCGCGCTGCTTGTGTAGCGGGCCACGGCGACGGAGTCGCCAACCTGCTCGACGACCGCCTGGCCGGTGGTGACGGTGTTGCGCCCGAGGATGCGACCGGAGGACGGATCGGTCAGCACCTTGGCAACCTTGCGGATTTCAAAGCGATCACCTATGCGGATGCCGGCGTCACCGCCCGCATTGATCACCAGCGTGTCGCCCTGCACGTCGACCACGCTGCCCTGCCAGGGCTGTTTGGCCGCAGCGGCGGCAAAGCGCTGCACCACCTCATTGATTGCGACGCGTGCCGCTTCGCCGATGGGCTCCTGCATGAAGTTCGAAATGCCCGCGTCATGATTCTTGTAGCCGAGGTTGACCGCTATGGCCCGTGACTTCAGCTCCTGCCTGACCGTGAACGAAGAGATGACTCGCCCGCTGGCCGTGTCGATCACACGGACATCGAGTCCGATCTTGCCGGTCTGCTTTTGCGGTGACAGCCCGAGGCGATAGGCGCCGGTTCCAAGGCCCAGGCCAAAGCCCTTGCCCTTGTCCGACTGCGAGAACTCGGTGACTTCGCCGACGATCAGCAGCTGCGCGCCGAGCAGCCGGCCGGGCACCACGGCACTCTCGGTGGCCGCCATGCCGCTGGCACCAATCTGCTGCTCCGCCAGCACCGACGACAGCTGCGTCCGCTCGACCACCACAAACTGTCCCGATTCGACCAGTGCCGAGGTCAGCATGGCCGCCAAACCGCCACCCACATCGGACAACCCGTACGCCACCTGGAAGCGACTGGTGCCGCCGAAGGATGCCACCGCAACCGTGCGATGTGGACCATCCACCGGCGGCAGCGGTGCGGTCAGGATGGAAGTTTCAGGTGCGGCATCCTGAGCCACCGCAACCTTGGCCATTGCGGCCAGGATGCACAGGCAGCCGGCTGCGGTGGCGAGTCGGATCTTGTGCTGAATCATGGTTGTCTCCCCCGGGCCACCATGGCCCTCTCACTTGGTCAATGCGTCGCAACGTCCTGGCGCACGCCAAAAAAAGATGCGGCGCCCGAAGGCGCCGCAGGAATCACCGCAATCTCCTCCTCACTTCGCGACAGTGCCGTCACCGGAGAGATTCGGGTCGGTGGGATGCATGGGCCTGGGCGGCTGGCGCAGCATCTCGGGCAGGTCGCCGTTGTTGAACCCCTGCTCCGCAAGCCACTTGGGCAGTGAGCCACGCGGGACCAGGTCGGCACGGGACGGCATGTCGTTCCAGCCGGGCAGCGTCGTTGGGCCGGCAGCGGCGGAAGCCGCTGTTCCAGTGGCGCCGGCCGACCCTTCACGCGGCAGGATGTCCATGAGGACTGCGAGATCGCGGCCCGTCGGCGGCCTGCCATTGACCTTGCGATATTGCTGCACCATGTCCTCGAAGATCATGCGGCGGGCTTCGGGGCTGATCGACATCTGCCCGGGTCCACGCCCCTGCCGCATCAGGTCCGCCTTGGCTAGCAGTTCCGACGAGGTCAGCGTGCCGGTCTTGTCGAAGAGCGCCTGTACTTCGGCGGCACTCATTCCGGTGGAGTAGGCACCCGGTGGGGGCAGGTCTTCGATCGGTGACAGACCGACCAGGTCGCGCCCCACGATGCGCTCCTCGCCCAGATCCGTGAGGTAGGTCCAGACGCCATCGGGCGACTGGTACATGCCGGGTGGTGCAGCGCGCACGGCACGCCCGGAATCGGCGGCCACGAAGGCAGCACGCTGTGCATCGGAAAGCTGCCCCAGCGCCGCGGTGCGAACGGACTCGGGTTGACCTGCCAGTCGCTCGATCTGCTGCGCCGGATTCAGCCCGCGAAATTCACTCATGTTGAATTCCGGTACCCGTGGCGTGACCGGAGACACGGCCGCCGGTGTCTCACCGGTGCGCGCGACGCCACTGCGGGCCTTGTTGTACGCGCTGCGCACGCCTTCAACGAACATCGCGACGTTGAAGGTTTCCTCGCCGAAGCCGCGGGCGTCGCCCTCCATGAACCGGTCCTTCCAGTTCACGAACATGGTCCCGATCCCCTGGGCCACGCCGGTCACGAACTCGTCGGCCGAGTGACTCTCTTCCCACATGCGTCCCAGCGCGCTGCGGTTGGGACCCGCATCGGCAACATCGGTCGCACGCAGTGTCGTGCTGACGGCATCGATACCCATCTGAGCCAGCTCCGCAGCGGCCTTGCCGGCACCGGTAGCCACCCCACCTGAATAGTTGG
Organism: uncultured Steroidobacteraceae bacterium; assembly: GCA_964456255.1. GTDB lineage: Bacteria > Pseudomonadota > Gammaproteobacteria > Steroidobacterales > Steroidobacteraceae > ZC4RG30. Next base: position 30,954 of record CAYWDZ010000004.1, on the reverse strand, counting down.
CGAGTCGCGTCAGGCTGTTGGCATTCTGCTGCTCGATGTCCTTGCGATGGTCTACCACTGCCTGGCGCGCGTCGCGCGCTGCCGACTGCTGGTCTGCCGCGCGCTGGCTGTCCAGCAGGGCCCGGCGACGCTCGTCGTCGGCCTTGGTCTGCGCACTTTCGTAGGCGTTTGGTGCGCCTTCGGTCACCAGGATCGCGCTGATATCGTCAAGCTGCGCCTCGAGGGAGTGCTGCTTCTGGACGTCGCCGGATGAAATCGCCTGGCGAAGCTGCTGGTTGAGCTCGCGCGCCTGCTTGTTCAGGCCTTCAAGCCGTTCTTCCCTGGCAGCCTGGGCAGCTTCAGCCTGGCGCCGACGGGCGGCGGCAGCTTCGGCCGCCTGCGCTTCGGCCTGCTGGGCTTCGTAGACCGCGTTGAATGCCGCCTGCCGCTTTGCCTGATCCACCTGGCGTGCGCGATCGGCTTCGGCGTCGGCCCTGGCCCGCCAGTTGCGCAGGGAGCGCACGTCGTCGTCGCGCAGCAGGTGATCCTCTGTGTCGGCCCACTGGCGCTTTTCCCGATCCGGCAGCTCGCTCCACGAACGTTCCGACCCGAGCTCTTTCTCGAAGTAGGTCTGGCCCGGTTGTCTTAGCCCGGAATCGCGAGCTGCACGCGCCTCCTCGCTGAACGACCAATAGTGCGTTCCGGTGCCGGTATTGGCCGGCAGGTTCAGGCCGGTACGAATCGCGTCGTTCTTCTTGTTGATCTCGTCGCGAATTGCCGTGCGGATCCTGTCGTCGATTCCGTCCCGGTCACAGGGGTTGGAATACGCATCCTCGGAATACAACTTCGCATCCAGAGCCTCGATCTGCCGCTCCAGCGCAGCCAGCTCACCCTCGAGGCGGACCTGTTCGTTGTAGATGCCCGACATCGTATTCGTGTCGCCGCCACGCAGTGCGTCGTAATAGCGCTCCTGCACGGGTTTGATCTCGGCGGCCTTGTTCCGGGCCTGCTCGATCAATGCCTCGCGCTCCTTGACCATCCGCTCGTAGTCCGGTTTCAGGACCGACGCCGGCGGTGGATCGCACGGATCGCTGCTCCTGGCTACGCCCGTCCACGCGCCCTGCGCCTGGTTCTTCAGGTCGAACAGCCACCACTTGTTTATCGACAATCCCTGCACCAGCGCGCTCTGCGCGACAAGCTCGGCGTCCTGCGAATGAACCGGAACCACGACGTGGGTCGGGTCGACGGGTCGCGGTTCGACGAGTTGCTGCGCGCGCCACTCGGCGTCATTCCGGATCTGGCGCCCGTCGCCGGCGACGACGTGTTCATCCTGCTGCGGGTGATTCTCGACACAGTTCGTGCATGGCGGCCTGCCTGCAACGGGCATGTCGGCCGTCGTTGCGGTCGTTGTCGCCGTTCCCGCGGATGCCGCCGTGCCAGACGATGACGGGGACGTGGTCGCCGTCCCGGTCCCGGTCCCGGTCCCGGTCGTGGTCGTGGTCTGCGTGTCCGACGAGGCCTGCATGCCGGGCAGTGCGAGCTTGATGGGCGTACTGCCCGGTGCCGACGGCAGCACGATGCGATCGGTGGATACCGATGTTGCGGTCGTCGCCGGTGCCTTGGTCGGCAGCTTCAGCGACGTGCCACCCGGAAGCGTGCGTGTGCCGACAGGAATGTTCAGAGTTCCGCTGCCCGGGGACGATCGGGCCGGTCCTCCCAGTGTCAGCGGACCGGTGTCGGTCGCGATGACCTGCCCCGCCGGACCCTGCACAGGTCTGGCTGGAGTTGCCTGGGTCGCCTGCTTGGCCTGCGTGGCCTGTGTGGCCTGTGTCGCCTGTGTCGCCTGCGTGGCCTGTCCGGTCTGCCCCCCGGGCAGCTGCAACTTCACGGCTCCGAGGCTCAGCTCGTCGGCCCGCGCCGCGCCGGACAGCGCGACCAGGCATGCCCAGGACAGCGTCATGGCTGCCCGTCTTCCAAACAGATGATGTCGAGTATTCATGGCGCCCTCCCGATTTGTTGGCTCCGACGGGTAATGCGCCGGATCGCTGGAACTCGCGCCACGAGATTCCTCTCGGGTGGATCAGGGCGTCTGCGGCGCCCCGGCGATGCTCCCGTCGGCTCGCAGGGCCGGGTGCGCCTGCACCAGGATCGCTGTGCTAGCCTCGGAAAAGGGGGCCGAATCACATGACCGATGCCCGATCGTTGCTCGAGGCCGGACGCGACAGAACAAGGTCCGATCCTGACGAAGCGTTCAGGCTGTTCGGGCTGGCAGCCGATGCGGCGCAGGCAAGCGGCAACGACCTGCTCGAAGTCGAGGCGCTGCTGGAAGCGATACGGCACGGCCTGAACCATTGCAGGCCGGGACCAGATGTCCTGGCAGTGCTGAATCGTCGGGCGCTGGCTCGGCTGGCTTCGCTGGACCGGCCGGGGCTGACGGGCCGTGCTTATCTGCAACGGGCCGAAATCGAAGACGTGCAAGGGGATGACGCCGCCGCTGAGCGCAGCCTGACGACTGCGCTTGGCCTTCTGGAACGCGACGGCGCGCCGGCGGATCTCGGGAGTGCGCGTCACTTTCTCGGCGGCTACAAGCAAGCGCGTGGGGAGCTCGATGCCGCCGAAACCCTGTACCGCCTGGCACTTGAAGCCTGGCGCCCCGGCGGTTCCGTGGGTCACATCGCCGGGCTGCAGATGAAGCTGGCCCGGCTCGAGGCCTCAACCGGACGCGTCGCGGAAGCGATCAAGACCGCGGGCAGCGCGCTCGAGTTGCTGCTGCACGCACATCCCTGGGACAGGAGCGCCCGCCGCATGAGCGCCGAATGCCGCGTGCTGCTGGGCAAGTGGCTGGTCGAAACCGGCCAGCCGGACACCGCTGTCGCACACCTTCGGGAAGCCGAGTCAATCTTTCGTCTCTACGAGATGCGCCAGGCGGATGAAGTTGCGGCCCAGCTGGCCGCGCTTCAGGCGTAGCTCTTCAACAACGAGCGCAACCGGGACTTGAAGATCATCAGGCGATGGTGTGCTGTTGCGGCAGAAGGCCCGCCCGGCACTTCAGGCTCAAGCGCATCGATGCGTTCACGCGGGCACCCTCGCGACAGCAATTCCCTGATCAGCACGTTGATCTCTCCCTGAAGTTCCCCAGGAGTCCCGTAGCGTTCATCGTTGAAAGCGTCATCTGCGCGATCCCAGGTCATGATGGTTGGCTTCCGTTGGCAGAATGATTGGGCGGAGTCATTGCTTGCGCAGCGTGGCCGCGGCGGATTCAAGTGTATCGGCCTGGCGTGACAGGCGGTCGGCCTCTTTGATCAGATCGTCATGCTGCCGGGTCAGGGCCTCGCTGCGATCCTGCGCGGCATTCATTTGCGCCTTCAGTCGCTCGCGTTCTGCGTCGGGGGCTCCTTCACGAAAAGCTGCCAGCAAGCGGTTGCCAATCGAGGTCGCTTCAATCAGGGAAGTACTGGCCTCGCCTTCGAGGCGGGATGCCTCATTACGTTTCGTTTCGGAGTCATGGCGGACAGCCCTGGCCTCGCTCTCCTTCTGTCCGGCAAGTTCGCCTGGGGTTTGAGTGGGACGCTTGGGGAGCAGCGCCCCTTTCAGCAGGATGGCACCGCCCTGGGAAATCGGGGCTGATGCGCCAGGTTCGAACGAGAAATCGACGAATTCAAGGGTCCGCTGGTTGCCGCACCAGTCGTAATCCACCTCGATCCTCGAAAAATTCGACGAGTATCCGGGCATGTCGACAGTGTCTTCCACGCGGAACTCGGCGATGCCGGTATTGAAATAGGCGCGGACATTCGTGAAGGCCTTTATGTTGGAAAGCTCGATCTGCCACTCGACCGTGGCCAGACCACCCGGGTCGACGCGCTCGATTTCCTTCACATCCGCTTCCATTCTCACGCGAATGGTGCCGCGGGAGAGCGTAATGAGTGGATGCGCGGTGATCTCGCCGCTGTAGCGGTAGAAGGTGTGATCACACTTGACGGAAAACGTGCGGTTCTCGCCGGTACCGCGCGATTCCTGGGCCTGACCGATCGCCGGTATCGCAAGGGCCACCGCCAACAGCAGCAAGATTCTGCCATTCACCACGTTGCCCCCTGCGCCGGCATTCCGGTTGCGCATTGATCGAAGATTCCTGACGGCCTGGCCGAACCTCAGGTCTGCTCTCAACACCGGCACGTACATCACGATGATGATGAGCGACCCGATGGTCCAGAACGTGGCGACGATGTCGTGGATCTGGCCGGTGAGCACGAACAGCAGACCGATGCCGAGGAAGAACGGGATGTTCTCCAGGTGATGACGCAGCACCTGCACTACCGTGATCCATGCGGTGGCGACCGCCAGCAGGATCATCAGCGAGGCGGCGCTCGCATAGGTTGCAAACACCGGATCATCGGATGTGAGTCTGCCCATGAATGCGACTCCCCTGTTGTTGTGGCAGCAAGGATGCGCCGGCCCGCGCGACCCGGCAAGCCGATATTCCCGCTGCGAAAACGCGGCTGATTGGCGTACGTGACCGAAATTCCTGCCGCTGCGTGAGTCGTCCGCCGGTGTCGGCGGCACGCGGCTCGGAATCGCGCACGCGAACGAGTGACGGCCCGACGGGCCGTGGGGAGCATAATGCCGGCTGGCTACCGACTCACGGAGGTAATCATCGTGCGCATTCCCGCGATTGGCGCACTGGCCCTTGCCTGTTGCGTCCCGGCCCACGCTGCCGACTACTCCACCGTCACCATCAAGGAATGGTCCGTGCCCTGGGGTGGGCACAGCCGTGATCCTTTCTATGTCTCCCCCAGCGAGGTGTGGTTCGTCGGCCAGCAGGGCCACTACCTCGCCACGCTCAATCCCCAGACTGGAAAATTCAGCAAGTTCGACCTGACTGATCGCGCCGGCCCGCACAACACCATCGTCTCCAGCAGCGGCCAGGTCTGGTACACCGGCAATCTCAAAGGCTACATCGGGCGCTACGACCCGAAGAGCGGCGCGGACCACAAGATCGCGATGCCGGATCCAGCCGCGCGCGATCCCCACACCATGGTGTTCGACGAAGGCGAGCGACACATCTTCTTCACGGTGCAGGGCGGCAACATGCTCGGCCGCCTCGACCTCGCCACGGAAAAGGTCGATCTGGTGCCGGTGCCCACGCCCGCTGCCCGCCCCTACGGCATCGTGATGGATGCGACCTGGACTCCGTGGATAGTGCTGTTCGGGACCAACAAGCTGGCCGCGCTCGATCCCGAGACGCTGAAGATCACCGAGTACGCGCTGCCGCGCGCCGACGCCCGGCCACGCCGGCTCGCGATCACCAGCGATGGGCGCATCTGGTACTGCGACTATGCCAAGGGCTTCCTCGGTGTGTTCGACCCGAAGTCGAAGTCCTTCAAGGAGTGGCCCATGCCCTCGGGTGCCGCGTCGCGCCCCTATTCGATGGCAGCGGACAGGCACGACAAAATCTGGCTGGCCGAGACCGGGGTGCAGCCCAACAAGTTCGTCGGCTTCGACCCGAAATCGGAGCAGTTCTTTTCCAGCACCGCCATTCCGTCTGGCGGCGGCACGCTGCGGCACATGGTCTATGACGCGAAGTCCGGGCAGATCTGGTTCGGCGCCGACACGAACAACGTCGGCTACGCGCAGGTGCACGCTCCGTGAAGGCAGCCGCGCTCGCTGCCGCGCTCGCGCTGGGCGCGGCGGTGGCAGGCCAGGCTTCGGCACGTTCCGATGACATCCCCTGGGGCCGCAAGGAAGGTCAAGCCTGCGCGACCTGCCATTTCTTGAACAAACCCGTGGCCCAGTCGCCGGCACTGACGCTGCAGGGCTTGCCACCTGCTCCGGCGGCCGGCAAGACCTACCGGCTGGTGCTGTCGTTGACCTCGCCCAGCATGGGACGCGCAGGATTCCTGATCGTCGCGAAGTCCCCGGGGGGTGCGGCGGGCACGTTCCAGGTTCTGGACCCGCGCACCGAAGCAGATGGCGACCGCCTGCGTTCCACGCAGACCGGTTCGACGCTTGCCGCGGCCGGTGCGGCAACGTGGGAGTTCCTGTGGCGCGCGCCTGCGCGAATCACGGCCCCGATCTCCTTCTCGATCAGCGCCAACGCCGCCGACGACGACAAGTCACCGCTCGGCGACACCATCCACCTGCTCGAGCGCCCACTGTGCGCGGTGGATTGTCCCTGAACCCGGGGGGGCTCCGGCGCCGCGCGCCGCGGAGGGCGATCGCCGCATTCTGGACAATGCCGCCAGCATCCTGACCGCCCAGCAGCTCGAGACGGTGCGGGCTCAATTCGAAAAGCGGCAGGCGATGGAGCGGACTACAGGCACGGTGACGTTGCGCGCGCGGGGGTGGGGGTTCTAGTCGCCGAAGTAGCGGGCCGGTCGTTCGTCAGGTGCCGCTAATCCGGGCCTGTCCTGCAGAAGTCGAGCACTTGCACGGCGGTCCTCTGGGCGGTGGCATGGGCATGTAAGCGACAGGCAACGCATCCTCATGCGGATGCAACTGCAAATGCGAACGGCAAGTGGAACGGGATGCCGCTTCGAAAGGTGCGGAACATTGCGATACATCACAACTCGAACAAGATGGAGTCGATGTCAATTCAGCGGGAGCGTGTTGATCATGAACAGCAGGATTCGTGTGATGTGGATTGCGGCACTGGCCATCGGAGCTGCATCAGGTGCGTCGGCTGCGGAGGGCGACCTGATCGTGCGGGCCCGCGCCACATACCTTGGTTTCGACAACGGCCAGAACGGATTGCCCGTGGTCGTGAAGGCGGACAGCCGCTGGATTCCGGAAGTGGATCTCAGCTACTACTTCTCCGACCGCTTTGCCGCCGAGCTGGTGCTCACCTACCCGCAGACGGTCGACATTGATGTCGGCGGTAGCAGTGCCGGTTCGGTGCGTGCATTGCCGCCCACGCTTCTCGCCCAATATCACTTCGCGGGAGCGGGAAGCTTCCGGCCCTACGTCGGCGGCGGCGTGAACCTCACGCTGTTCAGCAAGCGCAGCCTGCTCGGCGGCGGGGCGAGCACCGACAAGTCGAGCCTCGGCTTTGCGGCGCAGATCGGCGCGGACTTCGACCTGAACGAGCAGTGGTCACTGAATGTGGACCTGAAGTACATCGACATGGACACCGGAGTGCATGTCTCGGGGTCGAAGATCGGCACTCTCGATCTGAATCCGGTGGTGGCCTCGGTGGGCCTGGGGTATCGCTTCTGAGACGCTGTCGGTCAGTGCACCGGCAGGTTCACGTATCCGCGTTCGCGACCCTGATTTGATGCAAGCACCTTGGTTCGGGGGCGGCAGCGACCAGTTCGAGCAACTGGGAACGTGGGTACGCTCGGGGCGCGCATTCAACGGAACACCGCGAGGTCGATCGCATTCGCGATGGCTTCATACCCGGCGGCATTGAGGTGCAATCGGTCGCCAGCGTCATATTTGCCGAGCACGGTGGTGGGTCGCGCTGGATCGCGGACGACGGCGTCGAAGTCGAAGTACGCGTCGTAGGCTCGGCTGTCCAGTAGCCGGCGCCTTCAAACGGCGTGAGTGTGGCGCCGAAGATGCGCAGCCCGCGTGATTGCCCGGAGTGGATACGTAGTTCGTCTGCCAGGGTCCTGTCTGCTTGCAGGGCTGAGTCTTGCGCGGTCCTGCGGCGCTCTTCGTGGCAGCTCATACGGGTAAGTACGCAGTGGCTTGCCTGGAACGCGATGCTACTGTCTTCATCAGAACTTGCATGAACACTGGGGAGAGACAATGAGAATCGCACATATCCCGGCAGCGGCCCTGGTCGGAGCACTCCTGCTTTCCGGCTGTACCAAACCGGCTGAAACCGTGCCCGAGCCCGACACGCAGGCTGCGCAGGCGGGCATTCAGGATCTTGCCGCCAAGTGGGTCAAGGCCTACAACGATCATGATCGCGCGGCTCTCGGCGCCATCTATACGAGCGACGCGCGGTTGATGTTGCACGGTTCCCCAACGGTAGTGGGCCGCGCCGCGATCGAGGAGTACTGGGCAGGGGACTTCACCGTGGACAATCCCCTGACACTGCTCGACGTCACGAACTCGGTCACCGGCACCGACATGATGCTGGTGCACGGCAACTACCGCGTCGTAGGGCGCGAGAAAGGCGACGAACTGGGCGCCGGCCGCTTCGCGCACCTGTGGAAGCTCGACGGCACGGAGTGGCGTCTGGACCGCGACCTGTGGAACCAGCCCCACGAGCCGTACAGCAAGACCGCGGAAGCGACGGATGTTCAGGCGTTGGCCGACAAATGGGTCAAGGCGTACAACGCCCATGATCGCGATGCGCTGGCTGCACTGTACGCAACCAACGCGGAACTCATGATGCATGGCGAGCCAACGATCAAGGGTCAGGGGCCCATTGGGGATTTCTGGGCGTTGGACTTCGAGGAAGGCAATCCATTGACGTTGCTGACGGTCACGCATGCGGTGGACGGTTCCGACATGATCCTCGTCCACGGCGATTACAAAGTTGTCGGCCGTGATGGCGGGGCCCAGCTCGGGATGGGCCGCTTCGCGCACATCTGGCTGAAGGATGCTGCCGGAGAGTGGAAGCTCGACCGCGACCTCTGGGTGCAGCGAAGCTCGCCGACCACCCCTGACCAGGGTGCCAACAAGTAGGGGAAATCCCGCAGCTGGGGCGCACGGCAGCAGGGCAGGCTCAGCTGCCGGACGCGCTGGCGCTGGCAATCTCCATGGCCGACTGACTGGCCGTACTGTTGTAGTAGCCGATGAAGGTGCGCGGCTCGGCTGCATCGAACTGCCTGAGGTTCTGGGCCCAGCGATAGGCGATGGTCTGGAACAGGAGTTCAGCGTGCACCGTCAGCGGTCCCGCGGCGGTGCCGGTGTCGACGTCGTAGCGGACGCTGTCGCCACCACCCACGAAGTCCGCATCGTTCAGCGCATCGCCCTGCACGGCAACATCTGCGCTTGCCCGGCCCTTGTCGAACCCGATCGGCAGCAGACGATTGTCCTTGACGTAGCGCAGAGCCCTGAGCAGGCCGGTCGTGACACGCTGGTCCGCATCGACCATGACGGCTTCGTAGATCTGCACATCCGCGGGACTCTGGATCACGTCGTGGTGGGCCTCGAAGCGCTGCGCATCCTCATCGTTGTCGTTCCCCACGATGGCGCCGTCCGGGCGCAGCGCACCGGACTCGAATACCACCCTGCCGCTGGCGTCCCGTACGGTGACGTGCAGCCAGGCGCGGCGTGACGGGTATGCCGTGGGGAACTTGTGACCCGAGAGCGTGCGGATACGCACCGCAAATCGTGTCCGGCCGCCATCGGTCGTGACGGGACTGATGTCCAGCTGTGCCGTGCGGGTCTTCAGGAACTGCTCCGTGCGCAGGGCCGAGGCCTCCAGTTCCTGCGGCTCGGCGACGACGCCGAGGTCGTTGCGATACTTGTTGATCAGCCGCAGCATGTAGGCGTTGCCGCCCACGAACGTGTGCTGCGATACACCGCTGCGCGGCTGTCCCAGCGTGCCGCTGATCGGCACTGCCGCGTCCACCACGGGCATATGGCAGGCCTGGCAACTCTCCTTGCTGGCGTAGTCGCTCTGCTGCCATTCGACATAGGGCATCTGCTCCGGGAACTGGCCGATGGCCTTGCCGGTTGCGTCCAGCGTGGTCGTGTACAGCGTATGGCAGGTCGCGCACATGGCTGATTCCCGGATGTGGGGGGACTCCGTCGGCACGAAACGTTCGGTGCTGGAGTGCATGACCCGCTGGCGGCCCGTGTCGACAGGATAGGGGCCAAAGACCGGTCGACTCGCCCCCTCGGTGCCGGCATCGATCAGGTAACCGCCGTCGAAACTCTCGTGCCGGCCGAAATTGTCCGGCTTGATCTGGTGGCAGACCGAGCAGGTCACGCCATCCAGCGCCATATGCACGGAGTCCGGATCCTTATTAGCCGCCTCCATGATCGAAAAGATGCGCGGCGCCTCGCCGGCGGCACGAGACATGGTGTGCGCCGTCGGCATGTGGCACACGGAGCATTTGTCCTCGATGGCCGCGACCGCGGTGGGATTCTCGATGGACTCGCGCCGCACACCGGCACGCCAGTACGGATCTCGCGCCGACAGGGCCATCATCGTCGCCCGCCACTGAAAGCCGATGGAGATGTCCTGGCCCGCGGGTGTGGTCAGATTGCTGTGGCACCCGATGCAACGCTCGCTCTCGATGAACATGTGCTGCGCATCCATCGGGGTCGCAGCACTTTGCGGTACGGATGGGGAACCGGCCGCGCCACCGTAATCGGCGGCGCCGAAGATGAGAATGAGATACAACGAGACTTTGAACCATCGCCAGCGGGGACTTTGTCTGTCGTCGCCGCCCGGAATGCGTTTTGAATTCATTGCGTAGCGGATGCTACTCTTTCGCGCACATTCAAAGAAAGAGTTGTCGCAGCCCGCGATGAGCAAAACCTCCCATCTCCCGCGTGCGCTCCGCGCAGCGCTCACTGTGATGTGCATCGTCACGACAGCGGCCATTGCAGGCTGCGTCAACAGCGGTGGCGAACACTTCAGCGAGAATGCCGCGAAGGAAGCCATCGTGCGCGGTCCGAAGACCGGCAAGCAGCTGTACGACGACAACTGTGCGGCTTGTCATGCCAGCAACGGCAAGGGGTTGCCCGTCACACAGGTCGGCTTCCCGCAGCCGCTGCCGGATTTCACGGACTGCGCGTTCAACTCCACCGAGCAGTCGCCCGACTGGGTCGCCATTGCGCACGAAGGCGGACCCATTCGCGGCTTCTCGCCGATCATGCCGGCCTTTGGCGATGCGCTGACCTCTGCGGAGCTGGAGAAGCTCATCGAGCATGTCCGCGGCTTCTGCGCGGACCATCGCTGGCCGCGAGGCGAGCTCAACTTTCCGTTGCCGATGTTCACCGAGAAGGCCTTCCCGGAGAACGAGACCCTGGTGAAGTCCGTCATCGACAAGGATGGCAGCAGCGAGACCAAGCTCATCTACGAGAAGCGCGTCGGGGCGCGCGGCCAATACGAGCTCGTGCTGCCGTACGTGACCCTCGACCCCGGCGCAGGGAACAAGCTGGAGCACGGCTTCGGAGATGTCGCCATCGCTTACAAGCACGTGCTGGCACACAGTCTCGACAGAGGCTACATACTGAGTGCCGTCGGCGAGCTGTCGCTGCCCACCGGCAGTAAGGAATCGGGTCTCGGCGAGGGTCACTCGGTGATGGAAGTCTTCTTCGCGGCCGGCAAGCAGTTGCCGCGGGACTTCTTCATCCAGTCACGTGCCATCTACAAGGCGCCGCTCAACGGCTCCACCCGCGAAGCGGAACTGCAGGTCGCAATCGGCCGCGCGATGACCAGCGGCGGCCCCTTCGGCCGCCAGTGGAATCCGATGGTCGAAGTGCTGGCCGCCCGGCCACTCGAGTCGGGCGCCAGGACGGAATGGGACTGGGTGCCGCAGGTGCAGTTCAGCATCAACCAGCGGCAGCACCTGCTGGGCAGCATCGGCGTGCGGCTGCCGCTCACCGATCGTGGCTCGCGCGATGCCCAGATAGGCGTCTACTTCCTGTGGGACTGGTTCGACGGCGGCTTGCGCGACGGCTGGTAGAAGGGCAAAGGTTCACGGCGTGGCCGGATATACATTGACCACCACGTGCCCACGCTTGTGCTCCTGCTGGACGTAGGCGTGGGCCTCCACGATCCGCTCCAGCGGATACTCGCGGTCGATGAAGGTGCGCAGGCTGTCCTGCTCCACCAGCCCGGCCAGGAACTGCAGATCCGCCGTGGTCATCTTCGCGGCCTGGGTGGCCAGCCTGCGCACATCCAGGCGCCGGCCGTCCGGCTTCGTCAGCCGGCGGGCCAGGGCAGCGGGTAGCTTGCCCACGGCATCGAGGATCACATCAAATGTGTCCGTGCAGCTTTCGAGTTCGCCCCGTGTGTAATCCAGCGCCGTGCCGGCACCCAGCGATCGCACCAGCTCCAGGTTGCGCGTGCCACATACGCCGTGACTTCCGCGCTGAAATGTCTGGCCAGTTGCACGGCGTACATGCCCACGCTGCCGGATGCGCAGCACGGAGCCTCAGTCGTAAACGGTGCGGCACACCTGCTTTGCATGCGACCCGATGCGCGAACTTGCTCGGGAATGGTCGGTAGTTCGATGTACGGGAACCTTCCACCGCCCGACCGGGCAGTGGAACATCCCGCACCGATAGCCCTAACGACTGACCTGCATGCTCACGCCACCATAAGGGCCGCCGCGGCCGTGGTCACCGAGGGAGACCAGCTTGACCCACAGTGCGTCGTTGCCTTTGTAGTACGAGGTGACGCTGGCCTTGCGTAGCGCATCCAGGCTGGCCTGCTGCTGGCCTGTGGCCGCCTTGGTGAATCCCGGTATCTCCAGGATCACCCACGAGCCGGCGTCCAGTTCAATCACGTCGAGATCCATGGACGTCCGTTCCGTTGTCGCCTTGAACTCCGTGCCGGCTCGCACGTTGGTGCCCACGGGGATGCTGATCTGCTTGCCCTTGCGACTCAGGATCACGGGCGGCAGGGAAGCGGGCGCCGGGCCAGCACCGCTGCTGATCGGGCCAAAGGCAAGGCCACGACCATTGATGAAGCTCATGCGCCCCACATCGCCCTTGCACACCGCGGCGTTCCAGCTGGGCTTGATCTCGCAGGCTTCGGGGTCGTCCGCCATGCCGTCATTGACGCCGTCGTGGATGACTACGAAGGAATTCGGGCCAAGGCCGAGAGAGCCGTCCTTGTCCTTGAATACGGCGGTCTTGTAGGCCGCGCTGCCCGAGTTGTTGTCGTTGCCCCACTTCTTTTCCATCGGCGGGTAATACACCGGCTTGGCGTTGATGAACTTCAGCTTCTCGATGGCATTGTTGGAGCTCGCCCCGAAACTGGTGAACAGTAGGTGGGAAATCGCCCCTGTCTTGCGGGTGGCGTTGTCCTCGTAGTTGCGGAACGTGCTGTTCACCACGTCATGGCGGTAGTCGTAGTACTCGTAGCCGCGGATGGGGAAGTCCGGCATCGTGGGCTTCGGGAAGGTGCGGCCATACGCCTTCTCTTCTGCAGTAGAGGGGTTGCCGACATTTTCTGTTTCGCCAACGAACAATGAGTCCACCACCTGCGAGGAGTAGGCGTAGCGCCCCACGGCGCCAGCGGCGTGGGTGAAGCCCATGGCGTTGTCGGCGAACTTCACGTTTCTGAAGATGTGCATCTCGCCACGACCCCAGATGCCGCCATTGCGGTTCTTGTAGGTGGTGAGATTCTCGAATACCGACGGCAGCGCCTTGCTGTCCGGATCGGCGGGATTCTCGAGAACGTAGTGCGAGTGAGCGGAAACCGTGAAGGTGTTGTTGGCGTTGATGTTGCGGTCGAACATGAACCCGTCGTAGTTCGAGTGCGCGACGTTGCCCTTGAACTCGCGGATCTGCAGGCGGGTCGGCCAGGTGGCCTTGCTGGCATCGGAGTCCTGGAACGCACCGTTCGGGTGCTGCGGCAAGGACATCCAGAAGCCGTTCTCGTCCGAACCCGCGGCCACATTGTCACGGTAGGTGTTGTCCGGGTTGGTGATCCAGTAGGACGCCACCGTGTTGTCCGAGGGCAGCAGCACGTCCTTGGAGTTCTGGCCACTGGTTGCGGCGCCCTGACGCGGTTCGGTACTTTCCCCGGCCGCGGCAAGGTTGGTCGGGACACAACGCTTGCTGGTGTGACACTTCGTCTGGATGGCCAGGTTGTGGACAAACTCGTTGCCGTGCTCGATGCCGTCTTCAAGGAAGAAGCAGTGGCCCACGGTGTTGTAGGTCACGTTGTTCTCCACCCGCACGAAATTCGTTCCGTGCACGGTCACGCAGCGGTTGTAGGTGTCGTGGATCGCCGCGTTCCTGATGTACTGGCCCTTGCCCTCGTCGCCGACCAGATGCCAGTGGATGGGATAGCGGGCGAGTTCCAGGTTCTGCCCCATGCGGTTGAGCTCGACGCCGTCGACGAACATCCTGCTGGTGACCATCGCCATGATGTGGCCGCCGAAGAAGGTCTGTGCCGCATCTTCCGAGGCCTGGATCTTGATATTGCGCGTCAGCAGGCCGACTTCGCCGCGCTCGTCGATGTCGAAGGTGATCTTGCCGAAGTGCATGTAGGCAAGCGGTTTGTCGAGCGTGACGGTGTTGCCCTTGATCCCGGCGATCGTGCGCCGTTCGGCCTGCCGGGAGTCGAAGTCCGTCGACGCCAGCACGATCTCGTCACCGACCTGCCATTGGGCAGCGTCCAGCACTTCGATCGCGGAGGCGCCGGCCTCGGCGGTCTTCGACAGCTTCGTCCAGGCGTTGGAGCGGTTGCCATGCAGGTTCAAGGTGCCACCCGAGAGCATGATGCCGCGGTCACCCATGCCCATCAGCTGCTCGTCCTTGACGTAGTCGGTCAGAGTGATGGTGGCCTTGTGTGTGAAGGGCTTTGCTTCGGTGCCGATCTGCAGCTCGCCATGCACCATGACCCACTCCGTGGTGAGTGCAAGGTCGGATTTGTCCGCGAAGGTGAGCTTGCCATTGATCGTCAGGCCATTGAGCTGAGGCGGGCTGACGTCCAGGATCACTTCCTTGCCACTGGCGATGTCGACCTTGTCGCCTGCGGCCGGGACCTTGTTGTTCGGCCAGGTGGCCGGATCAGACCAGTTGGTCGGCCTGGAAGAACCGGCATTCTGCGCCTGCACCACAGCAAATACGCCACCCAGCATGGATGCCGGAATCAGCGAAAAAATCATGAACGAGCGAATCTTGCGACTCATGAGATCGACCCCCTCAATTCCTGGCAATGACCTTGAATCCGGGGCACAGAATAACTCAGGGAAGTACTATCCGCTGCTCGGCCTGGACATCGTGGAGCCGAAGAACCGCATCGATTGGTGGATAGTGGATAGATTCCAGGTCGTGAGGCAAGCATCTTCCCGGGCGGCCGGAATCAACGCGGCGTTCGTCCTGCCCTGCGCTTCCGGTCCGGGAAGTGGAGATCAAAGTCAAAGGAGCCCGCGAACTGTTGAAGAAGTATTCCGGTTCGCCGCTCGCGGGCGTCGATTGTCTCGCGCGCGCTGTCGATCAATTTGAAGCCGACTACGCTACGTTGACAGATCGCGCCAACGCCTGGGCGGTGGGTGACATCGCATCTTTTCGTCAGTTGCGCGACAAGCAGTTGGCGCCGAATTGCGTGTCGGAAATGATCGATAACTTGCTGACGGAAGGCTTCGAGCACGGAACTGCAATGGAGGCTGTGGTCGAGCGTTACACGAAAGACCTTGACTCGGCACGGAAGCAACAAGCGGAGGCGTGGCTGCACTCCACCGAATCGGCTCTCACCAGAAATCAGTCTACTTTTGGAGTGATGAGGATCGAATCGCTTCTGCAACCGGACGGCTATCTGAATCAGATGCGTGAACGCGGCTATCAGGTCGAAGAGCCGGACGCGAGATGAGGCTCCGGCCCTTGACCGTCACACGGCGTAACGTGTCCGCACCGTTCGCCCAGGGTTGATTCGTCAAGTCGCAACCGGCAGGATAAGTGGCCCGGGTCAACAAGGAGTGACTATGCGCAATCGCGTACCGGTTTTCATGGCACTTGTGGTGATTTTGGCCGTTGTGTCCGCGCTGCTTTGGCGCCAGTTGGGCACTGCCCGGGAAGAATTGCAGGTTGCGCAGCAGCATCTGCAAGCTACGCAGCAGGAACTGCAGACAGCGCAGCAGGCATTGCAATCCGAGCGGCAACTTGCTGATCAGCTGCGTGGCCAGTTGGCCGATGCCCGGGCCCAGCCGGTGGCGGCAGCACCTGCTCCGCCAGTCCAGTTGCCCATGGCACCACCCATTCTCGTTGCAACAGATGCCAGGACGACTGGCGGTTACGCGTCGGTGGCCTCGGTCGGTGCCCAGCGCGACAAGATCAAGATGGACGATCCCGAGTACCACAAGGCTCGCCTGGCGATGAGCCGAGCTGAGTTCAAGCAGCGCAATCCGCTGTTCGCGAGAGAGCTCGGCGTTTCAGAAGAGCAGGCAGATGCGATCCTGGACTTCATGGCGGAAGGGCAGTTGCGCAATAGCGCGCAGCAATTGGAACTCAGGGCCAGTGGCAAGATGGATGCGGCCGCAATCGAAGAAATGAAGCGCCAGCAGGAGGCACAACAACAGCAGGACCAGAACACGCTCACGGCAATGCTGGGCGCGGAGAAGTACCGGCAGCTGGAGGAAATCCAGCAGACCGAGACTGCGCACGTGAGGATGGTCAACCTCAAGACATTGCTGGCACAGTCCGGCCAGCCCCTTTCCACCGACCAGGCCCTGTCGATGACAAGAGTGATGGTGGCCGAGCAGCAACGTGAGGAAAAGGAAATGCAGCAGCTGCGCGCCAGCGGGCAGTGGAGCCAGGTACCGGAAGTGGATCGCGCCGCGGAGGGCGATCGCCGCATTCTGGACAATGCCTCCGGCATCCTGACCGCCCAGCAGCTCGAGACGGTGCGGGCTCAATTCGAAAAGCGGCAGGCGATGGAGCGGACTACAGGCACGGTGACGTTGCGTGCGCGGGGGTGGGGGTTCTAGTCGCCGGAGTAGCGGACCGCTACGGCAGGTCCCTCACCCAGATATTGCGGAAGCTGATCGGCGCGCTCGGATCGCCATGCGCCTGCAGCCGGATTGGCGATGCACCGTGGGCCGTATAGACGGGCCTGCCGATGTAGCGGGTGTCGCCAGTGAGCGCAAAGTGGTTTTGAACCAGCACGCCGTTGTGGAACACGGTAACCCGTGCGGGTGATTGCAGCCTGCCATCGGCGGCAAATGTCGGCGCTGTCCAGACCACATCGTAGCTCTGCCAGAGACCGGGCTTGCGCGCCGCGTTGACCAGCGGAATCGACTGTTTGTAGATCGAGCCGGCCTGGCCGTTCGAGTACGTGCGGTTGTTGTAGGAATCGAGGATCTGCAACTCGTATCCGTTGTCGCCCTTGCCGGTGGTGGCCAGGAACAGTCCGCTGTTGCCGCGCGCCTGGTCGGCTCCGGTGATGTCGGCTGGAATCTTCCATTCCAGGTGCAATTGATAGTTGGTGAAACTCCGGCGGGTCTGGATGTTCCCGGCGGACTTGTTCACGGTCATCACGCCGTCGGCAACTGTCCAGCCGGCCGGCGACCCGTCGCGGTCCGATTCCCACTGACTCAAATCCGTGCCGCCGAACAACACGATGGCGTCGGAGGGTGGCGCCGCATCGGAGGCACCTGGCGTGACCACGCGGGCTTGCGGATCCCAGACTTCAGTCTCCTGCGGGGTGGGCCTGGCCCCCTGCGCCAGTGCGCCTTGCAGGATCAGCACACCGCAGAAGCAGGCGACGACGATGCGCGGGATTCTCTTCATGGGACACACCGTGCGGAAAGACAGTACGGCTACCAGTGCGTGGGTGAGCCGTCGGGTCGCAGGTAGGTCGGCCCCGGCGCGCCCTCGGTCATCTCCTCGACGAAGGCGAGCTGCTTTTCGTCGATGGTCACGCCCAGCCCCGGCCGGTCATTGGGCCACACCTTGCCGTCATGGAAGTCGAGCAGTTCCGGCGCATAGGCCACGCCGCGATCGTGCAGGTTGTATTCCATCAGCACCTGGCCTGGAAACGCGATCATGGTGTGCACGTGGGCCGCGGTGGCCACCGGGCTGGTGAAGTGCGGGATGATGCCGACCTTGTGGGTGTCGCACAGCGCCATGATCTTGAGCATCTCGGTGATGCCGCCGACATTGGGCAGCGAGACGCGCGCGAAATCGATGTTGCGCTGTTCGACCAGCGGGCTGAAATCGGCGCGGATGCTCCACTCCTCGCCAGGCGCAAGCGGCACCGAAGTCATCAGGCGCAACGTCGGCAACTGCGTGCGGAACTGCTCCTCGCGCAGCGGATCCTCGACGCAGTACGGCCGCATCGGCTCCAGCCCCCTGCACAACTCGACCGCCTCGTGGAAATCGAAACTCTGGTGCAGGTCGATCATCCAGTCGCCGTCCCGGCCCACGCCCTCGCGGATCTGCGCCGCCGCCTCGATGATCTCGGGGATGCGCGCGCGTGAATTGAAGGTGCCGCGGCCACGCACGCCGACCGGCGCGTCCGGATCGACGGGCCCGCCGCCGCCGCGTCGTGCGCCGCCACCGGCACCGGCACCACGCGCGGCGGGTACGCCGGCTGCGGTGGGCCGGATGGCGCTGTCGACGCGAAACACCCGATAGCCGGCTGCCATGGTGGCCGCCGCGCGCTGCGCCAGGCTCATGCCCTGCAGCTGGTTCGCGGGAATGAGACCGGGCGGCACGCCGTTGGTCGCGTAGATCTCGATGTGTCGTCGCACCCGGCCACCGAACAGCTGGTACAGCGGTACGCCCAGTGCCTTGCCCTTGATGTCCCACAGCGCAAGATCAATGGCGCCCATGGCGTGCAGGCGCTCCTTGCCCGGCGAATAGAAGCCATCCATGAATGCGTGCTGCCAGATGAACTCGGTTTCATACGCGTTCTTGCCGATGACACTGCGCGCCACGTTGCGCACTGTGTCGGGTGAACCGCCCTGGCCCACACCGGTGATGCCCGCCTCGGTATCGACGAACACCAGCATGTTGCTTTGGGGAAACGCCTGTGGCCCGTTGCGATCATAGTTGGGCGGATAGGCCACGCGGATGCGCGTAACGCGGTTGACTGGCAGGCCCGCGGCATCGGCGCGCGTGACCCATGATGGCAATGCCATCGCCCCGGCCGCCATGACGAGGGACCTGGCAAAGGTCCGGCGATCGATCTTCATCATTCCCGCGGTCGGACTGCGCATGATCGAACTCCCCCTTGATAGTGCGGGGAATTATATGCACTTTGCGCACATGCCCGGCGCCGGTGCCTGGGCCCGCGAGGCGGGCTGGCCCACACGAAGATCGGAAGGGGGATGCAGTGAGTTGCCACAGGTGGATGATGCGAGTCGCAGCAGCGGCAGTCACGGCGGGTCTTGCAGCCTGCGTGGGGCAGGGTGGTTCGACTCAAGCGTCAGCGGGCGTGAGCACGCAACCTCCCAGCGTGTCCGGTTCGACCTACAGCTTTGCAGTCGGCGAGACCACGTTCACGGCGGACGGGCCCACCGGGCGCGTGACGGGGCTGTCGTTCCGCGGCAAGAACCTGCTGATCGGCTCCGAGGTCAACAACGTGACCTATGGTTCGAGCTTCTGGACCAGTCCGCAAACCTGGAGCTGGCCACCGGCCATCGATGCGGCCACCTTCGCGCACCGCATCGACACCGCCACGAAGCGCATCGTGTTCGACAGCGGGGAGGTCCTCGTCAGTGGCCATCCGCTGTCGATCGAAAAGCGCTTCTGGGCAGATGCCCAACGCAATGCAGTGGTTGCCGAGTACACGGTGACCAACCGGGGCAGCGAGGTGATGCGGTTTGCGCCCTGGCAGGTTACGCGCGTGGCGTCGGAAGGCCTGGTGTTCTATCCGCGTGGCGCGGCCGATCCGGCCGGTCAGACGCGGCGCGGTGCGCCGCGGCCCATTACTGCCGTGACGGTGCGTGATGGCATCGTCTGGTACGACTTCTCCGGCAACGACTCGCAGACCAAGTCTGTGGGTGATGGCTCGGAAGGCTGGCTGGCTTACGTGGCAAACGGCGTGCTGCTGCTGCAGAGCTTCACGGATATTCCTGCCGGTGCGCCGGCCGAAGGCGAGGGCGAGATCGAGGTCTACACCGCTCCCAACAACACGCTGGTCGAACTCGAACCCCAGGGCGCGGCGGTGGATCTGGCGCCGGGCGCGACCTCGGCGCCGTGGCGCGCCTGGTGGTACGTGCGCGCGGTGCCTGCGGGCATGGATGTCAGCGTCGGCAGCAAGGCGCTGGTGGAATGGGTGCGCTCGCAGCTGCCCTCACCAGCTTCTGCGCCGCGCTTGTGATCGGGCGGCAAACCGTGAATCATCCGGCCAACAATCCTGGGGAGAAGAACATGCGTCTACTGCTTGCCACCGCCATCCTGTCGCTCGGCGCCATCACCGCCTGCTCCGGCGGCAGCACTGCTGGCAGCGCCGCGCCCGCCGCGCCCGCCGTCACGGCTGACAGCGCGCAGACGATCCTGGACCGCCATGTCGCGGCGATGAAGGCCGGCGACCTTGCGGCAGTGATGGCCGACTACGCCGACAACGCGGTGGTGATCGCGCCCAATGGCATCGCTCCGGGCGAGGTCAATGTGGCGGGCTTCAATGTGTTCGACGGCAAGGCCAACATCTCCAAGCTGTTCACGGTGCTGACCGGCAAGGACAACGCGGCGGGGATGGCGAGCATGACCACGAGCTACGAGTTCAAGGGCAGCGACGTCGTGCTGATGCCCTGGGTGCAGTTCAAGGGCGAGCCCAATGAAGTCTCGGGCACCGATGTCTGGGTCATCCGCGACGGCAAGGTCCAGAGCCAGACCGTGCTGCTGAACCCCGCGCCCACGAAGTAGGCAGCGGCACGCCTACTCGAAGAACGGCACTCCATTGGCCGCGTAGCGGCGCATGGCCTCGATGTTGATGTCGACGCCGATGCCCGGCTTGTTCGACAGCGGGATGTGGCCGTCGACGATCATCTCGCCGTCGTGCGTGACGATCTCCTGGTACATCTTGTCGCGGTGGAAATAGATCTGCCACTCCAGGATCAGGAAATTCGGCACCGAGGCGCACACATGCGCCGCGGCCATCGCGCCCACGTATGAGGCCACCATGTGCGGCGCGAAGGGCGTGTAGTAGAGATTGGCCAGGTTCGCGATGCGTTGCCCCTCGCCCAGGCCACCGGCCTTCTGCAGGTCCGGCATGACGATATCGACCGCCCCGATTTCCAGCGCTCGCCGGAAGCCGTAGGCGAGGTATATGTTCTCGCCAGCGCAGATCGGCGTGCTGGATGAATCGGCGATCTGCTTCAGCGCCTCGATGTTCTCGGCCGGGACCGGCTCTTCGAGCCACATCAGGTTGTAGGGCTCGAGCAGCTCGGCCACGCGCTTGCCGGTGGGCAGATCGTAGCGACCGTGCATGTCGCAACAGATGTCGATCTTCGGCCCCACCTCTTTGCGGGCAGCGGCCACCTGGTCGACCATGCGCTGCAGCTCGCCGGGGCTCGCGGTCCAGTTGTACTGGTCGTACTTGCTCGGGTCGCCGGCCTGGTCGAGGTCGAACTTCACTGCCGTCATGCCCATGTCGACGGCTTCGCGGGCCGCCTTGGCAAAGTCTTGCGGTGTGGGCGAGCGGGACTGGTACAGCGCGGTGTCCATGTACACCCGGATCCGGTCGCGGAACTTGCCGCCCAGCAGCCGGTACACGGGAACGCCCAGCGCCTTGCCGGAAAGATCCCACAGCGCGGTTTCCAGTGCCGACAGCACTGCAACGAACACGCCGGACTGCGCGCCGCCGAAGAAGCCGCCGCGCCGGACGTCCTCGAACAGGCGGTTCACGTCCAGCGGGTTGCGGCGAAGCAGGCGCCGCCCGAGGTTCTGCACCATGTCGTACGTGCCGCTGACGGCATCGACCCCTTCGCCGACGCCGTAGATGCCCTGGTTGGTTTCGATCTTCACGAACAGCGACGAGCCGCCACGGATGTAACCGGCTTTGACCCCTGTGATGCGCAGCTCCGACGGGCTGGAGGCCAGGTTGGCGTTCTGCTGAACCGCGTTCTGCAGGCCCTGGCCGAAGGTGGTTGCCGGGTTTGCTGCCAGCGCACCGAGTCCCGCCATGCCGCCAAGCCCCAGGAATGATCGTCGTGAGTGTGGGTGTTTCATTTCAGTACGTCCGGGTTTTCAGCAGTTCGCGTACCCGCTCTTCGGAGACGGGCAGCGTCTTCGCGTTCTTCTCCATCCACTGCGAGAAGTCGCGTTCGATGTCATCCGACCAGCGCGTGTCGATCTGGCCCGCGGTGTACTTGCCTTCGCGCAGGCGCTCGTGGCCGAACATGTCGCGCAGGCGCACGACCTCGGAGGTCTCGACGATGCGCTGCGCATACTGCGGCGGGATGAACAGCACGGCGCCATCGCGCGCCAGCACCACGTCGCCCGGCATCACGGTGGCGTCGCCGATGCGCGTCGGCTGGTTGATGCCCACCAGGGTGGTGTTGAGGTTGCCGGCCGGATTGTGATGCGTGGGCGTGTAGCTGCGGTAGTAGACGGCGAAGTTCTCCATCTTCTTCATGCCGGCGATGTCGCGGATCGGGCCGTAGTAGATGAACCCGTTGCCGGAATTGCCGAGGATGGCATTGGCCAGGTTGTCGCCGACGGTGGGGCCATCCACATAGGCATCGAACTGATCGGCCACGTACACGTCGCCGGGCTGGAGCATGTCGATGGGCCAGGAGTTCTGGCTGCCCGAGCGGCCTGCGGCCCGGCCGCGCTTGTCGATCTGTGCGTGGATATCCGGCCGCCCCGGCATGAAGGTGGCCGTGACGGCCCTGCCCACCAGCACCGTGTCGGGATGCAGCACCTGCCAGTCGCCATCGAACTGGTAGTTGAACCGCTCCCCGCGCAGCACCGACCACGCTTCCTCCAGCGTCACCAGCTTCATGCGCTGGAGAATGTCGTCCGACACTTTCGGGCGGCCGTCCGGGAAGCGTTCACCCTGCCACTGCGGCGTGAGGTAGATGAGTTCTTCCTTCGAGATCTGCTGGCCCATCACGGGCCCGCCGGCCAGCAGCAGGATGGTGGCCAGCAGCGTGCTGCGATGATTCATTCGATATCCCTCCGAACTTCTGATTCGAGCCGGGTTCAGCGCCGCAAACCGGCAGTCATGAGCCTGGTCTTGGCATCCATGTCGCGCGCCACGCCGATCACCAGCAGCTCCAGCGGTGCGGAGCCGGTGTTGGTGAAGGTGCTGGTCTCGCCGACACGCACCGGTATGGCATCGCCGGCGCGCACCGCGGCGGAATCAGCCGCAACCTGGATGGTGCCGCTGCCCGCCAGCACGTAGTAGGCCTCGCCGACATCCGCGTGATCCGATGCCGCGGTCGAGCCACCCGGCGGCACCAGCACATGATCGACATACGACCAGGTGGACTTGAACACCGTCGGCCCGAGCACGCGGCGCGAGCGCACATCCGTTGCCGATGCCGCCGGCGGTGCGGCCCCGCCGCGGCCGAAGCCTGCGCCGGGCGCGCGCAGCTGGTCGCGATCCAGGTGCATGGTCATGAAGGTGGGCACGGGATCGAGCACGGCATGCTCGCGCGTGTCCCCAAGGTCGAATGCATCGCCAACCCCTGCAATGCCGGTGACGTTGATGTTCAACCACTGCAGCGTCTCGGTGCCCGAGTTGTAGAGCGCATGCGAATGGCCTGCGGGGCAGACCACTCCGGCAGGGCCCTTGACCACGGCCGTCCGTCCGTCGACGGTGAATTGCGCCTCGCCATTCAGGATGACGAACATCTCCTCGGCGACATTGTGGAAGTGGTGGCCAATGCCCGCGCCGGGAGGAATCTCGCCACGATGCAGGAAATTGAATTCCGGCGTGACGGCGCCGCGGTTCAGCAGACCGGTGAATGACATGCTGCCGGCGCCGGCGTGCACACCCTGCTGCGCACGGTAAGCCGCCGGATTGGTGTGCACGATGCGCCCGGACAGGCCCGGTTCGGCGGCAGGTGCCGCGAGGCTCAGCAGGCCCGCCACTCCGGCAATCGCGGCATGTACCAATGCTCTGTTGCGATTGCTCATGTGCACCCCCTCTTGCTGTGGTTACTTGCCCGGCGGACCAGCCGGGTTGCGGAATCCGTGAACCTTGGTCGGGATCATCCACGCCGAGGATTCGCCCACCATGTACAGCGTGCTGTTGTCCGGCCCGCCGAAGGTGAGGTTCACCGGATACTGCGGCGCCCAGATCGTGCCGACGAAAGTGCCGTCGGGCTGGAAGATCTGCACGCCGGTCTTGGTGGCCACGTAGTAGCGCCCGTCGCTGTCCACGGCGGTGCCGTCACCGCTGGAGTCGAAGCGATCATCCGGCTTCGGGGCGCTCAGCACTTCGCCAGAGAGATTCATTTCGGCGAAGCGGCGCTTGTTCGACAGCGAGCCGTCATCGGCCACATCGTAGGCCCAGACGAAGTTCTCGCCCGGACGGCTCCAGCTGTTGTTCACGTACGCCGTCTTGCCGTCGGGCGAAATCTCGACACCGTTCGGAAACGCGAACTCGCCGGCAGGGACGACGATGCGGGCCTTGCCATCCGGCGCCAGGTAGTAGAGCTGCGGGCCGGCATTGAACTTCTTCGCTTCCGGCGTGAACTGCGGATCGGTGATGTAAAGGCCGCCGCGCGCGTCCATCACCAGGTCATTGGGGCCATCCAGCCGCTTACCGTCGATCTTCTCGAGCAGCACCTTCACGACCTTGCCGTTCGCCGGATCAACTTCGACCACGCGGTGGCCGAACATGTCGCACACGATCAGGTGGCCATTGGCCGCCATGATGGTGCCGTTGGATTGCATGCCTTTTGCGAGCACGCGCCACTTGCCGTCCGGCTCCATCACGATCAACCGGCTGTTCGCCGGGCTGCCGGTCCAGTCGCCGGCCTTGTGATCCTTGAACCACATGTCGGAGAAATACAGCTTGCCGTCGAGCCAGGTGGGCCCTTCCGCAAAGGTGAAGCCCTCGGCGATCTTCTGCGGCTTCGCACCGGGCGCCAGAACCTCTGCGTAGCGCGCCTGCTGCTTCTGCGCCTTGTCGATGTAGTCCGGCCGCACCGGCCAGAACACGTCGAGCTCATCGGCACCGGTTTCGCCGATCTCGCCCGAGTGCACCATGCCACCGGGCAGGTTCACCACGTGGCCTGCTTCGCCGGTGGCGGTGTAGGTCGTATCCATCACGCCCTGCTCGATCGTGCCACGCAGCACGTAGCTGAGCTGATCTTCGGGATGGATATGCCGCGCCGACGAGGAATTCGGGTCCAGCCTGACGTAACTGATCTGCGCGTTGCGACCCCAGATCAGCCGCGCCTGCGCGGTGCTGCGCGGATAGCCGAGATCGGGCGACGGATCGGTGAGCGGCGTCCACTGGATCTCGTTGATGTTGACCACCACGCCCGGCTCCAGCGAAGGCGTGACGCCCTGGTCGGGGAAACTGGCGTCGGCGCCGCCGATGTCCTGGCCGGCAAGGGCAAGGTGGTCCAGCCGCACCGGCGAATACACCTCGAACGCCTGCAGGCCGTCCTGGCCGGCTTTCATGCTGCGCGTGTTGCCTGGCGTCAGGTAGATCACGTTGTCCCTGGCCAGTTGCAGGGTCTTGCCGTCGACGTCGAGGCTGGCCGAACCGCCGGTGACGATGACGATGAGCTCTTCGCCCAGCTTCTGCGCTGGATACTCGGCGCCTGGTTCCATGCTCACGCGCTCGAGCAGTGCGCCGCGTCCCCAGGCAAGCCGTGCCTCGACTCCCGGCGCAATCGCGGCCAGAGGCAGATCGGCGGTGACCTTCGGCTCGCCATCGACGAGCGCCATCGGCAGCTTCACCTCGGCTATTTCGCGGGTGCGGCCCTTGATCTGGTATTGGTCGATGACGCCCTGGTTGCGGGCCGCCCATGGCGCTTCATGGCGCGAGCAGCCGGCCATCGCACAGGCGATGACCAGGACGAATGGCAGGATCCCCCGATGTGGACTTTTCATTATTGTGCTGGCACTCGTGTTGCGGAGACAGTGCCGGGGCACTCTAGACGCCAGCCTGCAGGATCGCAAGAATGCCCCCCGAGCCCGCTATGCTGGCTTTCCCGGTCCGGCGCGCGCGCCGTGCTTCGAATTTCAAGGATCGCACCGCCATGATCATGCCTTCCCGCTGGCGCCCGCTGCTGCTTGTCCTGCCGGTGATTCTGACCGCTTGCGCGCTGCCGCCCGAAACCACGCGCACCGCGACATCGGAGTCGCCGGCGGATGCCGACCTGTGGTGGCCCGGCTACGGCAATGGTGCGGACAACTCGCGCTTCTTCGCGTCGCGGCAGATCGACAAGGCCAATGTGGCGCAACTTCGGGTCGCCTGGACCTACCCGTTCGGAGATACCGCCAGTGGCCCCATCGTGATGCATGGCGTGGTGTATGGCCGCGGCCGCGGTGGCGCGCTGGTGGCGGTGGATGCCGCCAGCGGCAAGGAGCTGTGGATCCGCGAAAACATGAATGGCATGACCAGCCGCGGCTTCAATTACTGGGAAAGCCGGGACGGCAAGGACCGGCGCCTGATCTTCGCGATGGACAGCCTGCTGCAGGAAATCGACGCGCGCACCGGCAAGTCGATCATGTCCTTCGGCAAGGGCGGTGTGGTGGATCTCAGGGTGGGCATCGATGGCCGCGACCCGGCGAGCATCGGCAACATCCAGTCGAACACGCCGGGCGAGGTCTTCGAGAACCTGTTCATCGCCGGCAGTGCGCCGGGCGAGGGCTACATGTCGCCGCCGGGCGATATGCGCGCCTACGACGTGCTGTCGGGCAAGCTCGTGTGGACCTTCCATACCGTGCCGCGGCCGGGTGAGTTCGGCTATGACACCTGGCCGAAGGATGCCTGGCGCTACATGGGCGGCGTCAACAACTGGGGCGAGCTGACCATCGATGCGGCGCGCGGCATCGCCTACATTCCCCTCGGTTCACCCACCTATGATTTCTTCGGTGCCGATCGCCTCGGCGCCAATCTCTTCGGCACCTCGCTCATCGCGCTGGACGCGCGCACCGGCAAGCTGCGCTGGCATTACCAGCTGGTGCACCACGACCTGTGGGACATGGACCCGAATGCGGCACCGCAGCTCACCACCATCCGCAAGGACGGCAAGCTGCGCGAAGTGGTCGTGGTGGCCGGCAAGACCGGCTGGCTGTATGTGTTCGATCGCGATACGGGTGAACCCATGTGGCCGATCGAGGAGCGCCCCGTACCGAAGTCCCTGATGCCGGGCGATCAGGCGTGGCCGACGCAGCCCTTTCCGACCAAGCCGGAACCGTTCTCGCGGCACAGCTTCACGGAGGCGGACATCAGCCCCTATCTGTCGGAGCAGGAAGCCGCGGCGATCCGCCAGCGTCTCGCGGCGGCCCACAACGAGGGCATGTTCACGCCGCTGAGCCTGCAGGACACTGTTCATATCCCCACGAATCAGGGCGGCACACTGTTCGGTGGCGCGGCCTCGGAGCCGGACAGCGGCGCGGTCTACGTCGTCGCGCATGACAATCCCGGCATCCTGCATCTGGTGGATCCGGATACCGCGCCGGCGCGGCGCGGCGGTCCGCCGGTTCCGCCGGGCCAGGTGATCTATCAGGCGCAATGTCAGGTCTGTCACGGTGCCGAGCGACAGGGGACCGACAACGGCACGCCGCTGGTTTACACCACGGCCGATCCTGCCAGCGGCGCGGTGGCTGGTGCGCCGCGCGTCGACGCGGCGGCAATCCGGTCCATGCTGAAGACCGGCAAGGGACGCATGCCGCCCTTTGCACACCTGTCGGAAACGGACGTGGAGGATCTCGTCCGCTATCTGACTGCACCACCCGGAGGTGGGCGTGGCTTCGGAGCGGGCGGATTTCCAGGGCGTGGACGCGGCGGTGGCGCCGGGCCCGCTGCGCCGCCCGAACTCGTCGTCGGTTCAGGCTCCGCGGCAACCCGGCCGCCGACTGCGCGCGGCCCGGCGGTCACTTATCCGGAAGGCGCGCCGGCGGAGTGGAAGCGCTACGAGATCAACGAATACAACACGGTGGGCAATCGCTTCGCTCCGCCGTTCACTTCCATCGTGAAGTACGACCTGAACGAGCCGCGCATCCAGTGGCGCATCGGCTTTGGCGATGATCCGGACCTGGCGGCGCGCGGCATCACCGGCACCGGAACGCCGGGTCTGCTCAATGGCGTCATCGTCACCGCATCGGGACTGGTGATTGGTGCCGGCCGCGACAATCAGATCCGCGCGTGGGACAGCTCGACCGGCAAGCAGCTGTGGTCGGCGCGTTTCGGTGGCGACTTCATCGGTTCGCCGGTGATGTACCAGATGGATGGTCGCCAGTACCTGCTGGTTCCGGCGTCGTCAGCTCCCCCGCGTCGTGGCGGCGATCCCTTCACGACCCTGGAAGCGCCGCTGGGCTGGATCGCCTTCGCGTTGCCCGGTCAGACCAACTGATCTGCCGTGGCGATGCGGCGCACGGCCGCATCGCCGAGGCGATCGCGCAGCTGCGTGAGATACAGGCTGCGCGGTGACACGTGCCGGTCGAGTGACTCGATATAGCCGTTCTCCTTCTTCAGGTCCTGGTATTCGGTGTTGAAGATCACCGTATTCACGCCGATGTGCCCGAAGCTGTAGTTCTGCGCCGTGGGCGGCTTCTGCACCAGGAAATCGCCCTCGCAGTTCCAGAACACCGTGTTGGCGCCGGCCCAGCCAATGATGAAGTTCTTCCAGTAGCGCGCGGTCAGTGGCGCCTTCACGTTGTCGTAGACCGTGCCGGTGGCCCACTGCTCGTGCGGCTCGCTCGATGAATACGGGCTGGTGGCGCGGCAGTCGAGGTACACATTGCCACTGGCCGTCGGCTGGCCGGCCATGAACGAGTGGCGGCCCTTGTCGGAGTAACAGCGCTGCACCAGCGCCAGCTGCCCGCGCAGCGCGAAGACAAAGCGGCGTCCGCCGGCGCGCACCGACACCGGTTCGCGCGACAGGCAGTCCTGCACGGTGATCCATTTCGTCCCGCGCTGCGTGCCCACCATGGTGTTCACGAAGTGCAGTGCGGTGGCATTGCGCACCCAGCAGTTCTTCGCGTTGTCGAATCCGACGAAGTCGCGGAAGTGGTTCTCGTCGGAGTAGTACTCCTCGGCAGCGTAATCCGGGCGATCCATGTTGCCGTAGTTCTTGGTGCGCACTGACGGATCGAACTCGGACATGCCGCGCAGGTTCTCGACGCCGATGTTCTGGATGCGGCCCTGGTCATTGCTGTTCATCACGAAGCCGCCGCCCCAGCGCTTCTCGATGGCGCAGGTGATGGGTGCATCGATGACGATGGTGTTGCCCTGGACTTCGACGACGACGCGATCCCAATCGACGTTGAACGGACGCCATGGGCTCGTCGTGTTGGGCGCGGACATGCCCACGGCATCCACCCACGCCTGGTTGCCGATGCGACGCACGACGACGCTATCGCCGGGCCGCAGGCCACGCGTGGTGGTGAGGCGCAGGCTGCGCGCGCCCACGGGCACGTAGTCGTCGGCCACTTCGCGCTGGCTGGCTTCATCGGCTACCACACCGGATTCGCCGCCGATGGTGACGAGCGCGGTGGGCCCCCGGCCAGGTCCGGGTCCCTGGCCTGGCGCAGCCGGCGCGCGACCGGTGCCGGTGCCAACCAGGATCGTGCCGGTGTCGCCCATGCCTTCGCCGCGCAGCACGATGCCGCTGGCGCGGATGCGCACTGGCGTTGCCATCCGGTAATAGCCGGCGCGCAGCAGCAGCGCGCCCCTGAATCCACTGCTGTCGGGCGGCAGCGCCGCCATGCGGTCGATCGCGGCCTGCAGCTGTTCGGTGTTGTCACCGGACACTGGCCAGATCGTCTCGCGAACCGGCAGCGTCGGAATCGCCACACCGCCACCACCGTAACCGGCGTGCGAGGCATCGATGATGGTGTTGCCCTGCCCATCGGCAACGTAGCTCAACTTGCCGTCAGTGCCGGGATAGACGCGCGATGCAGTCGGCGCGAGATCCTCTGCGCGAGCCTGCGAAATGAAGACCGGCGCCGCCATGGTCAATTCGAGCAGTCTGCGTCGGGACAGGTTCATGATCACTCCGCGCAAGTGACGGTGATTGCCATGCCGGGATGGGTAATTTAATGTGCCCCGGCACCGCAACGGCAGGGTCGTAGCCTACCACCGCAGGAAAACAACAACCCATGACTTCACTGCACAAGTCTTCTCTTTACCTGGCCCTCGCGCTGCTGATTGCTTCCATCGCGCTGTTTGTCGCGGACCTGCCGCGCATTGCCGGCCCGTTGCTGCCCGTGTCGTTCGCGCTTGCGGCCTATGGTGTGCGTGGCTCCGAGCGGACGCGCAGCATCTCGTTCAGTCTGCTGATCTTCGCCGCCGTGTCGCTGGCCATGAACTATCCGGCACCCTTCGTGAGCTGGGGCGAGTTCAAGATGAGTACGCTGATCGTGCCGCTGCTGCAGATCATCATGTTCGGCATGGGTACGGCCATGAGCGCCGGAGATTTCCTCGGTGTGGTCAGGTCGCCCAAGGCGGTTTTCATCGGGCTCGCCTGCCAGTTCACCATCATGCCGTTCATCGGCGCGGGCCTGGCGCTGCTGTTCGACCTCGAGCCGGAGGTTGCCGCGGGGATCGTGCTCATCGGTTCGGTTCCCAGCGGCCTTGCATCGAACGTGATGGCCTACATCTCCAGGGCGAACCTGGCGTTGTCGGTCACACTGACCACCTTGTCCACACTGGTGGCGCCCTTCATCACACCCTTCTACATGCAATGGCTCGCCGGGCAGCTCATTCCCATCGATACATGGGGAATGATGTGGAGCATCATCAAGATCACCATCCTGCCCATCATTGCCGGCCTGGTATTCAACCGCTTCCTGCACGGCAGGACGAAGTGGCTGGACGACCTGATGCCGAAGCTTTCCATGGGCGGCATCGTGCTGATCCTGATGATCATGACGGGCGGCGCCCGCGACAATCTGCTGGTCATCGGCCTGCTGCTGATCCTGATCAGCCTGCTGCACAACGTTTCAGGCTATGCACTGGGTTACTGGAGCTGCCGCCTGTTCGGGCTCGACGAAAAATCCTGCCGCACCATTGCCTTCGAAGTAGGGCAGCAGAATGCGGGCCTTGCCACCGGGCTTGCGCAGGAGATGGGCAAGATGGCCACGGTGGGCCTGGTGCCGACGGTGTTCGGCTCGCTGATGAACATCACCGGCGCGACGCTGGCTACCTACTGGCGCGACAAGCCGGTCGCGCCGGGCAAGTAGCCGATTGCAATTCCTGACGCCGGATGCACTCATGAATAGTTCCAGACTGCTTCTGTTGCTTGCACTGCTCGG
>CAYWDZ010000003.1:36103-47604 GCA_964456255.1 uncultured Steroidobacteraceae bacterium | reverse complement strand
GGTGGGGATTGTCGACTCCGGGCGATTGTCGACCTCACATTCCGCAAATCTGCGCACGCCCGGCAGATATCGAGCGACCGTCAGGCGCCCGTTGCCGGCAAGCTGCCCGCATGAAATTCGCGACGAACCTCGAAGGCTCCGGCACCCGCGCTACAATCCCGGCGGAAATGCGAAAGGTGCCCAGCATGAGCCTGCAGAAAGTCGAATTGCCCGACGAAGTCATCGAGCGCGCCAAGGCATTGACTGGCAAGCGCACCGCACGGGCAGCGCTCACTGCATTGACAGCCGCTGCTGGCCGCAGCGCTGCGCGGCTGGCCCGAGCTCACCGGGGCAAGGTCGAGCCGAATGGCGACGTCCTGTTCGCCAGCGGCAAGGACGCCGCCCGGTTCATGCGTGAATTCCTGAAGTGACGCTGCTGCGGTTCCGGAAGAAGTTCCTAATCGAACTCCGCGAACTGCGAGATCTGCGCGGCGAGAACTTCGACCTCGATGCCTGGCTCCTGGCGATCGAGCTTCTGGCTTCGGGAGCCGCATTGCCGGCGACCTTCGGGGACCACGAGCT
Source organism: uncultured Steroidobacteraceae bacterium (assembly GCA_964456255.1). Taxonomy (GTDB): domain Bacteria; phylum Pseudomonadota; class Gammaproteobacteria; order Steroidobacterales; family Steroidobacteraceae; genus ZC4RG30. The sequence goes on along the minus strand of CAYWDZ010000003.1, from coordinate 47,043 downwards.
GAAGGACGACTGGGCCCACCGCCGCGAGTTTCACATCGGCCCGGACGACCTGATCATCTATGTCCGCAAGCAGCGCAGCGACGAGGTGGTATTTCATCGGGCCGGCACGCACAAGCACCTGTTCCGGCGGCGGGGCAGGCGCAAGCCAGGCCCGCGGAGCAGGAGCTAGGGACGCCTGCCGGGTCGGGTCCTGGATGAGGACTTGGCCTTCGATTTACCCTTGGGAAGGCTGATCAGAGGCCGTGACAATGCCCGCACGACATTTGGCGGATCATTCTGCATTGCGCGCAACAGGGCCTTGAGCGGTCCACGCGGTTCGTGCGGCCCCTTCTCCCAATTGCGCACCGTGCGCACCTGCACGTCCAGCAGCTTGGCAAAGTCCGACTGGCTGAAATGCAGGACCTCACGCAATTGTTTGACCTGATTTCCGCCATGGATATGCACGCGGGCGGGCAGGCGTTCGCCTCGCGCATACTGTCCCGCCTCACGAATACTCTGCAGGAGTTGTTTGAAAAGGCGTGGCTCCATGTCTGCCTGATCTGCTGGGTGATCGGGACACGGATGTTAGACCGCCACATCCTTCATGATTGTCGACTTTGGAATTGTCGACTTGGCTGCGAACCGGGAACCGGTATTCTCCGGTTCAAGCCATGAGAGTTCGCTACTTCTCTCGAAGCGGGCGGACGCGCCGCGGTTCTCGTACGAGGAAGTGGCGGCGTAGTAGTGCTGGCAGGACATGTCGCTGCGGGCGACACTGCCCGCAAACGTGTCGCAAAAACACCAGAATCGCGACACTTTGGCCTTCGCGCGGCCTGACACATGAGTTGACTGAAGCTTGACTGATCGCCAGGGCCTGGCGATTAACTCCAACCACTGGTTGGAGGATTCGGCTGGCTGCCACCTGACGCGCCACACCCCATCAGGGCAACACCCCATGGCGCTCATCTGCCCGGCTCGCCAGCACAGCGGCGCAATTTGCGCGTGCTCGCGCCCGATTCGCGAGACCCCAATCACGGGCTCATTCACTAGCCTGATTCCCGCATTGCTCCCTATAACCCAATGGGCTACATTTCGTGCTGCAGACCGTTGCCGAAGCGCCTCCCTTCATTCGCCGGGTCAGGAAGTTGCTGACGGAGGCCGAGTATTTCGATCTCCTGACCTTTCTGGCATCCCATCCCCTGGCGGGGGACGAAATCGTGGGAACTGGCGGGGTGCGAAAGGTTCGGTTTGGCGCGATGGGTCGAGGCAAGTCTGGTGGAGTGCGAGTCATCTATTTCTACTACGACGAAGACATGCCGATCTACGCGCTGCTGGTGTATGGCAAGAACGAACGTGCGGATCTGACGAGCCAGCACCGCAAGTCGGTGGCGGCATTCGCGGCAGCAATCAAGGCATTGAGGAAGCGAAGATGAGCAAGCTTGGCGATGAACTGGTGCAGGCGATGGCGCAGGCGATGGCGCATGCGCAGGGCAAGAAATCCCGCGTACGGATCCGCAACGTGTCCATTTCGCCGGATGACGTGCAAAGGGCGCGTCAGCGGCTTGGGCTCTCGCAGGACCAGTTCGCCGATGCGTTCGGTGTGAGCGCATCCACACTTAGAAAGTGGGAGCAGGGACAGCGGTCACCCACGGGCGCAGCCAGGACGCTGATGAAGATCATAGAGCGCGAACCAAAGGCAGTGATGCGGGCACTGGAGGCGGATTCATGAGCAAGCCAGTCAGTTACACCAAGGGACCGATCGGTGCAGTGAAGTTTGTTGACGACTTCCTGTCGTCTCCGCGTGAACTGGCCCAGGAGTTGGAATGCCGGCTCGCCGACCACGAAGCCAATCCCGGTGATGCTGTTCCCTGGTACGAGGTCAAGGCTGCCATCAGCAAACTTCTCGGTAAATGACCCTCGCGGTCGCGTATTGCACCCGGTGATCTGGCAATCACCAACATGGTCAACGCGCGACAAATGCGCCGGTAGCGATGCAGCGGCTGCGCACCTATGCTCTCCAGGAGTAGAGTCCCGTCCAGTGGCACAAGTGGAGAAAGGCAACATGGCAACCCGATCCCTGTTGATCTGCGTCGCTTCGGCACTGGTGCTGGCGGGCGCGCCGGCGCATGCGCACCATTCCTTTGCCGTGCACTACGATTCAAGCAAGCCCATCACCAAGGAAGGCGTGGTGACGATGTTCCGCTTCACCAATCCGCACGGGATCATCATGCTCGATGTCACCAATGCGAAGGGCGAGAAGGAAACCTGGACGGTGGAAACCACTTCGCCGACTTACATGCGCCGCTCCGGCTGGACCAAGGACATGATCAAGCCCGGTGACCACATCATCGTGGACGGCTGGGCGGCCCGTGATGGCTCGCGACTGATGCGCATCAGCGGGGCCAAGCGACCGGACGGCACGCCGATTGGCGGGCGCCAGCAGTCCGGAGACCAGTAATGATCAGCCGGGCCCTGCGCGCCAGCGCCGGTGCGTTCATCGCAACCGTCATCGTGGCGCTGCCGGCCTTTGCCGCCACGCCGAACATGGAGGGATTCTGGTGGCCAGGTCGCGGCGGCGGCGGTGGCGCGCGCATGCCGGAACTCACGTCGAAGTTCCCGGCGAAGAGCGGCACCATTCGCGACCTCGGCGCGCCCAGCCGAACCGGCGGGAATTTCGGCGACCTTGACGTGAAGGAGGCGGCCCGCGCCGCCGCCATGAAGTGGAACCCGATGGACGAGGAAACGATTTCCAACGCCTGCAAACCTCCCTCGATCATCTACGGCATGCCCGGCCCGTTTCCGTTCGAGATCTACCAGAGCGACAAGCTCATCGTGATCCGGCTCGAATACTACGACCAGGTGCGCGTCATCTTCATGGACGGCCGGCCGCATCCAGGTCCGGACTATCCGCATACCACGGTCGGGCATTCGACCGGCCGCTGGGAAGGCGACACGCTGGTGGTGGACACCACGCATCTGGCCGAGTCCACGATGATGGGCAATGGCCTGCGTCACTCCGACCAGGTGCATCTGGTGGAGCGCTTCCGCCTGACACCGGATGGCAGGAATCTGCACTGGACGCAGGATGTGGAGGATCCGCAGGTGCTCAACAACCACGGCACGCGCTATTCGGTCATGGAACGCCGCGACGGCTTCATCATTCCCTATGAGTGTGATCCGGCGTATGGCCAGTCCATTCAGGAGCGCGGCGGCCAGGATCAGGCGAAGTAGGCAGGTTTCCTTTCATCGCAGCTGGAGAAGGCTCATGCAATACGCAAAAGTGATCATGTCCAGCACTGTACTCGCGATGGTTGCAGCGGCGGCCATCGCCGCGGACCAGCCAGCCAGGGCGGACAAGTACACAGAGAAGAACGAGGCCAAGCTCGCGCAGATGCTCCAGGGCCGCACCGCCGGTACGCCCGTGAGCTGCATCCCGGCGCCGCAGTCGCGCAAGCTCGAAGTGATCGAGGGCGTCGCGCTGGTTTACGACGCGGGCGATACCATCTACGTGGCGCGCCCCACCGACCCGCAGATGCTGAAACGCGACGACATCATGGTGATCGAGCGGTTCAGCAGCCAGCTGTGCAACACCGACGTCGTCCGCACCATCGATCGCGTGGGCGGCTACATGACCGGTGTGATCTTCCTGAAGCAGTTCGTGCCGTACAAGAAGCAGAACTGACCAATCGGGCCTTCACCATGGATGGCGGGTTTATCGACATGCGAACGTTGGTTGACAGGCGCAAAGCACAGTTCATGGCAGCAACGGCCGCTTGCTGCCTGTTTGCCGCTCTGCCACTCAGGGCGCAGGTGCCATTTCTCCCGGCGCAGCCGCTGACGGAACAGAAGCCCCCGGAACTGGAACCCATCATCGTCTATGGCGGGCTCGCCACGCCGAAGATGTGGAAGGTGTCGAAGGGCGACCACGTGCTGTGGGTGCTCGGCGATGCGCCAGCGCCCGCGGGTGCCACGTGGCGTTTCGATCAGGTGGAAGCACGCCTGGCCGAATCCCAGCTGCTGATGTACCCCGGAAAGATGGATGTCGATGTCGGCTTCTTCAAGGTATTCGGCATGGTGACCCTGGTGCCTTCGGCCTACAAGGCGGTGACGAAGAATCCCGACAACAAGACCCTGAAGGATGTGCTGCCACCGGACGTCTACGGGCGGTGGCGTGTGCTCAAGGCCGAGTACGCCCCGCGTGACAACGATCTCGAAAGGTTTCGCCCTTCCTTCGCCTTGCAGAAGCTCGAGCAAGAGATCGGGGAGAAGCTCGGGCCGCTGCCCGAACACAAGGATGAACCGGCGCAACCCCGACCACCCCCGCGAGGGCCCGCGTTGCGGCCGCTGGTGGACAAGGCGGCGAAGCAGCACAAGGTCAAGGTGCGCACCCTGCCGAAGGTGGAGCTGAAGGTCGAGATCAAGAACACGCGTGGGATCCTGAAATTCATCCGAGAATCCGATCTGGTGGACGAGATGTGCGTGACGCAGAAGCTGGAATACCTGGAACGCAGGATCGAGTACATCAAGCAGAATGCCGGCACGTCAGAGGCAAAGCCCCCGGCTCGTGTCAAGGACTGCGATGAGGCCGATGAGGCGGAGCTGCTGCTCAGCAAGGTCCAGAAAGGCGAGATCGCGGATCCGGCGGGCATCCGGAAGATGATGGACACCATCGGGAAGCAGGTGATCTCAGTCAACCAGCAGCTGGATGCGGAGTGGATCGCGGCTGCCGAGGCTGCGCTGGCGGCGAACAAGTCGACGCTTGCGGTGCTGCAGATCGGGTGGAATGGTGACGTGTCCCACGTCAACGGCTACATCGCGAAGTTGCGCGAGCTGGGGTATGAGGTGGAAGAACCCGGCAGTGTCGTCAACTGATAGGGCGATGGAATCTCCCGTCATTCGCCTCAACGCGTGACATCGTTACCACGTCCAACGTCGTCGGCGGGATGAGACTGCCGGATATTTTCGTGCACATCTCCGCGTTCCCCAGGGATGGCATCCGTCCGCGGCTCGGCGAGCTCATCTGATCCTCCGATGCTGTTCCCGTCGTTCTCGGGTTACCCTGCAATCGGAAGGGATTCACGGAGGCCGTCATGAAGCTACCCGTAGCGCTCGTGCTCCTGGCATTTGCAACCGCAACTGCCTGCTCCGAATCGCCGCCGCACGACATCCCCGCGAATCTGCCGCGATATGCCTTCAAGCCTCAGGTCGAGGACTACTACCCGGCCGCCTCCCGTGCCCTGAAAGAGCAGGGCACGACCAAGATCAGGCTCTGCTACGACGATCGGGGCAGGCCCCGCGACGTGACGGTGGACGAGAGCTCCACCTTCTCCCGGCTCGACGAGGCTGCGGTGCGCTGGGGCAAGGCTGTGCGCGTCACCCCGGGCATCTTCCGCAGGCAGCCGCAGCCGGCCTGCGTGAAGATTCCCGTGAAGTTCTCGCTGGAGAAATCGCAGGAGCCACCAGACGGGCGCGAAGAGTTGCTGCTGCCGCCCGTTGAGCCGCCTGAGATCCTCATCATCCCTCCGCCTGTGATGCCGCCGCCTCAGCCCATACCGCTCGCGCCTTCTCCCCCTCCCAGATCAATCCGCACGTAGCGGCCAATAACTTCTTGCCAAACGGCAGCCTGACTCGGAAACTGGACAAAATTTGCACGCCGTAACGGCATCAGACCGGAAAGAACCAGGGGGCTGCGGATATGAGAAGGAAAATAGTCCAGGTCACGATCGTCCTGGCTTGCGCGGCCTTTGCGGCCGATGCCTCGGCGGCATGCAAGCGCGCGACGCTGATGAAGCTGACCGACGCCTATGTAAAGGCGCAAACGACCGGGAACGCCAAGTTGGTGCCGCTCGACAAGAAGGCGTACTACGGTGAAAACGACAAAGCCATGGAGATCGGCAAGGGCGTGCTGGCCGGGCCGCTGAAGGTCGATTTCACACGCAGCTTCTACGACACCACGCAATGCGCAGCCTTCACGGAACTGGTCGCCGCCACCGACCCGCATCCCTACGTGATCCTCACGCGCATGGAGGCGAACAAGAACGGCAAGAAGGTGACAAAGATGGAGTCCGTGGTGACGGACGCGGGCGACTGGATATTCGGCGCCGAGAACTACCTGAAATTCTCGCAAGGCGAGGACTGGAGCGAGATCCCCAAGGACAAGCGCGACTCGCGCGAAGTCATCCAGGCGGCGGCCGACTTGTACCTGGAAGGTTGGGGGAACAACGATGTCGTGGTGCCACATGGCACGCCCTGCGCCAGGCTTGAGGGCAGCATCTACACGGGCACGCGTGACCCGGCAGCCAACTCGTGCAACCTGAGGTTCAACCGGCCGATGAAGGTTACCAACCAGCGCTATGTCATTGACGAGAACTTCGGCACCGTTCTCGTCTTCCACAACTTCCCTTTTCTTGATCGCAGCCTCCCGTCCCCCGACCCGGGAACTCCGGCCGGCCAGATGTTCCGGGTTGAGGGCGGCAAGAATCGCTACATCCACGAGCTCACGACTTGCGCGGCGCCAGGTTGCGTGCCGCCGGGAACGCCGGCGCGCGGAGCGGGCGGACCGGGACGCGGCGGAGCCGGCGGACCGGGACGTCAGGGTGGAGCGGGTGGACCTGGAGGTCCGCCGCGGCAGGGCGGACCGGGAGCAGGGCCGGGAGCAACCCCGGCACCGCCAGCACCGGCGGGCCAATAGTCCGTGAAACAGCACCAGATTCGAAAACCAGGGGGAATGCGGATATGAGAAGAGAAATAGTCAAAGTCACGATCGTCCTTGCTTGCGCCGCCTTCGCGGCCAACGCCTCGGCGGCATGCGAGCGCGAGGCGCTCATGAAGCTGACCGATGCGTATGTGAAGGCGCAAACGGCGGGCAATGCCTCCATGGTGCCGCTCGACAAGGGCGCCTACTACGGGGAGAACGACAAGGCCATGGGCGCCGACAAGGGCGTGCTGGCCGCACCCATGAAGATCGACTTCACGCGCAGCTTCTACGACACGACGCAGTGCGCCACCTTCACGGAGATCGTGGCGGCCACGCAGGCGCATCCCTACGTGATCCACACGCGCATGGAAGCGACCAAGGACGGCAAGAAGGTGTCGAAGATGGAGTCGGTAGTGACGGACGAAGGGGACTGGGTATTCGGCGCGGCCGAGCACCTGGCCGTCACGAAGGTCGAGAACTGGAGCGAGATTCCTGCGGGCAAGCGCGACACTCGCGCCGCCATCCAGGCGGCGGCCGATGCGTACCTCAACGACTGGGGTAACCCGGATCTGCCGGTGCCGCATGGCACGCCCTGCTCGCGGCTCGAAGGACGCATGTCCGTCACCACCAACCGGAACCCGGAGCTCAATCCCTGCGAAATGGGCGCATTCCCGGAGAAGCTCAACGTGACCAACCGCCGCTATGTCATCGACGAGACCATTGGCGCCGTGGACATCATGCACAACTTCCCGTGGCTCGACGCCGACGTACCCAAGGACCCGGGCACACAGGCCAGCCAGATGTTCCGCGTTGAGGGCGGCAAGAATCGCTACATCCACGAGGTGACGGTTTGCAAGAACGCCGGCTGTGGCAGAGGCCGACCGGGCGGCGGTGGCGGTGGCGGTGGCGGAGCGGGCGGCCCTGCGCGACAGGGGGGCGCTGGACCGGGAGCCGGGCCAGGGGGCGCATAGTCTGTTCGATGAAAGGCCCACCTCGAGTGGGCCTTTTTCTGGAGTCGGTCAGCGGCCCTTGAGCTCCGCATACAGCCAGCGCACCAGCTGCTCGGAAGTCGTTTCGCTGCTGGGCACGGAGGCATCGAACTGGGCCGTGGGCTTCGCGGCGATGACTTCCTCGACACTCTTGCCCTGCTGCACCAGCGGACGGATCTTCTCGCTCACCGCCAGCACCAGGTCGCGCTGCGCAGCGACTCCGTTGCGATCAGTAATCGGCCCGTGGCCGGGAATGATCTTCGTGGCGGGGCCGGCCAGCTTGATCGTCTGCTCGTATGCCGCGAGCAGGCCCTTCATTGACCCGCCATTGTTCAGGTCGATGCGCGGGTAGCCGACGGTGCGGATGTAATCGCCCACGGCGAGAATGTCGTGCCGGGGAAAGCTGATCAACGTGTCGCCATCGGTGTGTGCCGCGCGGATCGGGATCAGCTTCACGTCCTCACCGTTGATGTGAATCGTGACCTCGTTGTCGTAGGTCACTACCGGCAGCGCCCGTGGCGCGGCCGGGTTCGATTGGGCGAGGCGCTCGCGCAGCTGATCGCGACTGAAAATCAGCGCCCCAAGTTTGGCGAAGTTCTCGTTGCCGCCGATGTGATCGCCATGGATATGCGTGTTCACCAGGTAGCGGATCGGCTGGTTCGACACGGCCTTCACCGCGGCCACCAGCTTGTCGGTCAGCGGTGCGAACTGGCTGTCCACCAGCAGCACGCCGTCCGGGCCGGCCAGGACGCTGATGGTGCCGCCCTGTCCCTCGAGCGTGTAGAAATCGTCGGCGATCCGGGTGGTCTTGATCTCGACCTTGCTGTAATCGGTCTGCGGCGCTTGTGCGGCGGCTGCCAATGCCAGCGACAGCGTGAGGCTGGCAACAATGTACCTGGGGATCATGGAGAGGTCTCCTGCCGTGATTCGGATGCCGGCGAGCATGCCACGGGTCGCGCAATCCTGCTGCTTCTTAATCTTCCACCGGAAATGCAGGAACTACCATCGGCCGATGCGTCGTCCCAATCGCACGCCGCCGAATGTCCGTGTGGTGGCCATTGGTCTCGCGGTGCTGGCTCATGTTTTCGTGGTGGTGCTGCTCGTCATCGAGCGGCGCATGCAGCGACCGCAAGTGGAGCCGCAGCAGCAGCTGTTCGTCAGCATCTGGCCCTATCAGGAGCCGCCCCCACCGCCGCCGCCGCGTTCACCACGGCCACCCCCGACGCGCACCGCACCCAGCGTGCCCGCGATCACACCGCTGATCACGCAGCAGGAACAGGCCCTGGTGCCCGCGCCGGTAGTGGTGCAGCCGGTGGTGCCTGAGGCTGCAGTCCTGCCGCCAATCGACTGGAGCAGGGCGCCGCAGGAGGCCGCGAATCTGTACCTGTCGAAGCACAAGGAAACGGAGATCCTGAAATCGGTTGCAGAATCCAATGGACCGCGCAAGCCGTGCAGGCCACCCGCGATCAGCAAGGAGACGCAGGCGAAGATGGACAAGCTGTTGCCCCGGCCGCCCGATCCGGGCCCTCCCGTCACCATCCCGCCCGGCAGCATCATCTTCAATGGCACGCGAGTTGGCGTCGCCACGTTGCCCAGACGGCAGCACAAGGCAGGAGTGGAGAGCTTTTCGCCGGATGACTTGCTGGAGGAGCGGCAGTCTTCGGTGCCCGACCCGTTCACCTGCGACTAGCGCGGTCGTCGATGGGCTCTTCTGCAGGGCAGCTTCCGGCTAAGCTGTACCTCTGTTCATCCGGACCACGCCCTGCAGCGAGCCATGCCTTACACCATCAGGGTTGATGACCTGGCTTCCGCCGAAGTTCAGGAGTTGATTGCCGAACACCTGCAGGGCATGCACAGCACATCGCCTCCCGAGTACGTGCACGCGCTGGCGATCGACGCCCTGCGACAGCCGGAGATCACCATGTGGACGGCATGGGACGGTGCTGCGCTGTGCGGGTGCGGTGCCCTGAAGGCGCTGGAGAATGGCGCAGGGGAGATCAAGTCCATGCGCACCCGGGCGGGGTGGCTCAGGAAGGGCGTGGGCCAGCAATTGCTGGACGTGATCATCAGCACCGCTCGTGATCGCGGTTACCGCGAATTACTACTCGAAACCGGGACGGGTGGTCCATTCGAGGCTGCGCTCTCGCTATACCGGAAGAACGGCTTCGAGTTTTGCGGCGCGTTTGGACAATACGTGGCCACTGAATTCAACGTGTTCATGGTGAAGAAGCTCTGACGTCGAGCATCAGGGAGAATGTCTTGAAGGCTCAGGGCGCGGTGAGCATGCGGGCTGCGCCGCCGCTGGGATCAGGAAGGCGCAGCCGCGCTGAGGTTCCCGCGCAGCCTGCGCAAGACCTTCAGCAGCCGAACGCGGATCACGACGAGCTCGATGGCCCAGCCGAGGATGCCCGCGCCCAGCGCGGCAAGGACCACCGGCTGCATGTCGCTCCAGCCCAGAGTCTTCAGCCACAACTCCGGTCTTTCGATTGGTGACGCATCCGGGCCCGAGCTCATCACGACGTAGAGCGCTCCGCCCAGCAGGGTGAGGCCCGCCAGTACTCCAGCCAGCATGAAGGTCGCGCCGTCGGTCAGACGCACGTAGTGATGATGCGCGCGCTGCGCATCCTGTTCGGAAAGCCCGTCAACGCTGATCTCGATGCGCGGCATGTTCCAGCGTGTGGCCAGCTGCAGGCACAACCGGTTGATGTCGGCGGCATTGCGCAGCTCGACCTTGGGTCGCGGAGCCCTGGGTTTTCGCGGGCCCGGAGCGGGAATGTCCTCGGCCTCTGTGGTCGAGGAGCTGAGCTTCGCCGGAGTGGGGGAGTCAATCCACGCGGATCCGACGGGCTTCGTGGCGCTCATGTCGCGGGTTGAATCCAGATGGCGCCGCAGGCTGCCCAGCACCAGCAGCATGCGCACGCGCGTCCAGGCGATCTCGACACCCTTGCCGACGAACAGGACGCCCACTGCGGCGAGCAGCACCAGTGTCACGTCGCTCCAGCGCCTGCTTGATACCCACACCGTGGCGGTTCCGACCAGCAGCGTCGCGCCGCCGAGCACCTCACCGAACAGGCAATTGCAGGCATCGGCGAGGCGCGAGCAGCGATCCTGCGCGCGTTCGGCGATCAGCGTGGGGAATCGTTCGGTGCTGACCTCGATGTGCGGCAGCGTCCAGTGCGAGAGCACATAGGCGTGCGCGCGGTGGATGTCCGCGGTGTCGCGCAGCAGGATATGTTCCCGGTGCATGGCTGGAAGTCTTTACCCGGAAGATGCAA
>CAYWDZ010000003.1:0-36003 GCA_964456255.1 uncultured Steroidobacteraceae bacterium | reverse complement strand
CAATCGCGAACGGCAACTGGATGACACCGGTCGCCGCGACGCTGCCGCCATGGGCCAGGCGTTCAAGCGATTGAAGATTCCCGTGAATGAAGTGCTGGCGAGCCCCACCTACCGCGCACTCGAGACGGCGCGACTGCTGGATGTGGGCAAGGCACGCGCGGTGGACGAACTGAGCAACGAGGGCATGACCGCGACCAGTGCAGCGCGCGCGGCGTGGTTGCGCGAGCAGGTGGCCCGCAGGACGCAGCCCGGTGGCAATCGCCTGCTGATCACGCACGGCCCCAACATCGCCGCTGCCTTCGCTGAGTATTCCGCCGGCATGGAGGAAGGGGAGGCGCTGGTCTTCGATCCGCGCGGCGCGGCTGGACCGGTGATGGTTCAACGCATCAAGATCGGGGAGTGGGCGGGGCTGTAGGAAGGAGCCGATGCGATCGCAGCAGTGAGATCGGTCCCATACTATGCTGGCACTCCAGGCGAGTACCGGAGCTACGGCCATGTCCTCAGCGAGCGATCCCAGCAAGAATCTTCCCGCCGGCTATGTGCCGCCAAAGGTCTGGACCTGGGATGCCCCCAGCGGCGGCACCTTTGCGCCGATCAATCGCCCCATTTCCGGTGCCACGCATGAGAAGCCGCTGCCGCGCGGCAAGCATCCATTGCAGCTTTACTCGCTGGGCACACCCAATGGCGTGAAGATCACCATCATGCTCGAGGAGCTGCTGGCCCTCGGGCACGCCGGCGCCGAGTACGACGCGTGGCTGATCCGCATCAATGATGGCGAGCAGTTCGGCAGTGGATTCGTCGCAGTGAATCCAAACTCGAAGATTCCGGCGATGCTCGACTGTTCAACCGATCCGCCGATACGGCTGTTCGAGAGTGGGTCGATCCTGTTCTATCTCGCCGAGAAGTTCGGGGCGTTCCTGCCGACCTCGCAGCCGGCGCGCGCCGAGACGATGAACTGGCTGTTCTGGCAGGTGGGCTCCGCGCCGTATCTGGGTACGGGCTTCGGCCACTACTATTTCTATGCGCCGATCAGGATCGAGTACGCGATCAACCGCTATGCAATGGAGACCAAGCGGCTGCTGCATGTGCTGGATTCGCATCTGGCCACGCACGAGTACCTGGCGGGCAATGAGTACACCATTGCCGACATCGCCAACTGGGCGTGGTATCGCCGCATGATGGAAGGCGCGTACAACGGCGGGGAGTTCCTGTCAGTGCACGAGTACAAGAATGTGCAGCGCTGGGTGGATCTGATTGGCAGCCGGCCGGCGGTGCTGCGCGGCAAGCGCGTGAACACGACGACGGGTCCTGAAGAACTGCGCGTGCCTGAGCGGCATAGCGCGGCGGATCTGGATCACTGAGAGGTCTCAGTCGATCTTGTCCTCGATCCGCTCGGCGGCGTGGATATCCGCGACCAGCACTTCGCGAGCCCCGCGCCCGGCGCGCTGGTTGTGCCACCAGCAGTAGCCGATCACCACCACGGTGATGGCCAGCGGCAGCCAGTACGTGCCGTGAAAGAGGCCGGGCAGGTAGGGCTGCACGGCCTTGTCGGAATCGATCATCTCGCCGGCGGTCCAGGCGATGAGGCCCGCGCCGATGTAAACCACGATCGGAAAGCGATCCATGATCTTCATGATCAGCGTGCTGCCCAGCACGATCAGCGGAATGGACAGCACCAGGCCGATGATGAGCAGCGTGGCATCGCCCTTGGCCACGCCGGCAATGGCCAGCGTGTTGTCCAGGCTCATCACCAGGTCGGCGATCAGGATGGTGCGGATGGCACCGAACAGGTCGCCATGAGCATGGTGCGCCTCATCCCCGGCGTCGTCTTCGATCAGCAGCTTGAAGGCGATCCAGATGAGTAGCAGCGCGCCAACGAATTGCAGGAATGGAATCTTCAGCAATTGCACCGCCGCGATGGTCAGCAGCACGCGGAGCACGATCGCGCCCGCGCTGCCCCAGGCGATGGCGAACTTGCGGTGTCGCGGCTGCAGGTTGCGGGCGGCCAGCGCGATGACCACCGCGTTGTCGCCGGACAGCACGATGTTGACCAGCATGACCTGCAGCAGCGCGGTGAGGAAGTGTGCGGTGAGGATCTCCATGGGGCGGGGCGAATCTTAGGTCCCGGTTCCGGGCGGCGCCATCAATCTGTTGACCTTGACCCCCGGGCCTGCGGCACAGTAGCTTCGCCCCAAACCACTAGTCCCTTGGGGGGATGTCCATGAAGAAGATGCTCGCCGCCGCAATGATTGCAGCTTTCGTCACTGCTGCCGTACAGGCGGCCGCGCCCGGACCGGGAACGGGGCCCGCCCCTGCAGCAGGGCCCGCCCGTGGGGGTGGTCCAGCAAGAGGAGGTGGTCCTGCCGCTGGCGGTGCGCCAGGCCAGGCTGCACGCAACTACCCGGTGGAAGCGCCCGGCACCAAATGCCCGCGGGCCACGATGAAGGCAGTGGCCGATGGCTACTCCGCTGCGCTGGCGGCGCACGATGCTTCCAAGGTCAAGATCGCGCCCAATGCTTTTTTCACCGAGAACGGCGTGCAGCAGCAGCCCGGGGCCAGCGAACTGTGGAAGGGCGCAGGCGCGTGGGGTGAAGGCAACTACCTCATCGACACCGAGCGCTGCGGAGCGGTGATGTTTGGCGTGATCAACGAGAGCGGCAAGCTGATCCACGCCGCCATCCGCCTGCAGACCCAGGACGGTGGCGCCATCACCGAGATCGAGCATGTGCTGGGCCGCGAGAAGGAGTTCATGTACAACCCGCAGGTCGTGATGGCCACCAGCTACCTCGACTGGGAAAACATCCTTCCGCCCGATGAGCGCCAGTCGCGTGGGCTCATGACGGCGGCGGCCACTGACTACTTCGCCATGTTCGCCGAGCAGCCGATGGTGAATGCTCCTTTCGCCGATCGTTGCGATCGCTGGGAGAACGGCATCAAGACCACGCCGACGCACGACTGCTCGCCGAAGGGTCTCGCGATCAAGCATCCGGCGCCCCGCGTGCCGCTGGCTGATGTCGAGGCCGGTCTGGTCGCCGCCTTCGAGCACTTCGCCGGCAACCTCGCCGACGTGCACGTCTTCAAGATGAGCAAGGGCCGCGTGAATTACGCGATGGCCGTCGTCGGGCCGGCTTCACCCGACCCGTGGATTGGGCGCGAGAAGAAGTAGCCGACTATTCCAACAGTTCAGGCGTGGCTGGCGTGGCCTGGTTGAAATCCAGGATCATCTTCCAGCCACCGGCCTGTTTCTTCCAGGTTGTCTGATTAACGCCGGACATGCTCGTGGCCTTGCCATCCGCGCCGGTCGTCGCGAGTTTCCAGTTCGCGGTGGTGACTGCAAGGTCGCCACTTGCGGCAATCCACTCTCCATCGGGCACGATATCGAGCTTGATGCTGGAATCGCTCATCATGGCCTCGGCGCTGGCACGGATGGCGTCCATGCCGTGGGACGGCATTTCATTCGGGCCGATGAACACTGCATTCTCTGCGTAGGGGGCAACGGCGCCCTCCAGGTCGTGGGCGTTGTAGGCGGCCCTCTGCGCCTCTTCAACAGCGTGGATGGCGGCGAGCTCGGCTGCGGTGTCGGCCGTAGTGGCCTTGTTGCAGGCGGTGAGGGCGATCAAGGGCAGGGCGGCAAGAACGAGGGCGCACTTCATGATGAAATCTCCCATGTCCGTTTTGGCGTGAGGTCGCAGTAGGCGCCCGTTGATGCAGGCACGTCAACGTGTTTGCCAGCACCGCCCGATCGCGGCACTATCCCTGCGGACCTGGCCCACCATCTGTGCTGTGCTGCAGCTCTGTCCTGCAGGCGCAGTGATTGCCGCGGAAGCCGTCGAGGATTCCGCGACGTTGCAGTCGGAGAACCAAGATGAACAACGCTGCTGAAGATCTGCTGCCTGGGGATGCTGGTCACATCGACCAGCGCGTGTACGACCTGTACGACGAGTACTGCCACGGCTTCATCGACCGGCGCGAGTTCCTGGCGCGCGCGCGGGCGCTGGTGATCGGGGGCGTGTCGGCGCTGGCGATGGCGCAGGCGCTGTTCCCGCGCTATGCCGAGGCCGAGACCATCTCCTTCACGGATGCGCGCATCAAGGCGAAGTACGTCGATTACGACTCGCCCGGCGGCAACTCGGGCAAGATGCGCGGCTATCTGGTGCAGCCCGCGGGAACCGGTCCATTCCCGGCCGTGGTCGTGATCCACGAAAACCGCGGGCTCAACCCCTACATAGAAGATGTGGCGCGGCGGCTGGCCGTGGAGGGCTTTCTCGCCCTTGCGCCCGATGGACTCGCTCCCGCGGGCGGCTATCCGGGCAATGACGATGATGGGCGCACGCTGCAGTCGGGCCTGGACCAGGCCAAGCTGCGGCAGGACCTGGTGAACAGCGCGCGCTTCGTGAAATCACATGCGCTCTCCACCGGCAGGCTCGGCGCCACCGGGTTCTGCTTTGGTGGTGGCATCGTGAATCAACTGGCCGTGACGCTGGGCGCGGATCTCGCCGCCGGCGTGCCGTTCTATGGCGCCGCGCCCGCGGCGGCGGACGTGCCGAAGATCAAGGCCGCGCTGCTCATCAACTATGCGGGCACCGACGAGCGCATCAACGGCATGTGGCCTGCCTACGAAGAAGCCCTCAAGGCGAACAAGGTGGATTACCAGGTGTTCTTCTACGAGGGCACGCAGCACGGCTTCCACAACAATTCGACGCCGCGCTACAGCGAGGCGGCTGCGAATCTGGCGTGGGATCGCACACTGGCGCATTTCAGAAAGCATCTGGCGCGCGCTTGAATCCGCGCGCCTTCATCACCGACGGCGGCATCGAGACCCACATCATCTTCAACATGGGTGTGGAGCTGCCGCACTTCTCGGCGTTTCCGCTGAATGACACCGATGCGGGCAGGGAGGTGATCCGTCGCTACTACCGCGACTACCTGCCGGTGGCGAAGGCGGCGAGGCGCGGCTTTCTGTTCGCCACCGACACCTGGCGCGCGAGCCCGGACTGGGCCGACCGGCTCGGGTACGACAGATCGCGGCTGGCGCAAAACAACCGGATGTCGGTGCAGCTGTGCGCGGAGCTCGCGCGCGAGTTCGAGGCCGAAGGCGTGGCCACGGCCATTGCAGGCATCATGGGTCCGCGGCGCGACGCCTGGCAGTTCGACTCGGGCATGACGGCGGCGGAAGCCTACGACTACCACGCGCCTCAGGTCGAAGCCTTTGCGGGCACGGCGGCAAGCTCCATCCAGTTCTACACGCTGACCAACACGCCCGAAGCCATCGGCGTGGCGCGCGCGGCGCAGCGCGCTGGTTTGCCGGTGGTGCTGTCGTTCACCACCGAAACGGATGGCACGCTGCCCGGCGGCAAGCAGCTCGGCGTGGCCATCAACGAAGTCGATGATGCGACTGGTGGATATCCCGACTACTACATGGTCAATTGCGCGCATCCGATGCATTTCGCAGGTCCATTGCGCAGCGGCGAGAAATGGGTGAATCGCATTGGCGGCCTGCGCGCCAATGCCTCGGCGAAGAGTCACAAAGAGCTGGACGAATCACCCGAAATCGATGTGGGCGATCTGAATGAGTTCGCCGAGGTGCATGCAGGGTTGCTGCCGGTGCTCGCCAACCTGCAGGTGGTGGGCGGCTGCTGCGGTACGGATCATCGGCACATTGCGGCACTGTGCAGGCGCTGCCTTTAGGATTTTCGCCGACCATCGAAGTATCGGAATGCGATACTGCCGGTCTCGGAATCCTCAACCAGCGCGGGAAGTTGGCCGGCGGGCTGAACGGCGTGTTCAGATCGGCGCCGTTGCAATCAGCGAGGCCTGCACGGCTTGGACAGGGAAGGACCAAAGAGGGGCTGGACCATCGGCCGGATCGTGGGGCTCATCATCGCCGTTGTGGCCATGGCCGGGTTGGGATTCGGCAGCGCTTGTGGGCTCATCCTCGCGGCCGCGCTTCCCGAGCCCCGACCGTGGATCCTGGTTGGCGTTGTCGGTGGTGTGATCCTGTTTGTACTCTTCCTGAAGCTGGCAATTACCATCAATCGGCGGGCGGAAGGGCGAAAGGGAGATCTCATATGACTACTCCGGAAGAATCCGGCGGCGGTTGGAACGTCGGCCGCGTCCTGGGGCTCATCGTGGGCCTGATCGGCATGATCGGCTTCGGTTTCTGCAGCCTGTGCGGCCTGGTCATCACGGGAGGTAACCCGAATGACATCGGCGTCGTGCTGGTGTTCGTGCTGCCCGGGTTGGGGCTGACATTTCTCTTCTTTCTGCTCGTGCGCGCGATGATCCGCCGTGCACGAGGCGCGAAGAAGGACCTGGCATGACGACGAATGAACCTGGCGGCGGGTGGAGCGCTGGCCGCATTCTTGGATTGTTTGTTGGTCTGATCGGCATGGCCGGGTTCGGTCTCTGCAGCCTGTGGGGCATCGTCATTACAGGTCGGGAGATGGCGAGGGAGTGGGATCCGACCGGGCTTGCGATGTTGGCGTACATCGCGCCGGGGCTGGGTCTCACGGCGCTCAGCTTCCTGCTCGTGCGCGCCATGATCCGCAGGTCCCGCAAGGTGCCGCGCGAGTGACTGCCGCGGGCGCTGCGATCATCCACAGCGTCTTCGAATGGAGCGGCATTTTCGTCGGCGCGCGGCTTTACCTGCGCGGCGCAAGGATGTCATTGCAGGAACTGGGCCGCACGCGCAACTACGCCGTGATCCTCGGCTGCGTGATCGGCGCGGCCATCGGCAACAAGGCGGTGCACTGGATACACCATGCCGAGCAACTGCCAATGCTGCTGGACTCGCCATGGCTGTTCCTGCAGGGCCAGTCGATCGTGGGCGCGTTGCTGGGCGGGCTCATCGGCGTGGAGATCGGCAAGAAGATCACGGGTGTGCAGGAATCCACCGGCGACCGCTTCGTGGTGCCCATCCTGGTGGGCCTGATGATTGGCCGCGTCGGGTGCTTCATCGCCGGCCTGCAGGATGACACCTACGGCAACCCGACGACGCTGCCGTGGGGCGTGGACTTCGGCGACGGCGTCCATCGGCACCCCACGCAGCTCTATGACATCGTGTTCGCTGCCATTGCACTGCTGCTGCTGCGCCACTGGCGCCCGGTGCTCGCGCGCGAGAACGGCCTGCAGTTCAAGTTGATGCTGGCGGCCTACCTGCTGTGGCGCCTGGTCATCGATGGGCTGAAGCCTGTTCCCTATGCATTCCCCGGTGGGTTGAGTGGCATCCAGCTCGTGTGCCTGGTAGCGCTGGTGCTGTATCTGCCGCTGGTGGTGAAGCAATTCATGAGGCTCAAAGCATGACCCGCAAGAACCGTCCGTACCTCTTCTATGACACCACCAGCTCGGTGTGCACCACCTGCCTGCGCACGGTGGAAGCCAAGATCATCGTGAAGGACACCAACGTCTACATGGACAAGTGGTGCCCGGCGCACGGCACCGAGCGCGTGCTGATCTCCGATGATGCGGACTACTACCGCATGTGCCGCGAGGTGTACATCAAGCCCCCGGAGATGCCACGGCAGTTCAATACGCACATGACCTATGGCTGCCCGTATGACTGCGGGCTGTGCCCGGATCACATGCAGCATTCCTGCCTGACGCTGATCGAGATCACGGACAACTGCAACCTGCGCTGCCCGGTGTGCTTCGCAGGCTCCGGTCCGGAGCGCGACAAGCACAAGCCGCTGGCCACCGTGCTGGCGATGCTCGATGCAGTGGTCGCGAACGAGGGCGAACCCGACGTGGTGCAGATCTCCGGTGGAGAACCGACGCTGCATCCGGACTTCTTCACGATTCTGGACGCGGCGCGCGCCCGGCCCATCCGCCATCTGATGGTGAACACCAACGGCATCCGCATCGCGCAGGATCGGGCCTTTGCCGAGCGTCTGGCGCAGTACCGGCAGGGCTTCGAGGTCTACCTGCAGTTCGATTCCTTCAAACCGGAAGCCATGAAGACACTGCGCGGCGCGGACCTGTCGCGCATCCACGCGCAGGCCATCGAGCGACTCAACGAGCTGGATATCTCGACCACGCTGGTGGTCACGCTGAAGAAGGGTGTGAATGACGACGAGATCGGCCGCATCATCGACTACGGCTTGTCACAGCCCTGCGTGCGTGGTGTCACACTGCAACCCATCCAGGATGCCGGCCGCGCGCTGGACTACGACCCGCGCCTGCACCGGCTCACGGTCAGCGAGATCCGTCGTCGCATCACGGAGCAGGGCAGCGCGTTCACGCCATCGGACATCATTCCGGTGCCCTGCAATCCGGACACGCTGGCCATGGGTTATGCATTGAAGTTGCCCAGCGGGCCGTTGCCGCTCACGCGGCTGGTGGATCCGCGCGTGCTGCTGCAGGGTGAGAGCAGCACCATCACTTTCGAACACGATCCGGCAATCAGGAAGGCGGTGTTCGAGCTGTTCTCCACCAACCAGAGTCCGCAGGGGCAGGCCACGAAGCTCTCCGAGCTGTTGTGCTGCCTGCCGAAGATCGCCGCGCCCGATGGTCTGGGATACCGCAACGTGTTCCGCGTGCTGATCGTGCAGTTCATGGATGCGCTGAGCCTGGACATCCGCGCGCTGAAGAAATCCTGCATCCACATCGCCCAGCCCGATGGTCGCCTGATTCCGTTCGAGTCGTTCAACCTGCTGTACAGGGACGAGCGCAGGCAGGTGCTGGATCAGCTGCGCGAGGAAATCGCCGCAGCCACCGCCCGTCGGCGTTCAGGTGAATCAGTCGTGCCTGAAAGTGTGTAAAGGGGTGGGGTGGTGGAACTGGAGCGAGCCCGCGGCTATTTGGCCTCGTCCGGCCACACCGCCACGTCGCCCTGCACACGGCCGCCGAAAGCGGCGTTGATCCAGTGGACCTCGCCCTTTTCGTTGAACTTGAAGATGTGCACGTCGGGCAGTGCGCCACCAAAGTTGACGAATGCGGCGGTGATGCCTTTTTCCAGATCAGTGACCGGGAAGCGGCGATGCGTGTGCTTGATCCCGGCGGGCATGAACTTCGGTGAGCATTTGCCGTCCTTGAGCGTGGTCTGCAGGCCACCTTCCCAGCGATGGCACACTTCGGCGTAGGGCCCCTCTTCGGCCTCCTTGTTCCCGAACGCGCTGAAGTACTTGTTGGCCACGTCGTTCATGTAGTCGCGCGACTTGCGCGCGGCGGCGGGCAGGGGAGTGGTCCAGTCCTGGTCCGCCGTGGCCAGCAGGTCCTTGGGACGATAGAAGCGCGCCTGCTCTTTCTCGCGCGTGACGATGGTCTCGATCTCGCTGACCTTGCCGCCGTCCACCTTCAATCGCACCGCCATCACGGCCATGGTCTGCGCGCCGTCGATGGTCTCTTCGGTCACGGCCTCTGCGACCATTGCGCAGCGTTCGCTGTCGATGACATCCCGCCGCAGCAGGGTCTTGCCACCGCTCTTCAAGAGCCCTTCGCCCGGCTTGATCTCCGCGCCGTTCTCGGTGATGCGCAGGTTGCCGGTGGTGGCGAGCGCGGACATGTTGTGGGTTTCGACCACCTTGAAGTAGTTGTCGACGATCTTGGTCAGATCGGCGCGGGTGCAGGTCGCCGCGTGAGCGGTGGAAGCAATGCCAGCCAGGGCGGCCACGAGTGCGAAGCGGTTCATCTGTGATCCCCCATTGAAGTGGGGCGAGTGTACTACTACATGGGTAGTGTCGGAGCCACCCGCGATAATCGAAGATCATCGCCTGAGCATCGGTGCAGGTACGTTCATCCCGCCGTATCCGCGCCTTCGACAATTCCCCTGAGGTAATCCACATGCCGGCGAAACGCGCGCCGACCTGCGGTGGTCAGCGCCGCCCGCGTGCGCGGTCGCTTGCCGACAAAGTCCTTGGCGATCTTCACGTAGCCGGCGTTCTCGAGCGTGGCCAGGTGGCTGCCGAGATTCCCGTCGGTGGCCTGAGTGGTGGCCTTCAGCTGCGCGAACTCGACCGGCTCACTGCCGGCCTCGGCGTACAGCGCCGACATGATCTTCAGCCGCAGTGGCTGGTGAATGACTTCGTCCAGTTCGGCCATCACAGCTTCCTCAGCCACAGGCCGCCCAGGATGAGCCCGCCACCGCCGACGGCTGCCATCCAGAACGCCAGGACTTCCTTCGCGTAGAAGAACCCCACCAGGGTGAGTGCAAACATGGCCAGGCCGATCCACGCCAGGCGCGGCATGCGCATGATGCCGAACATCATGTAGGCGAAGCCGCAGATCAGGCCCGGATAGGCCAGGTACACGGCTGGCGAAGTGGGGCGAAACAGCACGAAGGTGCTGACCACCAGCAGCAGGATGGCGAGACCGTGGAGCAGGGATTGCCGGCCCGCCGCGCTGCTGCGGCCGGAGTCAGCAGGGCAATGGCTACGTCGCACCAGCATGATGGTCCCGGCCAGGCCGATCAGGTCCAGCGGCAGCCACACCATGCCCCAGCGGCCATCCGTCATGGCGCCCATGACGACATAGCCGATCAACCAGATCACGCCCCACAGGATCAGTATCGGCGCCGCGATGCGGTAGCTACGCTGGGTGTAGGTACGCATCGCGGCCTGTTCGATGTCCGACAGGGCCGCTTCGGCTTCGCTTCTCGAGATGTTCATGGTCGAATTCCCTGATTGCAGATAACTCTGCCATACAGAGTATAGGACCGCTTGGACTCTGTCAAGCAGAGTACTCCGTGACAGGGAGGCAGGGCGGCCTTCGGCCTGCACCTGGTGCGCGCGGTGCACCGCGACTGGGGCTTCCCATTGCCGTCAGCCGTGTGATCCACGACTATCTGCAACTGGATTTCGCTCCCTGCCCCCATCCAAGGATCCAGCATGGAACTCACGGCATTGGTAACCATCGCGGCGCTGATCGAGTACGGCGTGTTCTCGTTGCTGGTCGCCGGGGCGCGGGCCCGCAGCGGCGTGAAGGCGCCCGCCATCACCGGTGATCCGGTATTCGAACGATATTTTCGCGTCCAGCAGAACACGCTGGAGCGATTGATCATCTTCATCCCTTCGCTGTGGCTCTACAGTCATTACATCGGCGAAGGGACCGCGGTGGCGCTGGGTGTCCTGTTCATCGTGGCGCGAGCCCTCTACTGTGCCGTGTATGTGCGCTCGCCCGACAAGCGTTCGCTGGTTTTCGGGGTCGGGGAGCTTGCCAACACCGCATTGATGGTCGGGGCAGCGATTGGTGCGGTTCGATCAATGCTATAAGTAGCGCCATGCGCGGACCCTTCAAATGGATTTCGGCGGGCATGCTGGCCAGCTTTGCACTGGCCGTGCTGGGCGCATCCTCCAATTCCTCCGCGCCGGTGTTCAAGGACCCGAAGCCGTTCCGCGAATACGAGAGCTTCGAGGGAGGCGAGGCTGAGGCGCAGGTTCCGGACGACTGGCAGGTGCCTGGTGAGCTCGTCGTGGGCCGCCTGATGTATCCCAGCGCGGGGGGAGGGCGTGGCTTCTTCGGTGGCGGTTACGACTGGCACCAGGGCGGCACGGGCTGGACGGATGACTATCCGCGCGGCGATCGGGCGCTGATCAAGATGATCAGGCGCAACACGCGCATCAACGTGCGCTCGGTCGAGCAGCCGGTGGCTGTCGATGATCCGGATGACATGGCGTACTACCCGTTTCTTGTGGCAGGCCTGGCGCAGTCCTGGCAGCTGACGGATCAGGAAGCCGGGAATCTGCGCGAGTACCTGCTGCGCGGTGGCTTCCTGTTCTGCGACAGTTTCTACGAGGAGGACAGGTGGTACTACTTCGAAGAGAGCATGAAGCGGGCGTTTCCTGAATATGAGATCCACGATCTCACCGACGAAGAGGCCGTGTTTCACATTGCATTCGAAATGAAGGGCATGACCAAGGTAAAGATTCCCCACATCCGCGAGGCACGCGGCGGCTTCTCGATGGGCGATCCGGTGCACTGGCGGGGCGTGTTCGAAAACGACGACCCGGATCACGGCCGGCTCCTGGTTTTGATCGCGCACAACAACGACACGGGCGACGGCTGGCAATTTGCCGACGATCCGCGCTATCCCAGTGACGAGGCCAACCGGGCACTACGCCTGGGTTCGAACATCGCGATCTATGCGATGACGCACTGAGGCACGCGCGCGCGGACTACAGCGGCTGATCGGCCAGCTTCTGCAGTTTCTCGATGTAATAGTCGTCGCCGATCTGGATCGCCGCGGCAACGGCCTGCCCATTCACCCAGCGCGGAAAGGAATAGCTGTATTCCGCCGCGATGGTGCGCAGGTTGAACTTCGCGGGGTCGGGTCGCACCACGGATGTCGCGGAGATCTGCGCGCCATTGGCGGTCAGCAACCACACTTTCACTTCAGGCAGCGGGGCGGCCGCGGGGGAGCGCAACAGATCCACCGGCTGCAGCCTGATGTTCCTGTCGCGCGGAGCCATCCCCCAGGGGAGCACCAGTTGCAACGTGCAGGAGTCATTGCGCAGGGTCCACAACGCAGTGTTGACCTTGCCGCTGGCTTCGAGCGTCTTCAGGTTGTGGGCAAGCACCGCCATCTTGGCGTCCACAGGGCCCGTGGGGTGTTGCGCGAATGCGCCCGCGGACCATGCCGAAGCGGCGCACAGGACCAGCAGAACATTCCGTGTTCGTTTCATGGCGACCTCACCGTGTAGCGATGGGACAGCAGGCAGCAGTATAGATGCGCCCGTCGGTCCGGATGTGTGACTATTCGTCCATGTGCTATTCGGCCATGATCAAGGAGGAGTACGCGCAGTACATCCGCGCCACCGGCGCGGAGATGGACCTTGACCAGTTCATGGAGATCTTCTGGTGGGGCCCTGAGCGGGATGAACGGCGCACCGTGCCGCGCGCGGTCGAGCGCTGGTTCGACCAGCCCGCCAACGAGAAGCAGCGCAGGATCCACGAGTTCATTCAGCAGCGCCGCGCCGCGCAGGCGGCGAGCTGGGAGCAGGAGCTGTTCGCGCAGAAGAAGCGCCTGGCAGACGCCGAGCGCAAGCTTGCGGTGAAGGCCACAAAGGCCGCCAGCGAGAGCAGGCGCATCGCCAGCAACAAGATCGATGCCTTGCTGAAGAGGCTCGGCGCGCTCAATGATCCGGGCCGGCGCGCGTCCGACGGGCGCATCTTTCCGATGAATTACGTCCCCATCATCATCAGCGACGGCGGCAAGAAGGTGATCCGCCTGGCGCGCTACCACTGTCGTCTGGCGGGCAAGCCGGCCGCCGTCGACAACCAGTTGCCGGGCCTCTACAACGCGCGGCGTGACAATCTGCAGAAGTACTGGCGCAGCGCTTTCGGTTCCAGCCATGCCCTGATGCTGGTGGAGTCCTTCTACGAGAACGTGGTCGTGGGTGGCCGCAACGCCGTGCTGCACTTCCAGCCGCGGCCATTGCAGACCATGCTGATCGCCTGCCTGTATGCAGTGTGGCAGGACCCGGCCGATGGCCGGCAGCTGCTGTCTTTCGCCGCCATCACCGATGATCCGCCCGCGGAAGTGGCGGCAACCGGTCACGACCGGATGATCATCAACATCAAGCCTGAGAATGTGGATGCGTGGCTGAACCCGCAGGGGCGCAGCGATGAAGAGCTGCAGGCGATCTTGAGTGACCGGCAGACGCCGTACTACGAGCACGAAGTACTGGCGGCGTGAAGTGGCCAGGTTTCA
Source organism: uncultured Steroidobacteraceae bacterium (assembly GCA_964456255.1). GTDB lineage: Bacteria > Pseudomonadota > Gammaproteobacteria > Steroidobacterales > Steroidobacteraceae > ZC4RG30. Next base: position 22,361 of record CAYWDZ010000003.1, on the reverse strand, counting down.
TGCGGACCCTGGCCTTGCTGGCGCTGTTGCCGGCGTGGCTGGGTCTGGCGGGCGGATGGTGGTGGTTTCTGGACCTGTTCGCCAATTTTCGCTGGCAGTACCTCATCGCCTCCATCCTGATCGCAGCGTGGGCCATCTGGCTGCGACAGCGTCGCATCCTGGCGCTGTCCCTGCCGACGCTGTTGCTGAATGTGCTGCTGATCGGGCAGCTGGCCTGGCACCCGGAGGTCGATCGGGCATCGGTCGCGCATGATTTCTCGCTGCGGGTGGTCAGCCTGAATGTGCATCAATCCAACACGGACAAACAGGCGGTGCTCGACTACCTGCTCGGCACCGATGCGGATGTGCTATTCCTGATGGAAGTGGATGAGCCGTGGATCGCAGCGCTGGCAGCGTTGCAGGTCAAGTATCCGCACCAGGTGGTGCAAGCCCGGGACGACAACTTCGGCGTGGCGCTGTTCAGTCGCCTGCCCTGGCAACAGGCCGGGATCATCAGCCTGGGGCAGGCGGGGCTGCCTTCGATCGAAATGCGTCTGTCGCATCAGGGCCGCGAGCTGGTGCTCATCGGCACCCACACGTTGCCGCCCATGGGCCGCCGGTGGGCGCGGCTGCGCAATGGACAGCTCGCGGATCTGGCCGAGCATGTGCGGCAGATCAGTGATCCAGTACTGGTAGTCGGGGACTTCAATGCCACGCCCTGGTCGACGGGGCTGCGCCGCGCGACGGCCGGGACCCTGGGCTATCGATCGCTCGCCGCGCCCTGGCGTCCAACCTGGCAGGCGCGCTCGATCCTGGCCATCCCGATTGATCATGTGCTCGCCACCGCGCCGCTGGTGATCACGACCCGGGCAGTTGGTCCGGAAGTGGGGTCGGATCATCGTCCGCTGGAAATCTCGGTGGGCATGGAATCAGCCTCACCATGAGCATCGAATCGCGTATCCCGCTGCGGGCGGAACGTGGTGCCCTGCATGTCGCGCGCAGCAGGCGCGCATGGGTTGACCAGCACCCGTATAATCGCCGCCATCTGCAGTCAGGGAGACTACCGGAATGGATATTCCCCAGAACCCCCAACGCCTGATTCCGATGGTTGTCATCGGCGTGCTGGTGCTGATCTTTGTATTCAGTTCGGCCACGGTCGTGGACCCTGGTCACCGCGGCGTGCGCATCACGCTGGGCAAGGTTTCCCCGGCACCACTGGAAGAGGGTTTGCACTTCAAGATCCCGATGTTCCAGCAGATCAAGCAGCTGGATATCCGCACGCTGCGCTGGGCCGAGGTCACGCAGTCCTACACCAAGGACGTGCAGCAGGCCGATGTGAGCTTCGTGCTGACGTATTCGCTCGAACCCAGCTACGCGGTCGAGATGTACCGGACCGTGGGCGCCGACTGGTCGCAGAAGCTCATCGGCCAGGTGGTATTCGAGGAGCTCAAGCGCGAGCTCGGCCAGCACGAGGCGGTGGCACTGATTGCCACGCGTGATCAGGCCGCACGCGCCATCGAGACGGGCGTACGGGAGAAGCTCGCCGACAAGCACGTTCTGGTCAGCGGCCTGCAGATCACGAATATCGACTACACCAAGGAGTTCGAGAATTCGGTGGAATCCAAGGTGATCGCGCAGCAGCGCGCCATCGAGGAGCAGAACCGCACGGCCCAGATCGAACAGCAGGCCCGGCAGAAGGTCATCTCGGCGGAAGCCGAGGCCGAATCCATGCGTATCCGCGCCAAGGCGCTGGAACAGAATGCACGCCTGGTCGAGTGGGAAGCCGTGCAGAAGTGGGACGGCAAGCTGCCGCAGTACCAGCTTGGTGGCACGATGCCCTTCATCAACGTGACGCCGAAATAGTTGCGGCATTAGGCCGCGGCCCGCCAACGCGGTATTCTCTGCGGCCACAATCGAGTCGGGTTTTCGGGGGGTTGCCATGCGTCGTGCTGTTCTCGTAACCAGCGGTCTTGTCGCCGTGCTTGCCGTAGCGGCCTGCACCATCATGGCCACGAAAGGTGCGCCACAGGGGCCGGCTGCGGCAGTGACCGAGCAGCGGATGCGAAGTGCCGCCGTGGACACCAGCTCCGACTCGGGCCAGTGGATGTCCCACGGCCGCACCTGGAGCGAACAACGCTTCAGTCCGCTGACCCAGATCAACGACAAGAACGTGAAGAACCTGGGCCTCGCCTGGTATGCCGACCTGGGCACATATAAAGGAGTGGTGGCCACGCCGCTGGTGATCGACGGCGTGCTGTACAACATCTCCAACATGGACGTGACCACGGCCTATGACGCCACCAATGGCAAGGTGCTGTGGACTTACGATCCGAAGATCCCGCCGGAGCAGGCCGCGGTGGCCTGCTGCGGCACCTACAGCCGCGGGCTCGCGGCGTGGAACGGCAAGCTGTTCATCGGTGCGCTGAACGCACACATGATCGCGCTGGATGCGAAGACCGGCGCAAAGCTGTGGGAAACCAATACAGCTGACCCCGACCAGCCGCTTTCCATTACCGGCGCGCCGCGCGTCACGAAAAATGGCCTGGTGGTCATCGGCAATGGCGGTGGTGACATCGGTGCGCGTGGCTACGTCAGCGCCTACGATTCCGAAACCGGCAAGCAGGTGTGGAAGTTCTACATCGTGCCGGGCGACCCCTCGAAGCCCGATGGTGTGGCTTCCGATTCCATCATGAAGACGCTGGCCACGGCGACCTGGAATGGCGAGTGGTGGAAGACCGGTGGCGGCGGCAACAGCTGGGACGCCATCGTCTACGACCCGGATCTTGACCTGATCTATTTCGGCACCGGCAATGGCTCGCCGCATCCGCAGGCGTTCCGCACGCCGGGCGGTGGTGACAACCTGTTCCTCGGTGGCATCGTCGCGGTCAACGCGAGGACCGGCGAATACGCGTGGCACTACCAGGAGGTGCCGGGCGAGCAGTGGGACTACGACAGCGCGTCGCCGCTGATCTTGGCGGACCTGACCATCAAAGGTCAGCAGCGCAAGGTCATCATGCATGCGCCCAAGAACGGCTTCTTCTATGTGATCGATCGGGCCACGGGCGAGCTGATCTCGGCCGAGCCCTTCGTGGAGAACACCTGGGCCTCGCATGTGGACCTGAAGACCGGCCGTCCGGCGATCAATCCGGAGTCCATGGTCGAGGTGAAGCCCGCGCTGGTCAGGCCGGCCAACGCGCACAACTGGAACCCGATGTCCTACAGCCCGCTCACCGGGCTCGTCTACATCCCCATCCAGGATTCGGTGATGATGGTGTCACGCCTGCCGGACGGCCAGTTCCAGTTCCGTCTGGGACGAACCACGATTGGCTCGGGCCGCGGCAATTTTCCGGAGCTGCGTGCCGAATACACCAAGCTGATGAACACCAGCGATCAGGGCTACACGCTGGCCTGGGATCCGGTGGCGCAGCAGGCGCGCTTCCGCATCGACAACCCTTATGAATTCCAGGGCGGCAACCTGGTCACTGCCGGCAATCTGCTGGTGTATGGCACGATGAACAGCACGCTGGCCATCTACCGCGCCGACACCGGCGAGAAGTTGTGGGAGCACCCCACATCTTCAGTACCGGTGGCCGGTCCCATCAGCTACAGCGTGAATGGCACGCAGTACATCGCGGTGAACGCAGGCTGGAACCAGGCCATCGTGCATGGCCTGAACAACCCGCCCAAGCCGTTTTCCACCGGGCCGGCCAAGCTGGTGGTGTTCAAGCTGGGCGGAAAGGTCGAGTTGCCACCATCGGTGCCCACCAGTGCGCTGTCGGCGCCGCCGCGGCAGCCGCAGCCAGCCGACAAGGTCGCGCAGGGTGAAGCGGTGTTCGCGCAGTTCTGCGCGACCTGCCATGGCCAGAACGCCATCGGTTCTGGCGCGAAGGACCTGCGCTTCATTCCGGCGCAGGCCCACACCGATTTCAACGAGATCGTGCTGGGCGGCAAGTTCAAGGACAAGGGCATGGTGCCGTTCACTGGCGTGCTGACCGCCGAGCAGGTGGATGCCGTGCATTCGTATGTGATCAAGCGCGGCCAGGATGACTGGGTGGGGCCGCTGGGTGGTGGCCCGCCGCCTGGTCCGCCACCGCAGCAGCGCTGAAGGCCAATTCGTCGGGCAGCGCCTCCCACAGGCGCTGCCTCGTTCCGGAGGGCTCATTCCGGGGCTGGGCCCGGCCGCGGACTTGACGTAGTCCACATACCTTATTGCGGGAATTGGCGCGGCAGGCACATTGCGACCTGCGTCACGCTCTGCCTGCCTCCCTTGCCGATACACATAGCGAACCATGACAGTTCGCGACATAAAGAATGCGGCTGCCGATGCCAAGGCGGAGCGTACCGGCGTGCTCGATGCGGAGCAGACGCTGCGCATGCTGGCGTTGCCTCAGAAATCCGAGCGCGCCCGCGCTGACAAGCCAGGCATCGAAGCCCTGCACCATGCGACTTTCGTGCAGCTTCCCACCGGAGTGGCCTACGCCAACCGCGAGGGACAGTTCATCTGGTGCAACTCGGCCTTCGAGCGGATGCTGGGGCTGAAACCGGGCGAGCACAAGAACAAGTCCATCCGGGAGCTCACCCACGCGGTGGATATGCCCACCAATGACCAGCTGCTTATCGAGCTGTGGGAGGGGCGTCAGGACTCCTATTCCATGGAGAAGCGCTACATCCGGGCCGATGGGTCGATCCTGTGGACCCACGTCACGGTGGCCATGATCCGCACGCGCGAAGGCGTTCCGGTCTGCACTGTCGGGTTCCTGCGCGACATCACCGAGCACAAGCGGATGGAAGCAGAGGTCGAGCGGGTGCAGAAGCAGCTGGTGGATGCATCGCGCCACGCCGGCATGGCCGAGGTGGCGACCAACGTGCTGCACAATGTGGGAAACGTCCTGAACAGCGTCAACGTCTCGGCCAGTCTCGTTGCGGAGCGCATCAAGGCCGGCAAGGGGCCTCGACTGGCCGAAGTCGCCACGCTGGTCGAGAACAACAGCGCCGATCTGCCACGCTTCATGAGCGAGGATGAGCGTGGCAGGAAGCTTCCCAAATACCTGCGCGCGCTGGCGACACAGCTGGCCAGCGAGCGTGACCAGCTGCTGGTCGAGCTGGACAATCTGCGATCGAACATCGATCACATCCGCGAAGCCGTCACGATGCAGCAGACCTATGCGCGCAGATGCGGAGTTCTCGAGGAAGTGGGCGTGGTCGACCTGGTCGAGGACGGCCTGCGCATGAACACCGGGGCGCTGACGCGCCATCACGTGGCGCTGGAACGGGATTACCGCGATCGACCGCGGGTCGTCGCGGACCGGCACAAGGTGCTGCAGATCCTGGTGAACCTGATCCGCAATGCCAAGTACGCCTGCGATGAGTCCGGACGCAGCGACAAGCAGGTCATCCTGCGGATCCGGGCCGTGCCGGAAGGCGCGTGCATCGAAGTGATCGACAATGGCGTCGGCATCGCTCCGGAAGTGATGGAGCGGCTGTTCACGCATGGTTTCACCACGCGCAAGTCGGGGCACGGGTTTGGCCTGCACAGTGCGTCACTGGCCGCTGCGGAGCTCGGCGGAACGCTCACCGCCGCCAGCGACGGCCTGGGCAAGGGAGCGACCTTCAGTCTCACGTTGCCCCTGCAGCCTCCTGGCCAGCGGCCATGAGCGAACCGGCAGCAACCGAGTATTCCTCGCATCGGGGGCTGCTAGCGCTGAATCGCCGCGTCCTGGTGATCGATGACAACGCTGCCATCCACGAGGACTTCCGCAAGGTCCTGAACGGGTTGCCGGCGGCAGAGGACTCGGTGCTGGATCTGCTCGAGGCGGAAATCCTGGGCGGTCAGACGCAGATCTCCACCCCGCAGTTCGAGGTCGACGTGGCCCTGCAGGGTCAGGAAGGCGTGAAGATGGCGCAGGCGGCCGTCGACAATGGCCACCCCTATGCGCTCGCCTTCGTCGACATGCGCATGCCCCCGGGCTGGGACGGGGTGGAAACGATCGAGCATCTGTGGAAAGTGGATCCTTCCCTGCAGGTGGTGATCTGCTCCGCGCACACCGATTACGAATGGAACGAGGTGGTGGCGCGGCTGCATTACTCGGACCAGTTGCTGGTACTGCGCAAGCCCTTCGAGCCCATCGAAGTGCAGCAGTGCGCCAGCGCGCTGTGCCAGAAGTGGCACAACGAGCGCATGGTGCGCAGCCAGGTCAAGTCGCTGGAGAAGATGGTGGCCACGCGAACCCGTGGCCTGGAGGCGGCCAACCAGCAGCTGCGTCACATGGCCACGCACGACGTGCTGACCGGCCTGCCGAATCGTGCGTTGCTCGAAGACCGCCTTGGTCAGGCACTGGCGCAGGCACAGCGTGAGGGCCAGCGCTTCGCGGTGCTGGTCTGTGACCTGGACCGGTTCAAGCTGGTGAACGACTCGATGGGTCATCACGCCGGTGACCGGTTCCTGCAGGAGATCTCGCGGCGCCTGGCGTCGTGCGTGCGTGAGGGCGATACGCTGGCGCGGCAGGGCGGCGATGAATTCGTGTTCGTGCTGCGGCCGCCGGCGGGTGAGGAAGATGCCGAGGCGGTTGCGCAGCGCGCGCAGGAGGCTCTGGCTGCGCCCATGCGCATCGACGGGCTCGACATCCATACCTCCGCGAGCTTCGGCATTGCGGTCTATCCGCGCGATGGTGAACGGGTGGAGCTGCTGCTCGCCAATGCCGACGCGGCCATGTACCACGCCAAGCAGAACGGCAGCGGATTGCGGCGCTTTGCCTCCACCATGGGCGACACGGCCACGCATCGACTGCGGCTGGAGAGCGAGCTGCACATGGCGCTGACCGCCAGTCAGTTCGAGCTGCATTTCCAGCCCAAGGTCGACGTGCAGACCGGAACCATCCGCAGCGCCGAGGCATTGCTGCGCTGGCGGCACCCGCAGCGTGGCCTGGTGCCACCGGCCGACTTCATCCCGATCGTCGAGGAAACCGGCCAGATCGGGCCCATCGGCAACTGGGTGCTGCAGCAGGCCTGCCGCCAGGCGCGGGAGTGGCGCGAGAAGGGCCTGCCGCAGATTCGCGTGGCCGTGAATATTTCGGCGGTGCAGTTCCACCAGGCCGGGCTGGTCGAGAGCATCCTGGGCGCGCTGCGCGACACGAATCTCGAGGCGAACAGCCTGGAAATCGAACTCACGGAAAGCTGCGTGATGACCAATGCCGAGGAGTCCATCTCGATTCTCGAGGAACTCAGCCGCATGGGCGTGCTGGTTTCGGTGGATGATTTCGGAACGGGTTACTCGAGCATGAGTTACCTGCGCCGCTTTCCCATCGACAAGCTCAAGATCGACAAGACCTTCATTGCCGGCATGGGCACGCATTCGGATGATGCCTCGATCGTGCAGGCCATCGTGTCGCTGGCGCACGGCCTGAGGCTCAAGGTTGTGGCCGAGGGCGTGGAAACCGCCGAACAGCTCGAGGCGCTCAAGGCGATGGGCTGCGACCAGTACCAGGGCTACTACTTCAGCAAGGCGGTTCCGGCGGACGAATTCGAACTGCTGTTGCGCAAGCAGATTGCGAGCCAGCCCGAGGATGGTCCGCAAGGCCTGGACCTGACCTGCAGCAAGCTCACCGCGCTGCGCACGATCGTGATCCCCGGGGAGTAGCTACTCGCGGCACGAGAAGCTGCTGGCGTCCTGCGTGTTGCCGCCCTGGTAGCGCGCCACCTGCGGATATGGACACAGCGGTCGCGAGGTTTCAGGGAAGGCCCTGCCGGTGGCGATCACGCGATCGGGCGCGCGGCCGGCTTCGACCCACTCCTGTATGGCTGCCAGCATGTCGAACTGGTCCGTGGACTGGCCGCCCCCACAGTGCGCCATGCCGGGGACCAGGAACAGGCGCGCCCAGTCCTGTGGACCACCGGCCGCATTGACCGGTGTCAGCTTCTCGTACCATTTGACCAGCGAGCCGGTGGACATCGCCTGATCCGAAAGGCCGTGGTACACGATCATCTTGCCGCCGCGTCCGGCAAAGGTGCTGTGCAGCGTGCCGTTGGCATCGTTGATGGCCTCGGTCTCGGCGATGCGTCCCATGTCCCGGTCGAAGTCAAACTTCAGCACGTCGTAGTTCGGGTCTGGCGGCGTGAACACGAAGTTGCGCAGCACATCGCCACCCAGTGTGGCGTTGGCGGGTTGCCCGCCAGGATTGCCCAGGTGCATCGAGCGCCAGGCCGGCAATGCAATCCCGGTATCCCAGGCGTAGTTGCCGTACAGCGATTCGCCGCGCGAGTTGTGCGCACCGCCAAAGATCTCCTGCAGTCCATCAGCCTGCTTCGCCGTCAGGCAGGCAGGAGTGGCGGGTGCCCCCGCCTTGCCGCAGACCATCTCCTGCGGAGAGAACCTGCAGGCCTTGAAGTCGTTGATCATGCCGTCGGCCAGACCGTCGAGTGCATCGCACTTCTTCAGGATGGCGTCGGATGCGGCCTTGAGCTGCACGTCGGTGAATGCCTGCGACAGATCGGGCTTGCCGGCGGCATCGCGCGGCGCCATGCGTGTGACGGTCTGCAGGCTGAAGACCTGGTTCAGCGCCACGCGCGCGAGATTCCACGAGGCATTGCCGGAAACCACCCCGTCGAATTCCAGCGGCAGGCGCTGCGCGGCCATCATGGCTTCGCGCCCACCCGTCGAGCAGCCCATGAAATAGGAATGATCGGGCTTGCGGCCATAGAAGCTGGCCAGAACCGATTTGGCTTCGCGGGTCGCAGTGGCCACGGATCCGTAGGCGAAGTCCAGCTTGGCCTGTTGGTCCGCGCCGAAACGCGCATCGACGTTGCTGCGAGCGCGGTGGCCACCATCCGTGGAAACCACTGCATAGCCGCGCTCGAGTGCGGAGGGGAATCCGGACACGCGACCGGTGGCGGCGCCCAGCGAACCATCCAGACCGCCGCCACCCTGGAACAACATGCGGCCATTCCAGTTCTTCGGCAGCCGCACCTCGACGCCGGTGCCGTAGGTCAAGTCGGGCATGCCCGAAGGCCGCTCGTCGATCATCAATCGCACGAGGCAATGCTCGGGCATTGCTCCACCCGGGCCGCCTGGCCCACCGCCTCGTCTGGCGCCGGCCTCGGATGCCGCCACCCACTCCGCGGTCTGCACCTTGAGTTGTGCGGTGGAGCGTTTCAGCAGTGCCGAGCAGCCCTCGGTATCGGGCGCCGCCTGCGCCCGGAGCAGCAGCAGCGGTGACAGCAGCAGCGCCAGAACGCTCCAGCCGATGACGTGTGCGCGCACGCGGGAAGACTTGTCGATGCTGGAGTTCATTTCAGGTTTCCCCCGATGTTGTGCCGTCGATTGTATCGGCACGCGTGAAACACGGACAATGCCACGATGACTCACACGACCAGACCAGCTCCGCTCCGCCATGTCTCAGCCGGTGTGCGCCTCATCGAGCGTGCGATCAGTGAGGATGGCGCTCCGGTGATCGGCTTGCATCTCTACATGGCATTTGGCTGGCTCGCGCGCTCCATGGCCCGTGGTGGGCGCTTCGCGACCATCAAGCCGGCGCTGATCGGGATTCCCGCACTGCTCAAGACACACCCGGGCCTCAGCCAGACCGAGCTTGCGGACCTGATGGGTATCGAGCGCATGACCGCCGGCGTGCAGGTGAAGCGCTGCATTCGCAGCGGCCTGGTGCGCCGTGAGCGCAGTGCCGCAGATCGTCGCAAGTACCGCCTGTACGTCACACCAAAGGGGCTCGCCAATCTGCGGCGGATCGTCCGGCTGATCCCGCTGCACGAGCAATATCTGTTCGGCCGGCTTTCGCGATCGGAGCGCGCACAGCTGTATCGCGTGCTTCGCAAGCTGATCGACGGCTCCAACGGCCGGCGCGACTGACTGTAATGCGATTTACAAATCCGTCGCGGGGCGGTGATACTGCGCGGCAAATCAGATTGCCTGGGGGTATTCCGTGCTGGGTCGTCCATTGTCGGCGCCGCGCGTGGCAGTGGCGGTCCTGCTCGCGGGATTCCTGTGTGTGGACGCCGCCGTTGCGCAGCAGCGGCCCGCGGCGCCGGCCAGGTTGGGCGCGCAGCCCCCGCCCGAGGCCATGCCGCGGGCCGAGTTCGTGTTCGAGGAACATGTGACGCTGGCACCGGCGGTGGTGCAGGGCGAAACGGCTCTGGGCCAGCGCCAGTACATCCCGATCACTGGTGGCACCATCGACGGCCCGAAGCTCAAGGGTGAGGTCATTCCGGGAGGCTGGGACTACCAGCTGCGCTATCCGGGCGGTTGCACGTCCCTTTCGGCAGACTATTTTCTGCGGGCCGCGGACGGCACCATCATTCATGTGCTGAATCAGGCCTTCAACTGCGCCAACGCTGGTGCTGGTGGAGAACGCAGCTGGGCCCGTCCCAGTTTCGAGGCGCCCAAGGGCAGCGCCTACGAGTGGATGACGCGGGGCACGTTCGTCGCGTCGATTGAAGTGGATCCGCCGGCAGCACCTGTGCCCGCGGGCGGGACCGCACCGCTGACAGGGATTCGTATCAAGTTCTATCAGATCAAGTAGAGGGGCAAGGAAATGCGATACCGGCAACAAATGGCACTGGCTGCTGCGGTGTGTCTGAGTGGATTTACCGCGATGGCCTCGGCCCAGCAGGCGCTGGAGACCATCAAGGTGGGCGCGGACAAGTGCACTGCTGCGATTCTCGGTGCCCCGATCGATCCGAAGCTGATCGGCGAGCCCGTATCGGCCGTGCAGATCGACAAGGTCGAGTGGTATGCCGAGGCAGATCGCTCGCCCGCGATGTGCGTGGTCGAAGGGCAGCTGATGCCCGTGGACAAGTCGGACACGGCGTTTCCGATCAAGTTTGCCGTGGGTCTGCCGGCGAACTGGAACCAGCGTTCCATCCAGCAGGGTGGCGGCGGCATGAATGGTTCCGCGCCGCGCTTCGGACCGGCCCCGGCGCGCGGCGGGGCCGGCGGCTTCCCGGGCGGCGCTCCTGGTGCGGGCCCTGGTGGTCCTGGCGCTCCAGGTGCACGTGCTGGTGCTGGTCCCGGAGGTCCGGGTGCCCCCGGTGCTCCAGGTGCGCGCGCAGGTGCGGGTCCCGGAGGTCCGGGTGCCCCTGGTGCGCGGGCCGGTGGTGCACCCGGTGGCCTCGGTGCGGGAGGCCCTGGTGGTGCTCCGGGTGGCGGCGCACCACCCAGCGATCTCGCGCGTGGCTTTGCCGTTTACGGCAGCGATTCGGGCCATGGCAATGATGGCAAGTGGGCACTCAACGACGAGGCCATCAGGAACTTCGGCTACGCACAGCTGAAGAAGACCAACGACGTGGCGCAGATCCTGATCAAGCGGTTGTACGGTGCGGCGCCGAAGTATCGCTACTTCGTCGGCAATTCGCAGGGCGGACGCGAGGGGCTGACCGTGGCGCAACGCTATCCGGCCGACTATGACGGCGTGGCCGCAACTGTCCCGGTGGTGCAGCTGAACGGCCTGATGGCCGCGCCGGCCGAGATCCGCCGTGAGGAAATTGCGCTCGACAGGCATGTGCCGACGGCCAAGGGTCGCGCCATTGCCGCCGAGTTCATGCGCCAGTGCGACGCCCTGGATGGCCTGAACGACGGGCTGATCAACAACTACATGCAGTGCCGCGCGATCTTCAACGTGAAGGACAAGCAAGGGCCGAAGGATCCGTGGGCCGCGAAGCGTTGCCCCGGCAACAAGGATCCGGATCCGGCCGACAAGAGCGAGAAGGCCTGCCTGACCAGCGGCCAGATCCAGACGCTGGAGTTCATCTTCTCGCCGCAACCTTATCCGAGCACCCACGCCAATGGCGTGAAGGCCTTCGGCATGTGGCCGCCTTCCACCGAAGTGGCCGGTGGCGGCATGGGTGGCAACTCGTTGCTGACAGATGGGCGTGCGAAGGGACAGGAAGGCGCCGCTGCCGATGCGCGCATGTTCAACGCGCTGGGCGTGCAGGGCGTTACCGGTTTCGTGCTGGGCGATCTGGACGCGAACCCGCTCACCTACGAGAAGACGCCGGCGATCGAGAAGCGCTCGCGTCAGATATCCGAATGGGTGGATTCGACCAATCCGGACCTGTCCGCGTTCCAGAAGCGCGGCGGAAAGATGATCGTGGCCATCGGTTCCAATGACACGCTCGCCTCGCCGGGCGCGCAGCTCGACTACTACGCTGCGGTCACGAAGAAGATGGGCAAGCAGCTCGACGGTTTCGCGCGGCTGTACGTGCTGCCGCAGCGCGGCCATGGCCTGTCGGGCAACTACTACACCGTGACGGGTGACGGCAAGACGGTGGCCGGTTCGGCGTTGCCGAGTTCATGGGACCGCATGGGCTTGTTGCAGAAGTGGGTCGAGCAGGGCCAGGCGCCCGGCAAGACGCAGACCGTTACCGGCCAGGGCGGTTCCTCCGGACTGATGTGCAGCTATCCCCAGCACGCCCAGTACAAGAGCGGCGCTCCGGATCAGGCCGCTGCCTGGACTTGCCAGGACTAGGTTGAACGGCGGCGGAAGTGGGGTACTTCCGCCGCCGCCCAGGCAGGGCGTCAACGGGCGTCCTCACTGCTCAGCCCAGCAGCCACGGCCGTACCTCCGGCCATGCCCTGACGCCGTTCTCGAACATTTCCACGCGCAGGGATTCGGGTACCCAGTCGAGCAGTGCCGGTTTGAACGTGGGCCGCGATCGGATCCGGCGGAACCAGTCTGCCACCCGTGGATAACGGCCGTTCTCCCACATCGCGTGCATGGACAGCGCCGCCAGGCGATTCACGTAGGGAGCCAGTGCGATGTCTGCCATGGTGAAGCGCTCTCCGATCAGCCACGGCCGGTCCTGCAGCGATGCCTCCATGCGCCGGAGGTAGCCGTCGTACATCCTCACCTGGTCACCGGCTCCCGGTGCGGCAAGACCTTCCTGGATCCAGCGCCACTTGCGCTCGCGCGCGGCGTAGCCCTCGTCGCTGCTCTGCTGCAGAAAATCCTCGAAGCTGCCGACGCCGTTGCGCAGGATGGTGTAACGGTGCGAGACCACATAGGTGATGGTGGAGCAGGCCGGATGCAGTTCCTCGTCCACGGCCTTGGTCCAGATGCGCACCTGCGCGCGCTCGTAAGGCGTGTCCGGGTAAATGGGGTGTTCGGGAAACACCTCTTCGAGGTATTCGCAGATCACCGTTGATTCGCGCACGATGCGACCGTCGTGGACCAGCACCGGCACCACGCCTTTCGGGTTCAACTTCAGGAATTCGGGCTTGAACTGCTCGCCGGCAAGCAGATCGACATAGTGGCCGGTCCAGGCCAGCTGCTTCTCGGCCATGGCCAGGCGCACCTTGGCGGCGCAGGCGGAAGACCCGTGGTGATACAGCTCGAGCATCGGCGTCGCCGAGGATAGCCGACGCGCGCGGTCCGCAGAACCTGCGATCAGTAGAGCCTGCCGGCGCTGACCAGGCGGCTGCGATACCAGTCGTCATCCAGCGCGCGGGTCTCGACCGCCTTGCCGGACTGCGGCGCGTGCACGAAACGACCGTCGCCGGTGTAGATCGCCACATGCGAGACATCGCGCGAATCCACGCGGAAGAACAGCAGGTCGCCGGGTGCGAGCCTGCTCAACCTGATTGCGTGCGCCGAGTGAAATTGATCGGTGGTGGTGCGCGGCACGCTGATGCCGGCCGCGAGATACACGAAGTGCACGAGCCCGCTGCAGTCAAACCCTGCGGGTGTGCTGCCTCCGTAGCGATAGGGGCGGCCGGTCTGGGCCAGCGCGCTGGCGGCGATGCGCTCGCCCAGGGTGGCTTCACGCTGACGTGGTGCGCTGGCGCAGCCGGTGAGCAGCGCGGCGCAGAGCAGCGCGAGGGCGAGGCCATGACGGTGGAAAGGCCGTTGCATGGCGGAACTTGTACGCCGCGACGAGTCACCGGCCCATGAACCGGGTCACGCCCGGGCGAATTCAGCCCTTCAGGGCGCTGAAGAACGCCCACATGAGGTCATTGGCGCTGATGGCTCGCGAGGGGGATTCCTCGGCGCGCGCCTTGTTGCCGCCTGGCCAGCTGTGGCCGCCGGTCTCGGTCACGCATAGCTCCACCGGCGCTCCGCCGCGGGTGGCTTCGTAGCGATCGCAGTAGGCGCCTTCGACCTGCAGCACGCGCTGTGGCACGGCGCTGGCGTGGTTGAGCTTCACCCATTTGGAGATGGTTTCGGGCACCGAAACAAATTCGGTGACGGCGTCTTCTGGAACCAGGCGGTTGCTGCCGGCGCCGCCATTGAACAGCACCAGCGGATCATTCCTGGCGTGGACATGCAGCACGGGGACCGGTTGCTTTGGCGCGCAACTGCGCGTGTTGTCCGTACCGGATACGGCCATGATGCCGTGGAACACGTCGCCCGCCTCGCAGGCGAGGCGATAGGACATCATCGCGCCATTGGACATGCCGATGGCATACACGCGTTGCGGCTCGATGCGGGCGCGCTTGCTGACGTCCGCCACCAGCGCTCTGAGGAAGCCCACGTCGTCCACGTTTTCATCGCGCGCCCGCGCGCAGCAGTTGCCGGCGTTCCAGGTGGCGAGCATGCCGTTCTGCGTCTGGCTGATGCCGTTGGGGAACACGGCGATGAAGCCCGCTGCTTCCGATTTGGAGATCAGGCCGTAGTTGTTGTCGTCGGCCTGAAAGATTGCACCACCGCCGCCGCCGTGGATGGCCATGACCAGCGGCGTGGGCTTGCCGGCGTCGTAGCTCCCGGGAATGTGCACCAGCGCCATGCGATCGCGGCCATCGATCTGCAGATGAATCTCGTAGCGCCCCGGAGCAGTGATCCGTTCACCGGCAGCCAGCACCCGCGCGGGTTGGGCGGTGATGCTCTGGCCGGCCCTTGCCGCAAGGCGATCGCGTATCAGGCTGCGCAGAGGCCCATCCTCGGCGGCTCCTGACAGCGCCGGCAGCAAGCAGCACAGGCAAAGGCCGGCGATCAGCATCAGTCTGGGCGTGTCACGCATATTCAGGCCATAACGCGTTGGGTTCGCTTCGGTTGACCACTTCAATTTGACCAGATTCGGGCACTGTACCGGCCCGCATCCACAGGCTAGCCTAGCGCTCACGTTTCATGACGCCCGAGTCCCATGTCGCCCTTCCAGAGCTTCAAACACGATGTTGTGCAGTTCGCGGCCCTGTCCAAGGACGCGCTGCACGTTTATGTCGGTCTGGTGGTGTTCCTGGTGGTCGTCGCATTTGCCCGCAAGGGCCTCAAGTCGGGCTGGGCGCTGCTGGCTGTAGTCGGGGTTGCCGTCGTGGGTGAATTGCTCGATCTGCGCGATGAAATGCGCTCGCGCGATCACATGAACTGGGCCGCGAGCCTCCACGACCTGCTGAATACGTGTTTCTGGCCGCTGCTGCTGTGGCTGCTGGCCCGCTACACGCGGATCGTGAAGTAGTACCGGCAAATAGTTGCCCCTCAAGCTTGTCAGCGCCGTGCGGCCCGGTTCACACTTGGCCCATGCGCCATTCGTCCCACATCCTCACCACTGATCGCCGGCGGCTGCTGCAGTTGCTCGGCGCCGCGCCGGCGCTGCTGGTGGGGTTGCGTGCACGCGAGGCGCATGCCGACGAGATCCACCCGGCGCTGCTGGCGCCGCGCCAGCTGTCGATGGTCAATACGCATACGGGCGAGCGGCTCGCGATCCGTTATTTCGAGAACGGCCAGTACGTTCCGGCCGCCCTGGCTCAGCTCAATCATCTGCTGCGCGATCATCGCAGCGGAGAAGTGTCGGTGATCGCACCGGCGCTGTTCGACCGCCTGCATGCGCTGGCCGACTGCGCGCAGTGCGCTCCGCATTACGAGATCATTTCCGGCTACCGCTCACCCGCGAGCAACGCGAAGCTGCGCGAATCCGGCAGCGGCGTGGCCCAGCACAGCCTGCACATGGAAGGCCGTGCGCTGGACGTGCGATTGGCGGGCACATCCTGCGGCCGGCTGCGCGATCTGGCGCTCGCCATGGAAGCCGGTGGCGTGGGTTACTACGCGAAGTCCAACTTCGTGCACCTGGACACCGGCCGCGTCCGCTCCTGGACCGGCTAGAAATTCCCTAGCCCTTTTCCAACCCGTACAGATCCTCGAGGAACAGCACGCTGCCGTCCTCGCGGGCGATGGCCGTGCCGTACACGATGTAGACGCGGATTGGTTCGGCCAGGTCGATGCGCACTGGCTGCCTGTCCTGCATGGCGGCATCGATGTGCTCGCGCGTCATTCCGGGCACCCCATCGAGCACCCAGGCGGCGAGCGCAGCGGCGTCCGCAACCCGGATGCAGCCGTGGCTCTCGGCCCGTTTCGAGCGCGCGAACAGCGCTCGCGCCGGCGAATCGTGCAGATAGATGCTGTTCGCATTCGGCAGCATGAACTTCACGCCACCGAGGGCGTTGTCCGGGCCGGGTTGCTGGCGGATGCGCAAGCGCCCGGCCGCAACCTCGTCGAGGCCCGCGGCCGACCAGGGCACCACCTCGCCGGCGCCATCGACCAGCTCGTAGTGATTGCGCGCGAAGTAGTCCTCGCTGCGGCGGGCCGCGGGCAGGATTTCCTTCAGCGCGATGCTGGTCGGCACATCCCAGTACGGGCTGAAGATGACCTGCTTCAGGTCCGCACTGAAGGTCGGCGTGTGCAGATCCTCGACCGCCTTGCCGACCACGACGTCGATCTGCAGCCAGTGCGATTCCTGTTCGTCATTCGAGTCCAGCGCATACAGCTTGAAGCGTGGAATGTTGACGATGATGGCGCGCCGGTGCGGGTTGGGTGGCAGTTCGCGCCAGCGCGCCAGCGTCCATTCAATCTGCTTCACCCGCGTGGTCAGCGGCGTGGTGAGTTGGGCGAATGTGGCCGGCCCCAGTACGCCATCGCGAACGAGCCCGTGCCGTTCCTGGAAATGCCTCAGCCCGTCGACCAGCGACTGGTCCAGTACATCCGGCGCGGTGGGCGGTGTGGGCGCGGCCGGCAGATCCCCCAGCGCGACCAGCAAAGCGCGCAGTGCGGGAACGCCCGCCCAGGATTCATCAACCCTGATCGAGCGGCGCGGCAATGACGGCAACGCGGTCAGGCCGGGTTGCCGGGCCAGCATTTGATAGCGCTGCAGGGCCTGTTCCAGCAGCCTGTAGTGGCCCGGCGCCAGCGGCGGGTTGGTGGTCGCCGCGGGCGACGGCAGTGAGCAGGCGAGGGCGAGCAACGCGACGAGTCTCTTCATCACCTGCATGATACGCATGACGGGGAAGATGGCACCTGGAGTACATTTGGCGCATGAGACATGCGGGGGTAACGGGTTGGGGCAAGTGCCTGCCACCGGCGGTGCTGTCGAATGCCGATGTCGCCACCTTCCTGGATACCAGCGATGAATGGATCCAGTCGCGCACCGGCATCCGCGAACGGCGCATCTCGCATGTGGGGCTCACGGATCTGGGCGAAGTGGCCGCACGGCGCGCGCTGGCAGCGGCCGGGCGCGAGCCGGGCGAGATCGAACTGATTGTCTTCGGCACCACCAGTTTCGATGAGCAGGCGCCGAACCAGGCCTCGGGCCTGCAGCAGCGCCTGGGCGCCACCCATGCCGCGGCCATGGACGTGAACACGGCCTGCACCAGTTTCCTGTACGCGTGGAGTACGGCCAATGCACTGATCCGCACCGGGGTCGTGCGCAATGCGCTGGTGGTGGGGGGCGAAGTGATCAGCCGCTTCATGGACTGGAGCAATCGCAATGTGGCGGTGCTGTTCGGCGATGGCTGCGCGGCCCTCGTGCTCGAAGCCACCGATCGCGAGGAAGGCCTGCTCGGTGAACGCCTGGGCTGCGATGTGGGTGGCCGCGATGCGCTGGTGATCCAGGGCATGGGCAGTCGTTACGCGGATTTCAAACGCCCGCTGGGCGTGACCGAGTGGATCTTCGAGGGGCCGGAGATTTTCAAGCGTGCCGTGACGGGCATGGTCCGCGCATCAGGCGAAGTGCTTGCCGCTCACGGCCTCACTGGTGCCGACCTCGATCTGGTGGTGCCGCACCAGGCGAACCTGCGAATCATCGAGGCGGTGGCCGCGCGGGTGGGCGTGCCGTCTGAGCGGACCTTCGTGAATGTGCAGCGCTACGGCAACATGTCGGCGGGCACGGTTCCGGTGGCATTGGTGGAAGCACTTGAAGCAGGGCGCGTGGCGCCGGGAGCGCGGTTGCTGATGCCGGCGTTTGGCGCGGGGCTGACCTGGTGCGCGCATCTGGTGCGCTGGGGTGAGCGCACCACACCAATTGCCACATCGGATGCCAACCTGCCACCAGCCCGGCAATCGGGGCTGGAGCTGGTGCAGGCATTGATTGCGAAGCGGGCAGCCGCTACTTCGTGATCTCGACGGGCGCGTTCAGGACGAGGGTCAGCGCGGTGCCTTCGGCCATCTGAACTTCCGTACCCGTCTTTTGCGCAGCCACTGCGCCGACAGCACCGCCGAGCAGGCCGCCGATCACCTTGCCCTTGTCGCCCTTGATGACCTTGTCGCCAATGATGGCGCCGGCCGCGGTACCGCCGACGATCTTGACGGTGTCGCGCGTGTTGTCGCTCTTGCCCTTTTCTGTGATCTCGCCGCTGATGGGCAGGTCCTGACCGCCAGCCATTTCGATGCGATCGAAGCTCACGGCCAGCGTCGGCGTACCGCCGATCTTCTCGCTGCCGGAAACCACCTTGATCACCGAGCCGGCCACCGTGGTGCCGTTGGCGATCACGGTCTTGCCGTCGATGACCACGTCACTGGTCAGCATGGCCTTCACCGGATCGCCGACCTTGGCGGTCTTGGAGGTCAGTGCCGTGGACAGCGACATGGACAGCAACGTGCCGGCAGGAACCGTGACCACCTGTACCGGCTTGGGCTTTGCCGCCGGCGCGGGTGAGGGGGCTGCCGGCTTGGCAGCGGGCTTCGGAGCCGCAGCTGCAGTTGCGGGTGCAGCCGGCGCCGGTGCCGGTGCGGCTTCAGCGGCCGGCGGGGACTCGGTCTGTGCAGCGGGTTCATCCGCGGCCGCGGTCGTCTCCGGTTCCTTGCTGCTGCAGGCTGCCAGCATGGTCAGGGTGCCGAGGGCGGCGACAAGCACTATTGATGGGCTTCGCATGATCAGGGTCCTCTCCAGATTCCGGTGAGCCGCATTGTCCCGGATCAGGCCCATGCCTTGTAACTGTCTCAGATCGCGGACGGCCCGGACGGCCGCGAGGGGCCGTCCGGGCATTCCTGGACCCATTTGATCAGCGGTGGCGGCGGCGATCCACGCGACGGTCAATCCGGTTGCCCTTGACGTCCAGGCGATGCTCGATCCGGTCGCCCTTCACGTCCAGTCGGCGCTCGATGCGATCGCCTTTGTTGTCCAGGCGTTCGGCATTCTGGTCGTGGCCCTTGTCTGCCTGGTTTTCGGCGCGCTGGTCGAGACGGTCGTCGATGCGCTCGCCCTTCGCGTCCAGCCGTGCGTCGATACGCTCGCCCTTCGCGTCCAGACGCGCATTGGCGAAATCGCCGCGATCGGGGCGGGCGGATTCGGCAGTGCTGTCACCCGCGAAAGCCGGAACGGCCAGCAGCGCGAGCAATCCAGCGGCAACAATTGCATTCGATCTCTTCATGTCATTCCCCTTGTTGGGTTTGCGAACTTGCTGAGGGGATCAACGCTGGCGCTGCGCATTGGTTGACGCGCCGTCGCCGCGGATTGCAAATGCCCACCGCGGATTGACATAAAAATCGGGCATCATGTGATCTGGTTCGCGCTACTGGAGTCGCCGCATGATCCTGAAACAACGTCTGTTGGCCGCCGCGCTTTCGGCGGCAATCGTGGCGCCATCCCTCGCCGCGGATTCCACTGATTTCGACACCGCGAAGGCGCACGTGGCCCAGCTTGCGAAGCAGGGCAGCGAGTCGCGCCGCGCGAAGAACGTGATCCTGTTCGTCGGTGATGGCATGGGCATCTCCACGATTACCGCCGCGCGCATTCTCGAGGGACAGAACAAGGGTCAGTCCGGCGAGGACAACCGCCTGTCGTTCGAGGAGTTTCCGCAGGCCGCGCTGGTGCGGACCTTCTCCGCCAACCAGCAGGTCTCCGACTCCGCCCCGACGGCCACCGCCATGATGACCGGCTGGCATGCCAATGACGGGGCGTTGTCGGTGGGCACGGAGGTCGCCGACAACGAGATGGACGCATCGAAGGTTGCGGAGTATTCCCATGAGACCCTGCTGGAGCTGGCAGAAGCAAAGGGGCTCTCGACCGGCATCGTCAGCACCGCACGCATCACGCACGCCACGCCGGCTGCGACCTATGCGCATACACCCAATCGCGATTGGGAATACGCCGGGCAGATGCCCGCGACGGCGACGCTGCCGGATATCGGTGCGCAGCTCATCGCGCGGCAGCGTACCGGCAACGGCCTCGAGGTGGTGCTGGGCGGCGGACGCGGCTACCTGCTCGACAGCGGCAGCACCGATCCGGAATACCCGGACGAGCGGGGCAGGCGCCGGGATGGCCGCAACCTGATCCGCGAGTGGCAGGCTGCGCAGCCGCAATCGCAATACGTGTGGAAGCGTGACGACCTGCTCAAGGTGGACGTGAAGCACACCGACCATCTGCTCGGGCTGTTCGAGCCCAGCCACATGCAGTACGAGGCCGATCGGGTCGGGGACCTGGCCGGCGAACCCTCGCTGGCCGAGATGACGGCCAGGGCCATCGAGATGCTGCAGAAGAATCGCAAGGGCTACTTCCTGATGGTGGAAGCCGGTCGCATCGATCATGGGCACCATGCGGGCAATGCGTATCGCGCCCTGACCGATACCATCGCGCTGTCCGATGCGGTGCGCATGGCGGCCGACATGACAAGGGACAACGACACGCTGATCCTGGTCACGGCCGATCACAGCCACGTGATGACCATCTCGGGTTATCCCGCGCGCGGCAATCCCATTCTGGGTCTGGTGCAGGCGCCGGGCGCGAGCGCGCCGTCGAAGGATGCTCAGGGCAAGCCCTACGCGACGCTGTCGTACGCGAATGGCCCCGGTTTCTCGGTCATCGACGAGAAGGGCGGCGGGCGGCGTGACATCAACCCTGGTCGCGCGCAGAACCTCGCCGATGTCGATACCACTTCACCGGATTTCCACCAGGAGTCGCTGGTGGGCATGGGTGCCGAGACCCATGGCGGGGAAGATGTGGCGCTGTTCGGGCACGGCGCCGGTTCGGACGTGGTGCGCGGCGTGATCAACCAGAACGAGATCTACCACATCATGCGGCGCGCGCTGGGCTGGTAGCCTCAGGTTCTCAGACGCCAGCCGCTGCGGATCATCCACGCGGCGAGCATCAGGCACGCGGCCAGGATCGCGATGATGATGGTGAAGCTGATGCGCACGTCCACCGCCGAGTGGCCGTAGAAGCTCCAGCGAAACCCACTGACCAGGTACACCACCGGGTTGAACAGCGTGATCACGCGCCACACCGGCGGCAGCATGTCGATCGAATAGAACGTGCCGCCGAGGAAGGTCAGCGGCGTGATGATCAGCGCGGGCACGAACTGCAGCTTCTCCCAGCTGGTGGCCCAGATGCCGAGCACGAAACCGAACAGACTGAAAGTGAGGGCAGTCAGCGCCAGGAAGATCACCATCCACAGTGGATGCAGGATCGAAAGCGGCACGAAGAATGCCGATGTGGCGAGAATGATGAGCCCGATCAACATGCTCTTGCTGGCCGCTGCACCCACGTAGCCCAGCAGGATCTCCGGCGTGCCCACCGGCGCCGACAGCAGTTCGAAGATGGTGCCGGACCATTTGGGAAAGTAGATGCCGAAGGAGGCGTTGCCGACGCTCTCGTTCAGCACCGACAGCATGATCAGGCCCGGCACGATGAAGGCCGCGAACGGCACGCCGCCGATCTCGGTCATGCGCGAACCGATGGCCGAACCGAACACCACGAAGTACAGCGACGTGGTCAGCACCGGCGTCAGGATGCTCTGCACCAGCGTGCGGAAGGTGCGCGCCATCTCGAAGCGGTAGATGGCCTTGACGGCGTGCCAGTTCATGGGCTCTTCCGGACCAGCGACACGAAGATGTCTTCCAGCGAACTCTGCCGGGTCTCCAGGTCCTTGAATTCGATGCCCGCCTGGCCGACGTCGCGCAGCAGCTGCGCGATGCGCGCGCGTTCCGTGTCGTCGGTGAAGGTGAACAGCAGCGTCATGCCGTCTTCTGCGAGCCCGAGCTTCCAGCCCGCGAGTGACGCCGGAATCTCCGTGAGCTGCTGCTGCAGGTGCAGTCGCAGCTCCTTGCGGCCCAGCTTGCGGATCAGCGTGGCCTTGTCTTCCACCAGCATCAGTTCGCCCTTGTTGATGATGCCGATGCGGTCGGCCATCTCCTCGGCCTCTTCGATGTAGTGCGTGGTCAGGATGATGGTCACGC
>CAYWDZ010000002.1:0-52436 GCA_964456255.1 uncultured Steroidobacteraceae bacterium | reverse complement strand
GTAGGCGGGGCCGAACAGCATGTCGAACTGCAGCCCGGATGCCACGATGGCATCGGCATAGCAGCGACCCAGTACCGCGAGCGAGGCGCCATCATCAAACGCGCCGGCATTGAAGAAGTACGGGCTCACGCGACCTGATTTCAGCGTGAACTCGCCGAAGCGCAGCGCGTTGCGGCCAAGGGCGTGGCGGATGAATTCGTTCTGGTAGTCGTGCATTGATTTCGGGGAGAGCAAAGCCGCTATGATCGCCGGGTGCGCATCATAACCTCCCGCGTTCAACTGTGACCCAGCCCGCGGTCGGCCGCCGCAAGCTCTGGCACTCGGTCAGCCACTACTTCGAGAAGGAGGCCCTGGCGGCTTTCTTCGTCGGCGTCTCTTCCGGGTTTCCCTACGCGATGATCGCGGCCACGCTGACCACGCGCCTGGCGCAGGATGGCATCAAGAAGAGCACGGTCACGGCTTTCTCGCTCGCCTTCCTGGCCTACAACCTGAAGTTTCTCTGGGCCTGGGTGGTGGATAGCCTGCGCCTGCCCTTGATCGGCCGACTGGGCCAGCGCGTGTCATGGATGCTTCTGTCCGGCGTGCTGGTCATCGCGGCCGTGATCAACCTGGCGCTCGCTGATCCGGCGGCCAGCATCCAGCACATGGCAGTTGCGGCCATTCTGGTGGCGGTGGCAGGTGCGACCTATGACATCGTCATTGATGCCTATCGAATTGAAACGTTGAAGCCCGAGCAGCTGGGCACGGGTTCGGGCATGACCCAGTACGGCTGGCGCATCGGGTCGGCAGGCGCTGCGGCGCTCGCACTGGTGGTGGCCGGGCGCGCAGGCTGGCACGCTGGATACCTCGCGACCCTCATATTCGCGTTGCCGGCGATGGTCACCGCGCTGGTGCTGGGCGAGCCGGCAAGACACGTCGTCCACAATCCGCGCCGCAGCATGGCGGAAGTCCGGGCTTCGATAGCAGGTCCGTTCGTGGAGTTTTTTCAGCGCAACGGCGCGTGGCTGGTGCTGCTGTTCATCCTGCTGCACAAGATCGGCGACACGCTGGCGCAGCTCACGGTGCGGCTGCTGTTCAACGATCTGCAATTCTCGAATGACGAGATCGCGACCTGGGATGTCGGTGTCGGATTCTGGGCCTACCTCATCGGCATCTTCCTGGGCGGTGCGCTGTATGAACGGCTCGGCCTGAAACGATCGGTGCTGCTGGCGCTGGTGCTGATGGGTATCTCGAACTTCAGCTTCGCGCTGCTGGCCGCCGCAGGACACAGCAACTTCGGCCTCGCGGCATCGATCGGATTCGAAAACACTGCGAGTGGCTATGGCGGCGTGGTGGTGGTTGCGTACTTCTCTGCGCTGGCCAATCTGCGCTTCACTGCCGCGCAGTACGCGCTGATCTCGGCCGCCGCCAGTGTTGTCGGCCGCGTGCTCAGTGGAACCATGGCCGGACAGATGATCGAATCGCTGGGCTACGTGAACTTCTACCTGCTGACCACACTCGCGGCGCTGCCGGGTATCCTGCTGTTCTGGTACATGATGCGCACCGGCCTGGTGGACCAGGCGCTGGGCGATGCGGGAACGAGCCGGGGAGGCGAGGCAGGCCGTCCATGAGTGCAGTGCTTCCCGCCGGTACAGTCCTTGGTCGCGTGGCCGCGCTTCCCGATGGCGCAGCCCGCGAGTTCGCACTCACCGAGGGCGAGTGGCCGCTGACGGCCTTCCTGGTGCGGGTGGGAGCCGTGGTGCATGCCTACCTGAACCGCTGTCCGCACGCGCTGCGGCAGCTGAATTTCCGGCCCGACGGGTTCCTGAGCCCCGATGGCACGCTGATCCAGTGCAGTTCCCACGGCGCGCAATTCGAGAAAGACACCGGGCTGTGCGTGGCGGGCCCGTGCGTGGGCGAATCGCTGCGCCGGTTGCCAGTTGAACTGGTCAATGGCGAGATCCGGCTCACCGAGGATCTGGATACCGCGCGGCTCGACCGCAACCCGTTTCTGCCCTGAAGGGCTTGCGGGGCCCTCACTCAAACAGATCCAGATCCTCCAACGGATCGGCCGCGCGCAGGCCGCGCAATTCCTCGAATGTCTGCGGGAACTGGCTGGGCTGGTCCTCGGGCTCGATATCGGTGGATGCGCGCAGGCTCTCGGGCGCCACTTCGGCTGTCGCCAGCGAGCCCGCGCGGCAGCGCGTAGCCCAGTCCTCGAACTCGATTTCTTCCAGATCGCCGTCGGCATGCTGGATTTCGATGACGCGCTCGGCATCATCGATGGCGACGACTTCAAAGATCTGGCCGTGGCTGCGATACCAGTCGCCCACGACAGGTTCGATGAACTGCATGTGGCTCATGCCGATCCTCCGCGTAGTGTCGAGTGCCAAGTGATGACGTCCACTGTTATCCTGCTCCCGACCCGGCGATCACGACAAGCATTCAATTTTGCGCAGGGCACCATGATTGACCACTTGCTCAAGTTCTTCGTCACGTTTCTCGTGGTGGTGGAGCCTATTGGCGTGATCCCGATCTTCATTGCCGTGACAGAAGGTGTCACGGAGAAGGAACGGCGTCGC
This sequence comes from uncultured Steroidobacteraceae bacterium, assembly GCA_964456255.1. GTDB lineage: Bacteria > Pseudomonadota > Gammaproteobacteria > Steroidobacterales > Steroidobacteraceae > ZC4RG30. The sequence goes on along the minus strand of CAYWDZ010000002.1, from coordinate 49,875 downwards.
ATGGCACGCAAGGGTGTGCTGATCGCCGGCGGAATCTTTCTGCTGTTCGCATTCGGCGGCGCGCTGTTCCTGCGCCTGCTGGGAATCAGTCTTGATGCGTTTCGCATCTTCGGTGGCTTGCTGCTGCTGCTGATCGCCCTCGAAATGGTGTTTGCGCATGCCTCGGGCTCGCGCACCTCCATTCCGGAAGTGGAGGAGGGCAAGAGCCGCGCGGACATATCGGTGTTTCCGCTGGCATTTCCGTTCATCGCGGGACCAGGCTCGCTGACCACCATCCTGCTGGCCTTTGGTCCCGCCGCAGACGATCCACTGCTGTTCAGCGGACTGCTGGCCTGCGTGGCGCTGGCGCTGGCGATCGCGTGGTTGACGCTTTATCTGGTGACGCCGATTCACCGCCTGATGGGGGTGACAGGCGCCAACGTGATGAACCGGCTGTTCGGAGTGGTGCTGGGCGCGCTGGCCGTGCAATACATGATCGACGGCCTGCGCGGCGGATTGCTGGCGGCTGCGGGCTAGGCGGGCGGCTGCAACCGCTCGCGCAGCGCGGCCAGCTGCGCACCGGGTCGGAACCCCGGCTCGGCGCGCTTGATGAAATTCTCCAGCAGCCGTGCGGCGGTGCGCCGCCGGCCTGTCTCCATCGCATAGGTGGCCAGTGCCATGGTCTCGGCCTCCGTCTTCGCGCGGAACTCGGGTGTCACGTCAAGCCCCGCCTCGGCCACCGTGCAGGCCAACCCGGGTTGCTTCAGATCGATCACCAGGGACATCAGGCCTTGCAGCAGGAGCGCATGGTCACGCACCTCCGTCCATGTCCGTCCTGCCGCGATGATCGCGTTGACGTCGCCGATGCGCTTCGAGGGCTCGGCGGTTGCCAGCCATTCGCGTGCTTTCGCCAGCGCACGCTGGGTTTCGCGCACACGCAGATCGTTGTACACGCCGTCCAGAAAATGCTGGCGGCGCGCCACGCGCTCGGCCTCGATCTTCTCGGCCATGCGCTCCGGGCTGATGCGCGGGTCGAAGCCGAGTTCGAAGCGACGCTCGTAGAGTGCGCCGCCAATTGCGGCATACACGAGCAGCAGCAACAGTTGCAGTACTGCAACCATCAGGAACCCGGGGTGCATGGCGCGCGCGAGGACGACGCCTGCCACCGCGCACAGCCCGATGAACCCGACCAGCACTGCGTACCAGATTCCGAGGCCGCGGATCACGCGCCAGATCGTGAGCGCGTTGAATGCATCAAGAGCGCGGCCGGTGATGATGCATGCGCCGAGCGAAGCCGGGAGCAGCACGACAGCCAGTCCCAGCGTGGGCGCCACTGGCCAGCCGAGCAGAACGTGAGCTGCCGACAGTGAGACAGCCAGCAAGGGGTGGATCCATGCCCGTGAATCGAGGTACGCGTCGGTCATCATTTCGCCGGAGGCTGCGGCGCTCTCGCGCACGCCGTTGGCCGCATCGTCGATCAGGCGCAGGGCATAGTTGATCTGCCAGACCAGCAACAGCCAGATCGCGAACAGCGCCAGGATCAGCAGCATCCGCAGGCCTTCGGCCATGGAAAGCAGCCAGCCCAGCAGCAACGAAGAAGCTGCCACGAACAGCAAACTGCCGAGCTGAAACGGCATCGCCAGTACTTTCAGAAGCTCCACGGGCCCTCCCGCTCGGTTTTGAGACCTGTTCGGCAGTCCATCTTGATCAGATCCGGGAACATGTGGACCATATAGCTGTCTATGCAATGGCCTACGAGGCAATTGCAGTGTCGGCAATTAAGTTAACCCCGGAGATCATTGAGGATCCATATGAAAGACATCGCTTACAGCCTGACGGTATTCCATGCGCTGGCCGCCATCGCCATCTTCGGTTTCATGTTGTTCAGCGTCGTGAAGCTGGTTCGCGGTCAGAAGCACTGATCCGCTCATAGCACAGATCATGCACTGCGTGGCCGAGCCGCTCGCCGCGCGCCTCGAAGCGCGTACGCAGGCGGCCCGGATTGCGGGGCACGTAATGGCCATCGGGTGAGCGGTTGCGCAAGCCCGGCGCGGCGTTGAGCACTTCGCACATCCACTCGGCGTAGGGTGTCCAGTCCGTAGCCAGCTGCAGTGTGCCCCCCGGTTTCAGCCGCGAAGCGGCCAGTGCCGCGAATTCAGCGTTGACCAGGCGTCGCTTGTGGTGACGCTTCTTGTGCCAGGGGTCGGGAAACAGCACCAGAATCGTGTCCAGTGACTGCGGAGCCAGGCGATCGCGCAGCAGTTCCACGGCATCCTGCCGGCTGACGCGCAGATTGTGCAGCCCGCCCTCGGCTGCCTTGTGCAGCAGGTGCCCGACGCCCGGCGCATGGACTTCGGCGCCGATGAAATCCTGATCCGGATGGGCGGCGGCCAGCGCCGCCAGGTTTTCACCATTGCCGAAGCCGATTTCCAGCGTGCGCTGCGCGTCGCGGCCAAACAGCTGAGGCAGATCCAGCGGTTCGCTGCCGGCCTCGATGCCATAGCGCGGCCAGAGCTGTTCGAGCGCCCGCGCCTGCGCCGCGGTCATGCGGCCCGCGCGCAGCACATAGCTGCGGATCGGACGCCGCTGCACTTCTGGTTCGTTCCCGCTGGCGCTCAATTGCCCTCCAGCGCTGCCCAGCGTGCAAAGGCAGCTTCAATCTGTGCGTCGAGCTCGGCGAGTTCTGCCAGGCTCGCGGCGACTTCGGCATGCGGTCGGCTGTAGAACGCCGGGTCTTCGGTTTCTCGCGCCAGCTGCGCCTTGCGCGCTTCCAGATTCTCGAGCTGTGCCGGCAGTTCGGCCAGCTCGCGCTGTTCCTTGTAGCTGCGCTTGCGACGCGCCGGTGCAGGGGCATTGGCAGCGCGCGCGGATTCCGCCGCGGCATGGCGTCGCGCAGTGATGGACGCGGCCAGCCTGGCGGCGTCGCGTTCATCGCGCCAGCGCGCCCAGTCGCCATAGCCACCGACAAAGTCCTGCACGCGACCATCGCCTTCAAGCACCAGCAGGCTGGTCACCACATTGTCGAGGAAGGCGCGATCGTGGCTGACCAGTAACAGCGTGCCGGAGAACTCGGCTACCAGCTCCTGCAGCAGTTCCAGGGTGTCGATGTCCAGATCATTGGTTGGCTCATCCAGCACCAGCAGGTTGGCTGGCTGCGCGAACAGCCGTGCCAGCAGCAGGCGGTTGCGCTCGCCGCCCGACAGCGCGCGTGCCGGAGTCAGCAGCTGATCCGGCCGGAACAGGAAGTCACGCAGGTAGCCGGAGACGTGGCGGTTCTGGCCATTGACCAGCACGAAGTCGCTGCGTGCATTGATGTTGTGCGCCACCGATGCATCCAGGTCGAGTTGTGCGCGCTGCTGATCGTAGTAGGCGACTTCCAGGCGCCCGCCACGGCGCACGCGTCCGCTGGTGGGCTCCAGATCGCCGAGCAGCAGTTTCAGCAGCGTGCTCTTGCCGACGCCATTGGGGCCGACGATGCCAATTCGCTCGCCCCGCAGGATCCGCGTCGTGAGGCCGCTGAAGATGACCTTCTCGCCGTAGGCGACGGCGACGTCCTCCGCCTCGAACACCAGCTCGCTCGAGGCGCTGGCCTCCTGCACCGCCATGTTCGCCTGGCCCGGGCGATCGCGCCGCGCGCGGCGTTCATTGCGCATTGCCAGCAGTGCGCGCACGCGCCCCTCATTGCGCGTGCGCCGGGCTTCGACTCCCTTGCGGATCCACACTTCTTCCTGCGCCAGGCGCTTGTCGAACAGTTCATTGGCGCGCGCTTCGTCGGCCAGTTGCGCGCTCTTCCTGGCTGCGTAGTCGCTGAAGTTGCCGGGCCAGCTGGAAAGCTGGCCGCGATCCAGATCCACGATGCGCGTTGCCACCCGATCCACGAAGCGGCGGTCATGGCTCACGAACAGCAGCGCACCGCGGAATTCGCGCAGCAGGTTCTCCAGCCATTCGATGGTGGGGATATCCAGATGATTGGTGGGCTCGTCCAGCAACAGCAGTTCGGGCTCCACGGCCAGCGCGCGCGCGAGCAGTGCCCGCCGTCGCCAGCCGCCCGAGAGCTCCTCGTAACGCACTGCGCCATCGAGCCCCAGCTGCGAGAGCACCGTGGCGACACGCGTGGGAACTTCCCAGCTCTCGAGCCCGGCTGCGGCGGCAACGCTCGCCGTGACCACTTCTTCAACGGTGGCATGGGCAACGGAAACGATGTCCTGCTCCATCACCGCCAGGCGCGCGCCAGGACGCAGCCACACTTCACCTGCATCGGGCAGCTGCGCGCGGCTCACCAGGCGCAGCAGCGAACTCTTGCCCTCGCCATTGCGCCCGACGATGCAGACACGCTCGCCCGGTTCGACCTGCAGCGAGGCGTGTTCGAGCAGTGGCCGCGAACCGAATGCGAGCGATACATTGTCGAGGCGCAGGATCGGCGCCATGGATGCACTTCCAGGAAGCGTGGCAGGGGAGGCAATTCTAGTGATCCAGGGCCCGGTGCCCTAGACTGTTTGCCATGTTGGGAATGGGCCCCGCTTCACTTGTCATCCTGGCCATCAATATCGGCCTGGGCCTGATTGCGCTCGGCAATCCGGCCCTGCTGCAGCGCCTGGTATTCAGGCCATACGAATTCGCGCGTGGCCACAATCGCCACACCATCATCTCCAGCGCGTTCGCGCACGCCGATCTGGCGCACCTGCTGTTCAACATGGTCACGTTCTACTTCTTTGGCGCAACGCTGCTGGAGGGGCGGATTGGCACGCCGAAGTTCGTGGTGCTGTATGCGGCGGGGCTGCTGCTGAGCGAGCTGGGTACCTACTTCAAGCACCGCAACGACCCGCAATACGCCACGCTGGGCGCTTCGGGGGCCATTTCGGCGGTGCTGTTCGCCGCGATCGTCTACTTTCCGACGCTCAGGATTTCCATGTTCTTCATCCCGATAGGCATCCCGGCGCCGCTGTTCGCGGTGGCCTATCTGGCCTATACATGGTGGTCCGCGCGGCAGAATCGCGGACGCATCAACCATGATGCGCATTTCGCCGGCGCGCTGGCAGGCCTGGTATTCGTGGCGATTACCGACCCGGCGGCATGGTCGAGGGCGTTGCGAATCGTATTCGGATAGCGGGGCGGCATTGCCGCCAATCCTGCCGGGGTTCCCTGCTATATTCTCGCGGCCCTGAACCGGCGCCATCTGCATGCACTGCACGGTTTTTCCGGTTCGCGGGATCAGCAACATCAAGAACGACCAGTTGGGGGAAGCCGTGAGCCGAATCCGTGCAGTCAACGCATCGTTGAATCGAGTGGTTGTTGGATCCGGCATTGTCCTGCTGGCGGCCCTTTCGCTGACGGCATGCAAGTCGCGCTCCGGTGACGAGGAAGCGGCTGTCGCCAAGCGCCCCAACATCGTCTACATCCTGGCGGACGATCTGGGCTATGGCGATCTCGGCGCATTTGGCGGCGAGATTCCCACGCCAAATCTCGATCAGCTGGCCCGCGACGGCATGCTGCTGACGAACTTCTACGCGACCATGACCTGTTCTCCGACGCGCGCGATGATCCTGTCTGGCACGGACAGTCACCTGGCCGGTCTGGGCGTCATGGGCAAGCCCACGCGTGATGACCAGAAGGGGCAGCCCGGCTATGAGGGGTACCTGAATTTTCGGGTCGCCCCGTTGCCCGCGCTGCTGAGCGACGCCGGATACAACACGTACATGATCGGCAAGTGGCACCTCAGCGACGGTGAGAAGGTTGAGACCGGTCCGCATGCGCGCGGCTTCAAGCATGCATTCGCCTCGTTCGACGGCGCGGCCCACCTCGGCGGCTGGGACTGGCGCGGGCCCCAGCCTTCGAACTACTGGGATGACGACCAGGTGGTGCAAGTGGGTGACGACTGGTACACCACGCGCGACTACACGAAGAAGATGATCGGCTACATCGAGCAGGATCGCGCCGAAGGCAAGCCATTCTTTGCCTACCTCGCGTACACCGCGCCGCACTGGCCGCTCCAGGCGCCGAAGGAATCCATCGCGAAATTCAAGGGCTGGTACGACGAGGGCTACGAGGTTCTGTACGCGAAGCGCTTTGCCCGGCAGAAGGAGCTGGGCCTCGTGCCCAGGGACGCGCAGCCCATCGACAACTCACGCTTCAAGCCGCGCTGGAGCGAGCTGACGGCGGACCAGAAGAAGGTCGAAGCACGGCACATGGAAATCTATGCCGCGATGGTCAGCGACATGGACACCTATGTCGGGCAGTTCATCGACTACCTGAAGCAGATCGGTGAATACGAAAACACCTTCATCATCTTCTCGTCCGACAACGGCGCGGAATCCGGGCGGCGCGACCTGGCAAAGAACATCCAGGATCACGTCGGCAAGGAGTACGACCACAGTCTGGACAACCTGGGCAGCGCCACGTCCTACGTGATGTACGGCGCCAATTGGGCCAGTGCGGGCGCAACCCCGTTCAATCGTCACAAGTTCACCGCCTTCGAAGGTGGCGTGCACGTGCCGGCCTTTGCTTTGTATCCGGGCAAGATCGCGGCGGGCAGTCGCAGTGATGCAATGGGGACGGTCAGGGACCTCCTGCCGACCTTCCTGTCGCTGGCTGGCACGCAGCATCCGGGTGCCAGCTACAAGGGACAAGATGTGCTGCTGCCGCAGGGCGTGTCGCTGATGCCGGTGCTGCTGGGTGCGGCGAAGTCCGTGCATCCGGCAGACGAAGTATTCGGTTGGGAGCTGTCCGGTCACCGGGGCATACGTCAGGGCAACTGGAAGATCGTCTGGGACCAGGCACTGCCCAAGGATGATCGCCACTGGCAACTGTTCAACATGGCCGCCGACTTCGAAGAGCAGCACGACGTGGCCAGGGACAATCCCCGGGAATTCTCGGCGCTGCAGGCCGAGTGGGACAGCTTTGCGAAGCGTAACGGCATCATCTACTGACGCTGACGCAAACTGCATGAGTTCTTGCGGGGCTCCCGGTGGGGGCCTCGTGATAGGCTCGGCCGACCCCTGACGGAGATCCCATGGCCGGCCTTGTACCAGACGTCGATTCGGACGGACTGCTTGAATATTCGGTGGTCTATACCGACCGCGCGCTGAACCACATGTCCCGGCGCTTTGTCGGCGTGATGCAGGACATCCTGGCCACGCTGAAGAGCGTCTACGGCGCGCACACCGCGGTGATCGTGCCGGGCAGCGGCACATTCGGTATGGAGGCGGTGGCGCGCCAGTTCGCCAATCGCGAAAAGGTACTCATCCTGCGCAATGGCTGGTTCAGCTTCCGCTGGACCCAGATCTTCGACATGGGTGGGCTGGGCAGCGGCACCGTGGTGTGCCAGGCGCGCCAGCAGGGCAGCGGAGCGCAGGCGCCATGGGTGCCGTGTCCGGTCGATGAAGTGGTTGCCGCCATTCGCGCGGAGAAGCCCAGGATCGTGTTCGCGCCGCATGTGGAAACTTCCGCCGGCCTGATTCTCCCGGATGACTACCTGCGTGCGGTCGGCGCCGCGGCGCGCGAGGTGGGCGCACTGTTCGTGCTCGACTGCATCGCCTCCGGCGCGGTATGGGTGGACATGAAGGCGTGCAACGTCGATGTGCTGATCTCCGCGCCGCAAAAGGGCTGGAGCAGCACGCCCTGCTGCGCGATGGTGATGCTGGGCGCGCGCGCGCGCGCGGCCATCGATGCGACCTCGAGTTCTTCCTTCGCGGCCGACCTGAAGAAATGGATGGAGATCGCCGAAGGCTACGAGAAGGGTCAGCACTCCTATCACGCCACCATGCCCACAGACGGACTCGTGAAACTGCGCGACACGATGCTCGAGGCGCGAGGCTTCGGCTTGGAGAAGCTGCAGGCCGCGCAGGTCGAGCTCGGGGCCAAGGTTCGTGCGTTGCTCGAGTCGCGTGGTTTCCCCAGCGTGGCCGCCGCAGGTTTCCAGGCGCCCGGCGTCGTGGTCAGCTACACCACCGATCCGGATATCCAGAGCGGCAGGAAGTTCATTGCTGCCGGCGTGCAGTCCGCGTCGGGTGTTCCGCTCAAGTGCGGCGAGGGGGCGGACTTCCGCACTTTCCGCATCGGGCTCTTTGGTCTGGACAAGTGGTACGACGTGGATCGCGCCGTGGCCAATCTCGCGGCGGCGCTGGACAAGGTGGGCGCAGGCTGAGGCGCCATGAGCAAGCGCCGGCTCGGAAATACTGAGCTCGCCATTGCGCCGCTGGTATTCGGCGGCAATGTCTTTGGCTGGACCGCCGATCGGGGCACTTCATTCGCGCTGCTGGATCGCTTTGTCGAGGCGGGCTTCGAAGCCATCGACACCGCGGATGTCTATTCCGTCTGGGTGCCAGGCCACAAGGGCGGCGAATCCGAGACCATCATTGGCGACTGGATGGCCGCAAGAGGCAATCGCGATCGCATCGTGCTCATCACCAAGGTCGGCATGACGATGGGGCCGGGCCGCAAGGGGCTTTCGGCCGCGTGGATCCAGAGCGAGGTGGAGGAATCACTGCGCCGGTTGCGCACCGATCGCATCGACCTGTATTTCTCGCATCAATTCGACGAGCAGGTTCCCATCGAGGAAACGCTGCGCGCCTACGAGCGGCTGGTCGAGGCGGGCAAGGTGCGCTACATCGGCGCTTCGAACCACACGGCCGATCAGCTGGGTGCGGCGCTGCGGATCTCGGCAGGCAAGGGCCTGCCGCGCTACGAAGTGCTGCAGCCGCACTACAACCTGTACAACCGCGACAGCTACGAAGGTGCGCTGCGCGATCTGGCGATCCGCGAGGGTCTCGGCGTGATCACCTACTTCAGCCTCGCCAGCGGCTTCCTGACCGGCAAGTATCGCAGCGCGGAGGACCTCGGCAAGAGTGCGCGCGGCCGCGGCATGGGCAGCTTCCTCAATCCGCGCGGCTTGGCGATTCTGGCGGCGCTGGATCGTGTCGCGGCCGCGCATGGTGCGCAGCCGGCCGAAGTCGCATTGGCATGGCTGATCGCCAGCAAGGGCGTTACCGCGCCGATCGCCAGCGCAACCAGCCTCGAACAGATGCAGAGTCTGATCCGTTCGACTCGGTTGAAACTGGAGCCTGCAGAAATTTCCGCACTGGATCGCGCTGGAGCCTAGAGCGCTTTCGAAAGAAGTGGAGCGGGTGATGGGAATCGAACCCACGTTAGCAGCTTGGGAAGCTGCAGTTCTACCATTGAACTACACCCGCGACCGGCAAGGATGCGGCCCCACACTGGCCCCGAGCGGCCGGCTTGAGACGCCCCGGATTCTACGCGGAATCCATGCGCCGGGAGTAGCAGGCGGGCTTCTGCCGATCTGCTAGATTCGCGCCAACAAGAACCAGCCGGGGGCGTAATGGGCGAAACAAATCCGGCCGAATCCATCCTGGGTTTGGCCACGGCCTACTGGGCATCGCGCTGCCTGCATGTGATAGCAGAAGCCGGCATCGCCGATGCACTCGGCGATGCGCCCCTGTCTGCGGCTGAACTGGCCGCGAAGACCGGCACCAATGCCGATGCACTGCATCGCATCCTGAGGCCGCTGGTTGCCCGCGGCATCTTCACGCTGCAGGGTGGCAGGTTTTCCCACAATGCCGCGTCCCGCCTCCTGCGTTCGGATTCTGAGCCCTCGCTGCGTGGTCTGGCGCGGATGATGGGTCTGGATTTCCACTGGGACTGCTACCGGGAAATGATGCACAGCCTGAAGACCGGCAAGTCGGCTTCCGAGCTGGTGATTCCGGAGGGGTTGTTTCCCCGGCTCAACCAGAATCCGGAACATGGCCGCATCTTCAATGAGGCGATGGCTGGAAAGTCGGTCGGGATGATCGGGCCGGTGCTTGCGAACTTCGACTTCACTGCCTTCAAGACCATCGGCGATATCGGCGGCGGCACCGGTCACCTGCTCAAGGCGATCCTGGGCGCCGCGCCGGCAGCGCGTGGTGTGCTCTTCGAGCTTCCGGAAGTCATCGCGCAGGCGCGCGCGACGCCGCACGAGCGCATCCACTACGTCGGCGGTGATTTCTTCCGCAACGATATTCCGCCCTGCGACCTGTACGTGATGATGATGGTGCTGCACGACTGGTCGGATGAAGAATCCATGGCCATCCTGCGCAACATCGCGAGGTCCGCACCCGCCGGTGCGCGACTGCTGCTGGTGGAGGCGGTCATCAATGAAGCGAACCTGCGTGGCTTTGCCATTGATCTCGATATCGAGATGCTCGCCTTTGCAGTTGGGCGCGAGCGTACCGAAGCCCAATGGCGCAACGTGGTGGAGCAGGGCGGGTTCAAGCTCGCCAGCGCCCGCGATCTGAACGGCATGACGGGGCTGGTACAGGCCACGAAGGCCTGATCTGCCTGCAGGGCCGCGCCCCTGGCCGGCAATCGCGCTAAGCTTGCGCGCCTTGACCGCCAGCAATTGATCCCGGGGTATCCATGTCAGGGCACATTCCGAAGGTGCAGCAGCCGCTCGCCAATGTGAAGGGCAAGACCGCCTTCATCACGGGCGGCTCCAGCGGCATTGGCCTCGGCATGGCGCGCGTGCTGTCGGATGCCGGCATGAAGGTGGCCTTCACCTACAAGAACGACGCGCATCGCGATGCGGCGCTGGCATCCTTTCCGAAGAACAATCCGGGTGTGCATGCCGTCCGGCTCGATACCACAGACCGCGAGCGCATGCCGCACGCCGCCGATGAGGTCGAGCGCGTGTTTGGCAACGTGCACCTGGTGGTCAACAACGCCGGGGTCGGCATTCCGGCGCTGCTGTCCAATGTGTCGTGGCAGGACTGGGACTGGTCGCTGGATGTGAACGTGAACGGCATCTTCAACGGCGTGCGCACCTTCCTGCCACGGATGCTTGCGCATGGCGAGGGTGGGCATTTCGTGGCCACCTCTTCTTCGGCCGGCATCGTCGCCGGCACGCTGGGGGTCTATGCGACGGCCAAGTTCGCGGTGGTCGGCATGATGGAATCGCTGCGCACCGAGGTGGAGGGGCGCAACATCGGTGTGTCGGTGTTCTGCCCGGGCCTGGTGAAATCCAGCATCTTCGACATCGAGCGCAACCGGCCCGCCGCACACGGCGTGGCGACGCGCGAGCCGCCCAGGCCGCCGCCATTGAAGTCGGGCGCAAAGCCCATCGACATCATGGCGGTCGCGATGGATCCGCTGGAGGCCGGCCGGCAGGTGCTGGCCGGCATCCGCCGCAACGATCTGTACATCCTCACGCATCCGGAATTCGAGCCGGTGGTGCGCCAGCGCGTGACGCTGCAACTGGCCTCGTTTTCGAAGAAGCCGGTGCCGAAGGCCAGGCGCGAGGCAACGGCCACGATCACGCCGGATATCTATGCCGCGGAGCTGGCGAAGAAGGGGCTGCTCCGGAAACCAAAGTTGGCCAGCAAGGGAAAATCAGGGAGACGCAAATGAATAACCTGCAGATCGCACAGTCACTGGTATTCGAGCCGCGCAAGGCTTTCGCCGAATTGGCCGAGCGGCCGCGATACTGGCTGCCGTTGCTCGCGTTGCTCATCGCGACGCTCGTGACAACGTTCTGGTACCTCAGCGTGGTCGATCTGGGATGGATGGCTGACGAGCAACTGCGCAACAGCGTCCTCGCCCGCAATCTCACGGAAGACCAGATTGCGCAGCAGGTGCAGCTGGCGCAGGGTCAGCGTGGACTGCGTATTGGCGTCAGCGTGGTTGCCATCGCAATCATCATTCCGATCATCCTGATGGTCGCGGCGCTGTACAACTTCCTGGTCGGCAAGATGGTGGGATTCGAGCGCAGCTTCCGGCATTGGTTCTCCTACACCTGCTGGTGCGCAGTGCCCGGCGCGCTGGCGGTGATTCCGGCCGCAATTCTGCTCGCCACGACCGAGACCACGCAGATCCGCCAGGAGGCGCTGAAGACGCTGTCGCTGAATGCGCTGTTCTTCCATCGCACCGCGGGCGAGCCTGGTTACTCGGTGCTCAGCAACTTCGACCTGTTCGGGCTCGCGACCCTGATCCTGTCGCTGATCGGCGTGAAGGTCTGGTCGGGCCGCAGCTGGCTGTTTACCGGCCTGTTTGTGGGCATTCCGTGGGTTGTCATCTACGGCGGCTGGGCCCTCTTGTCCTTCCGCTAGCAGGGCCTGTAACGCTCTTGTTGGGGCGTCACTTGTCGATATCAGGTAGCTGATATAGTATCAGGCGCCTTATTTCCACAACTGCCCAGGGGATTGACGGGCAGCGGGATGTTCATGAAAAAAATCATTCGGATTCTGATCATCGTCGTGGTCATCGCATTGCTGGTTCTGCCGGTGGCGCTGAAGAAGATGCGCGGCGGCGACCTCAAGGAAGTCGAAGTGCAGACGGTGGGCACGCATGTCATCACGCCGACCATTCTTGCCTCCGGCAGCCTGACCTACCAGACCGAGATCCGCATGGGATCGGAAGTCATGGGCCGCGTGAAATCCCTGTACGTGGAGGAAGGCGACAAGGTGAAGCAGGGCGACATCCTGCTGCGGCTGGACCCGGCCACGGTGCAGACCCAGGTTGACCGGCTCGAGGCCAGCCTCGCGCAGTCGCGCCTGGCGATCGACCGGCAGCGCCTGAATCTCGAGATGCTGGAGACCAAGTGGAAGCGCTACGACGCACTGCGCGCTGGCGGTGCGGTCGACGCCAACACCTTCGATGAATTGAGCGCACAGCGCGACCAGGCCAGGGTCGAGTTGCGCAGCTCGGAGCAGATGTCCTTGCAGACCGGGGCGCAGCTGAAGGAGGCGCGCGAGCAGCTGGCGAAGACCGAGCTGCGCGCACCAATCAACGGGCGTGTTACGCAGCTGATCATCAAGGTGGGCGAGACGGCCGTGCCCAGCGCGACCAGCATCGCGGGTTCCGACCTGCTGACCATTGCCGATACGTCGAACCTCTATGCCGAAGTGAACGTCAATGAGACCGACGTGGCGCGCGTGGTGCCGGGCCAGCCTGCCAAGATCGTGCCGGCGGCGTTTCCCGACAAGGCCTGGAACGGCATTGTCGAAACCGTGGCCGTGTCGCCGCGCCAGGTGCAGGGCCAGGGCAAGACCTATCCGGTCAAGATCCGCCTCGATGCGTCGGACGAGCTGCAGTTCCACACCGGCATGAGCTGCCGCGCCGAGATCGAGACCCGCGTGAGCGATTCCACGCCGGTGGTGGCGGTGCCCGTGCAGGCCGTGCGCTACGAGGATTCCGAAGATCGCGACAAGCCGGCCGAGGCCAGCGTGTTCGTGGTCGAGAACGGTCGCGTCAGCAAGAAGATCGTCGAGACCGATCTTGCCGACGATGCCTTCATTGCCATCATCAAGGGCATCGACGCCGGCGCGCGCATCGTGACGGGTCCGGCGCGTGAACTGCGCTTCCTGAACGACGGCGATCGCGTGCGCGAGGCCGCGGAAGCTGCTGCCACGCCGTGATCGAGCTGATCGGCATCTCCAAGGTCTACCAGCTGGGAGGCATTGCCTACCCGGCCCTGAGCGACATTGACCTGACGATTGCACGCAATGAATTCCTCGCGCTGACCGGCGCTTCGGGTTCCGGCAAGTCCACGATGATGAACATCCTCGGCTGCCTGGACACTCCGACCTCGGGGCGCTACGTGCTGGATGGCGAGGAGGTGGCGGGACTGGACGAGGACCAGCTGGCTTCGGTGCGCAATCGCAAGGTCGGCTTCGTGTTCCAGAACTTCTACCTGATGCCGCGCATGACAGCGATCGACAACGTGGCGCAGCCCCTGATCTACCGCGGCATCGCGCCGGCAATGCGCCGTGAGCACGCCGAGGCGGCACTGGGACGCGTCGGCCTGGGTGATCGCATGCGGCACCGGCCCAACGAGATGTCCGGCGGCCAGCGCCAGCGCGTCGCGGTGGCGCGGGCGCTGGTGGGGCATCCTGAATTGCTGCTTGCCGACGAACCCACCGGCAATCTCGACAGTCGCACCGCGGCCGAGATCCTAGACCTGTTCGCGCAGCTGCATGCCGAAGGCCAGACCGTGGTCATCGTGACGCACGATCCGAACGTGGCGGCACGCTGCCACCGGCGGGTGCGCCTGCATGACGGACGCATCGCGGAGGACGTGAGTGGCTGAGTCACCTGCAACCAACGCACCGGCGCTGCCCGAGGACGTCGGCACATCGCGCAAGCTGTTCTATGCCTTGCAGGAATGCCTGCGCTCGGCCGTGTCGGCCATCCGTTCGCACCGGCTGCGAAGTTTCCTCACGATGCTCGGCATCATCATCGGCGTGGCTTCCGTGATCTGCGTGATCGCGATGGTGCAGGGCCTGACCAAGTCCATTACCGACCAGTTTGCGGGCCTCGGTGCGAGCACGCTCACCCTGGAGGCCTACACGCCGATCGAGGACATGCTGCGCGGCAAGCAGAACCGGCTGCGCGCGGAGGATCTGCATGAACTGCAGGCCCGCGTCGATGGCATTTCGCACATCACTCCGGTCGTGCCGGTGCCCGTGAATTCCGTGAGCTACGGTTCCCAGACCGCCGCGGGGCAGTTCTTCGGCACCACGCAGTCCCTGATGGACGTGCAACAGCTTTTTCCGGCGAGCGGCCGCTTCCTGACAAACAGCGATGACAACAGCCGGCGTCGCGTGGTGGTGCTGGGCGACAAGATGCGCAAGGACCTGGACCTGCCGGAGCATCCGGAGGGCGAGTTCGTGCAGATCGGGCGCGAGTGGTTCAAGGTCGTGGGCGTGATGGAATCGCGCGGCACGATCATGGGTCAGAACCTCGACCAGTTCCTGCTGATGCCCTACCAGACTGCGCTGACCTACAGCACCGAGCAGGTTCGGCCCAACATCCAGATCACCTTTGTCGTGGATGATCAGGACGCGGTCGAGACCGTGCGGCAGCAGGTGGGCGCGGTGATCCGCCGTGCGCACGGCATCGAGAAGGACGAACCCGACGATTTCCGCGTGCAGGCATCGGATTCGTTCCTGAAGACCTTCGCGACGATCATGGGCACGATCACGGCCGTCGTGGCCGGCATCGTCGGTATTTCGCTGCTGGTTGGCGGCATCGGCATCATGAACATCATGCTGGTGTCAGTCACTGAACGTACCCGCGAGATCGGCATCGCCAAGGCCCTGGGTGCGCCACGGCGCTTCATACTGCTGCAGTTTCTGATCGAGGCAATGGTGCTGGCCGTGATCGGCGGCGTCATCGGCATGATCATCGGCTTTGCGCTCGCCTATGGAGTCGCGGCATTGATACCGAATTTCCCGCCGCCAACAGTGCCCTGGTGGGCGGTGGCCGGATCGAGCCTGTTTTCGATGTTTATCGGCATGATTTTCGGCATCCTGCCGGCAAGCAAGGCTGCCAATCTGACGCCAATAGACGCCCTGCGTTACGAATAATTCAGCCCCCGTTCAGCAAGCCGGCACGGCGCTTCACGGATCCGCCCTGGCTGTGCTGTAATGCCGCGCCCTGTGGGTAAGCGGTAAATTCATGCAGATTTCACACCGCCTGCGGCCTGTTGCCGTTGTGCTGCTCCTCGTCTCACTCTGCGCGGGTGTTCAACCGGTTGCAGCCGCACAGCGTACCCAGAGCGCGAATGACGTGATCGTCGCGACCATGGCCGCTCCGAACGGAGTGCTGTCGGGCGCGCTCGGCAACTGGCAGCGATCCCCGCCGGCTCCGGATGGCAATCCGCTCTATGTGACTCTGGCGACGGCCAGCAGCACTGAAGATACGGACAGCGTTGCTGCTGCCGAATGGTCGGTGCCAGCGGTGGTGGCTGAGAATGGTGCCCCTGGTGTGGCGCTGCCAGGCAGAGCTGTCGTGTTCCTGTATCAGGGCGGCGTAGCCGCGCCCGCGGCTCCCTCGGGAACGTTCACCTACACGTTTGCCACCGAGTCGCTGAGCGGCGGCACTCTCAACGGCTGGTCCCAGACCCGGCCCGCAGCAGACGCAAATCCCTGCTGGGCCATTGCAGCGACGGCATTGAATGCGTCGGGCACTGGCACCATCCCGGCAACCACATTCAGTTCTCCAGTGCAGCTGGCGTCAGGCTGCGGCACGAACCCGACTTTTGCCACGGCAATTCTCTTCCAGCGCGCCGCGAGTATGCCGGCTGCACCGGTCGACGCACTGACCTACACCTTTCCCGCCGGCATAGATCAGTGGCCGCGAGCCGTGCGCAGCGACCTCATGCTCGCCACCGACGGCAATATCTACTTTGCCTCCAGCGGGGGCGGCAATAGTGGCGGCACCGTGAGCCGCCTGCGCCCGGATGGCACCCTGAGCGTGCTTTATTCGTTTGCCACTGCGGAAGAGGGCGTCCTGCCCTTCGGCAGCCTCATGCAGGCCAGTGACGGCAATCTGTATGGCACGACCTACCTGGGTGGCGAGGATGGCGCCGGCACGGTGTTCAAGCTGACGCTGGCCGGAGAATTCACGCAGCTGCACGCGTTCACCGCCAAGGACGATGACCCGAGGTGGCCTTATACCGGGTTGGTCGAGGCCGGCGACGGCAAGCTCTACGGGACGGTGCGTATCGGTGGCGCACCCAACAAGGGCGCAATCTTCCGCATCAGTACCACCGGGACGTATGAGCTTCTGCACACCTTCGAGGGCCCGGATGGTCAGGATCCGCAAGGTCGACTGGCCCTGGGCTCCGATGGCCAGCTGTATGGCACCACGATGCTGGGCGGCAGCAGCAATCGTGGTGTCATCTATCGCATTTCCACAGCGGGCGAGTTCCAGCTGCTGTATTCCTTCCCCAGTTTGAGCGGGTTCAACATCTACGGATATGCGATCAATGCGACGGGTGCGAATCCGCGCTCGGGGCTGTTGCGCGCGGCTGATGGCTCGTTCTATGGCACCGCCTATCAGGGTGGCTCAGGTGGCAATGGCACCTTGTACCGGTTCGAGATGATCGGCAACACGGCCGAGGTAACGGTCCTGCATGCGTTCCAGGGCTGGGCCTTTGACGGCGGCTTTCCGCTCGTCGTGCCGGTGCTGGGCCCGGATGGAAGTCTGTATGGCACATCCGAGCGTGGCGGTTACGCAGATAACGGTGCGGTCTGGAAGGTTGCGCCGGACGGCACTGCCACGCTGGTGCATGCATTTTCGAGCGCCACGGCCCTGAGTACTTCCGCCGGTGGCTACAACCCGTATTCCGGTGTGCTGTTTGCCAATGGCTCGCTGTATGGCGTGACGTACTCGGACGCCATCAACAGCGCCGGAATCCTGTTCAAGCTCGAGGAAGATGCGGGCGGCGGGCTGCCAGTCGAATTGACGGTATCCCAGAGGGAAACGCTCGTCGACCTGCCAATCCAGATCACCTGGAACGCACCCGCTGCCGTGACCTGTGACAAGTTTGGCGCCTGGAATGAGCCCGTGGACGTGAACGATCCGGCGCATATCACACCGATATCGGGAACCCAGACCGTCACGCCATTCGTTGATACCACGTACGTGTACGGGCTGGCCTGTGCCGACGCGAGCGGCGTCATCCACAATGCGTTCGTTGCGATCGACGCGAGCGCACCGCCGCTGACGACCATCGACGGCGGTGAAATCATCGGCGGTGGAGAATTGTCCTGGTTGCTGCTGGTGCTGCTCGCAGCGCTGCTGTTTGTGAAGATCTTCAGGGAGACTCGTTGCTCATGACCGTGACCACTGCTACTGCCAGCGAGATCCGCGCGCTGCTGAACAATGCCTCGATCGAGATGACCTGCAAGGACACCGAGGCGCTGCCCGAAGCCGCCACGCTGGTGCCCAGGGGAACGGACATCTTCATCGCGCTGTTTCCGAACCAGACCTGGGATGACCTGAAGGTTGCCGCGAAGGCCGTGAAGGAAGCGGGCCTGAACCCGGTGCCGCATGTACCTGCCCGCCGTATCAAGGATCGCGCCGAAGTGGCAGCGATCGCGCACAAGCTCACTCAGGAAGCCGGGGCCACCCGCATGTTGCTGATCGCCGGCGACATGCCTGCGCCGGAAGGCGCATTCGATTCGACCATCGGCGTGCTGGAAACGGGTGAGCTGACCCGTGCCGGCATCAAGACCATCTACATGGCCGGGCATCCCGAGGGCCATGCGCACATGACGGTGGACCAGCAGCGCCAGTTCGAGGCGCGCAAGGTTGCGCTCTCGAAGGAGCTGGGTTTCGAGCTGAAGTTCACCACGCAGGTGTGCTTCGAGTCCGAGCCCATCATCGGCTGGGAAAAGATCATGCGTGCCAATGGCATCACCAACACCATCCGCCCGGGCCTGGGTGGCCCGGCGAGCATCAAGACGCTGCTGCGTTACGCCAAGATCTGTGGCGCAGGCGCGTCGATCCGTGCCCTGACCAGCGGCAAGGCCAGCCTGATCGCGGGACTGTTGAAGGACAGCGGGCCGGAGGAAGTGGTCACGCAGCTGGCGGCGGCAAAGAGCCGGGGTGGCTCGGATTTCGAGTCCGTGCACCTGTTTGCCTTTGGTGGCTTCCTCAAGACCACCAGATGGGCTTCTGCCGTGCAGAACGGGCGGTTCGAGATCAACGACAGGGACGGCGACTTCACGGTCTCGCTCTAGAGCCGATCATTGAGGCGCAGTCTGCCTCCGGGCGTATGATGGCGGCAGGTCAAGGAGGGCCCTGCGCCGCCTGAAGATGACGCAAGCCGAATCGCAACATGATCTGCACCGCGTGCTGGTTGTGGACGACCACCCGGTGGTACGCCAGGGCATCACGCTGGTGATCAATGCCGAGCCGGACCTGACCGTCTGCGGCGAGGCCGAGAACGAGCAGTCCGCGCGGCGCTTGCTGCGCGAGTTGCAGCCCCATGTCCTGGTGGTGGATATCTCGCTGGGCGCGGGAGGTGATGGCTTCAACATCGTGCGCGACGCGCACGCGCATTTTCCGCAGTTGCCCATCCTCGTGCTCTCCATGCACGATGAAACCGTCTACGCCGATCGATTGTTCGCGCAGGGCGCGTCGGGCTACATCATGAAGCAGGCCGCCACCGAGCAGCTGGTCACGGCCATCCGCGCGGTGCTGCGCGGCGAGCGTTTCATGAGCGACACCCTCAAGCACCACATTGCCGAGCGCGGCACCACGGCAGGCGATCAGGGTGACCGGCTCTCGGCCCGCGAGCTGCAGGTCATCAGTCTCATCGGCCTGGGCCTGGGCACACGCGAGATCGCCGAGCGCCTGTCGCTGTCGATC
Source organism: uncultured Steroidobacteraceae bacterium (assembly GCA_964456255.1). GTDB lineage: Bacteria > Pseudomonadota > Gammaproteobacteria > Steroidobacterales > Steroidobacteraceae > ZC4RG30. The sequence continues at coordinate 30,750 of CAYWDZ010000002.1, read as the reverse complement.
AAGACCGTTGAAACCCACCGGCTGACCATCAAGCGCAAGCTCTCGCTCGACACCAACGCGCAGCTGGTGCAGTACGCAATCAAATGGCACGGACCGCCGGCGGTCTGATCGCCTCGCGGCTCATCGCCTGGCACGGGAAGTCCGGGCGGCACGACCTGCCCTGGCAGCGCGAGCCCACGCCGTATCGCGTGTGGATTTCCGAAGTGATGCTGCAGCAAACGCAGGTCGCTGCGGTGATTCCCTATTTCGAGCGCTTCATGGCGCGGTTCCCCGATGTGGGCTCGCTCGCGGCCGCGCCGGCAGATGAAGTGCTGCATCACTGGTCGGGGCTTGGCTATTACGCGCGCGCACGCAACCTGCAGCGCGCAGCGCAGCTCGTCGTCGCGCAGCATGGCGGTGAATTCCCCACGGAATTCGCCAGTGTGGCGTCATTGCCGGGCATTGGCCGCTCGACAGCGGGCGCCATCCTGGCGTTGTCGCGTGATGAGCCGCATCCCATCCTCGATGGCAATGTGCGGCGCGTGCTGTCGCGACTGCGTGCAGTGCCCGGGCGCAGCGGTGAGCGTGCCTTCGAGAACGAACTGTGGCGCATCGCCACCGAACAGACGCCGACGACGCGCGCGGCGCAGTACACGCAGGCCATCATGGATCTGGGCGCCACACTGTGCACGCGGCGCAAGCCACGCTGCGGCGAGTGCCCGCTCGCAGGCGACTGCGCGGCGCACGCAGCCGGCACGCAAGCGGACTACCCGGCTCCCAGGAAGCCGCTGAAGCGCACGGCGCGCGAGACCTGGATGTTGTTCGCGCAGGCTCCCGATGGCAGCGTGCATCTGGTGCAGCGTCCACCCAGCGGTGTGTGGGGCGGGTTGTGGTCACCACCTGAGTTCGCCTCACGTGCCGAGGCCGAGACCGTGCTGGGGCGTTCATGCGGATTGCGCGAGGGTGAGCCATTGCTGCACGTGTTCACGCACTTCGACCTGAAGATCCATCCGCTGTGGACCACCGTCAATGGCGCTCCGGGCGTTGCCGAGCAGGGCGCGGGCATGTGGTATAACGCCGCGCGTCCGGCCCGCGTCGGGCTGCCCCAACCCGTGGCCGAACTGCTGAAGAATCCACCGCCATGACCCGTACCGTGAATTGCGTGTTGCTCAAGCGCGAGGCTCCAGGCCTGGAGCGCGCGCCCTACCCGGGCGCTCTGGGGCAGAGGATCTTCGAGCAGGTGTCGGCCGAGGCCTGGGCGGGGTGGCTCAAGCACCAGACCATGCTGATCAACGAATACCGCCTCACGCTGGTGGAACCCAAGGCACGCAAGTTCCTGGAGGCGGAGATGGAAAAGTATTTTTTCGGGCCCGGCTCCGAAAAACCCAGGGATTTTCAGGCTCCGGCATCCTGATCCGGGATGGCCGGCCTTGACGCCCCGAAGGGCCGCAACGTCTAATACGCGCCCCGCGAGAGCCCAGGTAGCTCAGTTGGTAGAGCAGCGGACTGAAAATCCGCGTGTCGTTGGTTCGATTCCGACCCTGGGCACCATCTCTTGCACGGTGGCTACGTGGCCTCGGTCTTCAGCGCCTTGGCGAGCCGCGATTCAACCGCATCCCACTGGATGTTCCTGAAGAACGCGTCGACATAGCGCGCTGTCGCGGCGCCGTAATCCATCTGGTAGGAGTGCTCGTACATGTCGAGTACGAGCAGTGGCAAGGTCGCAGCCGGTGCATGTGCATGGTCGGCCATCCAGTAGTTTTCCATCTGGCGGGTGTGCACGTTGAACCCGAGAACCACCCATCCCGATCCACCACCCAGGCCGGCTGCGATGCGCCGGTACTCGGTTTCCCAGTTGTCGAAGGTGCCGAAGGCTTGCCCCAGCGCGCCGCGCGTCGAAGCTCCGGCCTTGCCCGCGCCGCCCAGGTTGTCGAAGTAGTACTCGTGCAGGACAACGGAGCCGGTGCGAACCAGGTGCTCGCGCTTGATGTCGTTGTAGAGCCAGGCCGGCGTATCGGGCGAGGCAAGTGCTTCCACGAGCCTGGCCTGAACAGCTGCGAGGGTGCGCACGGACCCGCCATAGTTGTTCTCCCAGTGCGAGCGGATCAGCTTCTCGGACAGCCCGTCCAGCTTCGTTGGGTCGAATGGCAATGGCTTCGGCGTGGTGCTGGCGCTGAAGCTCGGTGCCGCAACCCGGGGAGTGTCCGCGGTTGCCGCGGCGGCTTGAGCCGACTCGGCAAGGGCAGCGCTGGCACCCATCAGGGCGAGGCCTTGCAGTAAAGCGCGTCGGTCAGAATTTGTGTCCATGATTCCCTCCGGTTACGGACAGGCTACGCCTGCCCGGGCCACTGCGCACCTCAGGGCCCGACGCGAAATCATCCGGGGCGCCACGATTCTGTGCCGGGTCCTATACTCGGCACCAGATCGAGTCACGGGGGTGAATCATGGAGCAAGCGGTTTCACCGGCCATTGCTGCGGCGGTGGTCCATCCGGCACTCCTGCGGCCGATGAAGACAGGTTGATCGGGGCATAGCCTTCTGCCGCAGTCCTCCGACGCCTGGAGTCCGTTCCGCTACCGCGACTTCGCGCTGCTGTGGACGGCAGCACTGCTGTCGAACACCGGCAGCTGGATGCACGATGCCGCGGCCGGATGGCTGATGGCCACGCTGGACCCGACGCCATCCATGGTGGCGCTGGTCCAGGCGGCGACAACACTGCCCGTGTTCCTGCTGGCCATTCCCGCCGGTGCGCTGGCTGATCGCGCCGACCGGCGCCGCCTGCTGATGCTGGTGCAATTCGTGGCGCTGCTGCTCGCGGCACTGCTGGGCGTGCTGGTGCTGCTGGGTGCCGCGGACACTGCTGCACTGCTGGCGATTACCTTTGGCCTGGGCGTCATCACGGCCATCAGCGTGCCGACCTGGCAGGCCATCCTGCCGCAACTGGTGCCGCGCGAAAGACTGGCTCCCGCGATCGCACTGCATGCTGTCGGCATCAACGTGAGCCGCGCGATCGGACCGGCACTGGGCGGCCTGCTGATCTTCACGCTGGGCATCGCGTGGCCGTTCTTCCTGAATGCGTTGTCGTTCGTGGCGATCATCGTGGCGCTGTGGATCTGGCGGCCTGCGGCTGCGCCGGTACGGACGCCGACCAGCGAAAGTCTGTTCGCATCGATCGGTTCCGGCGTGAGGCACGCACTGGGCATTCGTTCCATGCGCAACACGCTGCTGCGGTCGGTCGCGTTCTATTTCTTCGGCAGTGCTTACTGGGCGGTGTTGCCCCTGATTGCGCGCGAGCAGCTGGCGGGTGACGAGCGCCTGTTCGGAATCCTGGTGGGTTGCATCGGCGCGGGTGGCGTCGCCGGTGCATGGTGGCTGCCGCGTGCGCGCCAGCGCTTCGGGCTGGATGGCACGCTGTTCATCGGCACGATCGGCACCGCGCTTGCCATGACGGCCTATGCGTTGCTGCATGTGAAGGCGCTGGGCCTCATTGCCAGCATCCTGGCCGGCACGGCCTGGATTGCCTCGCTGTCTTCGCTGAACGTGGCGGCGCAGCTCGCGGTGCCCGATGCGATTCGTGCGCGCGGCATGGCACTCTACTCGGCCGTGTTCTACGGCTGTCTCGCCGCGGGCAGCGTGTTCTGGGGCCACGTCGCAACGTGGCTGACGCTCCCGTCGGCCCTGCTGATGGCGGCCACGGGCGCAGTGCTGGCATTGCCCCTGGCGCGCTGGTTGCCGGTGGCAAACCGGGCTGCCGCAGGCTAGATTAGCCGCGTGGTTCATCCGCTCAAACGCCTGCCTCCTGCCTTGCGCCTCGCGGTGCTGGGGCTGGCGATGTTGTGTGTGCTGGCGCGGCCGATCTACTCCACCTGGTGCGAGACACATCAGCTCGGCCATGAGCTGGCGCAACTGAGCCACGAGAACTTCCGCCCTGATTCCGGCATGGAGCGCGAGCTCGATGCGGAACACGCGCGCGGCGAGCATGGCCAGCTGCACACGGATGATGGCGGCGTATATGCCGGTACCACCGCGGTGGTAACGGTGCCCGTGGTGCAGTTCGTTTCCGTGTTGAATCCTCCGGCACTCGTGTTGCCGGATCCCGTGCAGCGCATCGGCAGGTTGTTCCGGCCTCCGATCGCGTAACCAGGCCGGCGTGTTCGACGCGCCGGCCCGCTTCCGACCGCCCGCTGACCGGCGAATTCATTCGCAGTGACGGCAAATGCCGTCCCGCCGTGCGGCGGGTGGTGGTCTGCAAGCGATCCTGCGCGTTCCGTTGTGGATACGCGCAGCCATCAGGCATCTCAATTCGCAGGTAACAACATGTCCAGAATTCATCCGGGCGGCGCCGTGCTGGCGTTGACCCTCGTTTCATCCCTTTCCACTGCATACGCGCAAGAGATCGAACATGCCGAAGAGCTGGAGCAGGTCGTGGTCACGGCTTCGCCGATCGGCGACCCCGACCATCTGGCCACCATTGCCGGCAGCGCCGACCGTGACCAGCTGCTGCGCTCCGGCGGCAACACGCTGGCGGATGCGCTCGATCAGGTGCCGGGCGTGACCAGTAGCGGCTTCGCGGCCGGTGCCGGCAGACCGGTGATCCGCGGCATGGACGCCAACCGCGTGCGCGTGCTCGAAGATGGTGTCGGCAGCTTCGACGTCTCGGACGTTGGGCCCGACCACGGCGTACCCATCGACCCGTTCACCGCCGATCGCGTGGAAGTGGTGCGCGGCGCTGCCACGCTGCGTTACGGCAGCCAGGCAATCGGTGGCGTGGTCAATGCGATCAGCAATCGCGTGCCCACTCGCCTCCCGGACGGGACGCTGTCGGGAGAAGTGGTCAGCGAGTTCGGCAGTGGCGCGGACAGCCGCGACTTTGCCGGCCAGTTCAACATGCGCCGCGAGGGCCTGGCCTTCCATGCCGACGCCTTCGACAGGCACTCCGATGACTACGACACGCCGGAGGGAACACTGGGAAACTCCTGGATGCGCGCGCATGGCGGTGCACTGGGTGGCGCATGGATCAGCGGCGACAACGACCTTGGCCTCGGAGTCACGCGGCATGAATCGAAGTACGGCATTCCCGGCGAGGAAGCCTACATCGACATGGAGCAGACCAAGCTGTCACTGCGCTCGGCCTGGGGCCTGTCTGCCGGTCCATGGGAGCGGCTCACCGTCGATGGCGGCTGGGCCGACTACCAGCACAGCGAAATCGAAGACGGAGACATCGGCGCCACCTTCAAGGACAAGGAATGGGAGACGCGGGCCGAAGCCGTGGGCGGAGAGCTGGGCGTGCTTTCGGCAACGGCGCTGGGCATCCAGTTGCAGCACAAGGATTTCTCCGCACTGGGAGAGGGCTCCGAATACCTGTTGCCCACCCTGACCAGGACCGGCGCGGTCTTCGGCTTTGCCGAGGCGCCGCTGGCCGACACGGTGCGCCTGCAGTTCGGAACGCGGGTCGAGAACGTGCGTGTCAAGGGCACGTCCGTCGCCGATGTGGCCACTTCGCGCAGCTTCACGCCGATCAGCGGTTCCGCGGGACTGGTGTTCGACGTGGCGGAAGCATGGCGTCTGGGTCTCGCGCTGTCATCGGCTGCGCGCGCGCCGGCGCAAACGGAGTTGTTCGCGCGTGGACCGCACGATGGCCCGGTCACTTACGAAATCGGCGATGCCACGCTCGGGCTGGAGCGGGCCAATTCGGCGGAGGTGTCACTGCGCTTCCGCGGCGAGCGCGTCCATGCGGACGGCTCGATCTGGGTGACGAGGTTCAACAACTACATCTACGGGGCGCTGACCGGGCAGTTCTGCGACGAGGATGGCAACTGCGCGCCAGACAACGGCGAGGAACTCAAGGAGATGTTCTACGTGCAGCGCGACGCGCGCTTCCGTGGCGCCGAAGCTCACGCGGAGATCGAATTGCTGCAGAGTTCCGCCGGTGACCTGCACATCGATCTGCTGGGCGATGTGGTACGCGCGACGCTGTCCAACGGTGGCGGCAATGTGCCCCGCATTCCGCCGTACCACGTGGGTGGCGGACTGTCCTGGCAGAGCCCGCGCTTCGATGCGCGGGTGACCGTGAAGTACGCCGGCAAGCAGGACAAGCTGGCAACTTCGGAGTCGGTCACGAAGGCCTTCACCAATGTCGACGCGCAGATCGCCCTGCGGCCCTGGGTCGCGCATCCGGGTATCGAGTTCGCGTTGATCGGACACAACCTCACCGACAGTTCACAGCGCAATGCCGTGGCACTGAACAAGGATGAGGTGATCATGCCTGGCCGCGATGTGCGGCTGATGGTGCGGGCGCGCTTCGACTGACGGGATCGGTTGCTGCTGCCGGCCGGACCGGTCATCGCCATGGCGATGGCTGGTCCGGAACGGCTCCGGCCCGTGCGCGAAGGCAAGGCAACGCAGGTAGAGTGGCGCGCATGCGTCAACCGGTCTATTTCCTCTCCCACGGCGGTGGTCCCTGGCCTTACATGCAGGGGCCCATGCGTGCGCATTTCAATCTGATGGAACGTGCACTGCAGGACATCCCGCGGCAATTGCCCGCGCCACCGGACGCAGTGCTGGTGATATCGGGTCATTGGGAAGAACCGGACTTCACCGTTTCTTCCGCGCCGCATCCGGGCATGGTGTACGACTACTACGGCTTCCCGCCCGAGACCTATCACATCCGCTATCCCGCGCCGGGGTCGCCACAACTGGCTGCGCGCGTGCAGCAGCTGCTGAATGAAGCTGGGTTCACGTGCGGCGCGGATCCGGAGCGTGGCTTCGACCATGGCACCTTCAGCATGATGAAGCCGATCTATCCGCAGGCCGATGTGCCTGTCGTGCAACTCTCCATGCGGGCCCACATGGACCCGGCCGAACACATCGCAGCGGGCAGGGCGCTGGCACCGCTGCGCGACGCCAACATCCTGATCATCGGCAGCGGCCAGAGCTATCACAACCTCGGGCGCTGGAACGCATCCGGCGCCGGGCCCGCGGCTGCCTTCGATGCCTGGTTGCGCAAGGCGCTGCTGGGTACCACACCGGCCGATCGTCGCGCGGCGCTCATCGCCTGGGAGCGGGCCCCGGCGGCGCGTGAATCGCATCCCCATGAGGACCATCTGATCCCGCTGATGGTGGTGGCGGGCGCGGCCGGGGATGATCCGGCCACTGCCATCTATGGCGAGCTGTTCATGGGCGCCCTGGCCGTCTCCAGCTTCCGCTTCGGGAGCGGCCCCGGGGCGGGCGCCTTCGATCGACTGGCCGGGGTCGTGGCCTCCGGCACGTAACCCGCCCCGGACGTTGTAGTAGGCTTTCCGCCATGTCCGGACCCCGCCTGCAAGCCATACCTCGCGCGCCCGACCCGCCCCAGGGTGACCCGGCGCTGGTGGCCGTGGACCGCGCCCTGGCCGAACTGCGGCGCGGCCGGGGCATCGTCGTGCAGGAAGCCGGTGGCCGCGCGTGGCGCCTCGTGGCGCCGCTGGAAACCGCCGAGGAACCGCTGGTCGCGCATTTGCTGGCACAGCCCGGTGCGGCGCTGGTGATTACCGGTGAGCGCGCCGCGCAGCTCGCGGTGCCCTGCGAATCCGATGAGTTGTTGCTGCTGAACGTGCCCGCAAACCTCAGTGCCACGCAATTGCTGGAACTGGGGCGCCACTGGGATGCGGATGCATGGCGCGCGGCATTGGGAACTCCCGCGCCGCAGGCCAGTTGCGCCGATCAGCTGGCCGCCGCGGCGGTGCAGCTGGCCAAGAGCGCGCAATTGCTGCCGGCACTGCTGGTCTCGGAGGTGATCACCGACACCGCGCCGGCCAGTGTGCTGGCCGTACGGGTGGACCAGGTGCAGCGTCATGCGCATCCCACTGACGATGACCTGGTGCGCGTCAGCGAGGCACGCGTGCCATTGCGCGAAGAGGAGGCCAGCCGCCTGGTGCTGTTCCGCGATCGGCGCGATGCCTCCGAGCATGTGGCGGTGATCGTGGGCAATCCGGATCCGGCAGCGGTGGTGCCCGTGCGCGCGCATTCCTCGTGTTTCACCGGTGACCTTCTCGGCAGCCTGCGTTGCGACTGCGGCGAACAGCTGCAGACCGCGGTGAAGCGCTTGCACGCAGAGGGCGGCGGCGTGCTGCTGTACCTGGCACAGGAAGGGCGCGGCATCGGCCTGGCCAACAAGCTGCGCGCCTACGAGCTGCAGGACGAGGGTCTGGACACCGTGGATGCCGACCGGCACCTGGGCTTCAGTGCCGACGAGCGCAGCTACGCCATCGCTGCCGCAATGCTCAAGTCACTGGGCTACACGCGCATTCGCTTGCTGACCAACAGTCCGCACAAGGTGCGCGAGCTCAGGGCGCGGGGCATCGATGTCGCCGAGATCGAATCGCTGCTGGCCTCGCCCAATGCGCACAACGAGCGCTACATCCGCACCAAGCGCGATCGCGCCGGTCACCTGATTCCCGACGATCCGTCCTGAGGCGGGTCTTCACGCGGTTCACCTTCTTCCGTCAGTTGCTCCATCTGGCGCAGCTCGCCGGTAGATGCCGCTTCCAGCATCGCCCCGGGGATGACGGCCCCGCAGCCGATCAGCATCTGGCCTGCCAGCATCGCGAACCTTGCGAATCCCATGTTTGCGGCTCCCCGTCCCGGCGTGACGGGAGCCATGGAAGACCACGGCCGGTGGACGGGCGAGCTATTCGGGCGGGGTCCATTGCTGGTCCCCCCTGGGGTATCAGCTGGTAATACCCGTTGCCTGTTCGAGTTCTTCTGAAACCTGCAGCCACTCGGCCTCGACCTGTTCGGTCTCCTGCGCGATGCGCGCACGCTGGGCAGTCAGGTCCTGCTGACGCGCGCGTTCGCTTGCGGCATACAACCCCGGGTCGGCCAGCTGCGCGTCGAGCTTCTTCGCCTGCTCTGCCAGTTCCTGCAGGCGCTTCTCGCAGCGTGTCAGGCGTGAGCGCAGTGGCGCCAGCGCCTTGCGTGCTTCGGCGCCCTCACGGCGGCGCTGCTGGGCAATGTCACGCGTTGCTGGCCTGGTTGCTGCCGGCTTGGGCTGCACCGCTGGTTGGGCCGCGGCGGGTTGCGCGACGGCTTCGCGCGCTGCATCGCCGCGGGACAGCCAGCGCGCGTAGTCATCCAGATCACCGTCGAAATCCTCGACGCGCCCGTTGGCCACCAGCAGGAATCGATCCGTTACGGTGTTGAGCAGATGACGATCGTGGGAGACCATCACCACGGCGCCGGTGTATTCCTGCAATGCCATGGCCAGTGCCTGGCGCATCTCCAGGTCCAGATGATTGGTCGGCTCGTCGAGCAGCAGCAGGTTGGGCTTGCCGTACGCCACCAGCGCCAGCGCCAGGCGCGCCTTCTCGCCGCCGGAGAACGGGCCGACGGCCTCGAATACGCGATCGCCGGTGAAGCCATAGGTGGCCAGGTAATTGCGCTGATCCTGTTCGGCCGGCCGTTGCCCGAGCTTCTGCGCCAGCCGCTGCAGGTGCAGGAAGGCCGAGGCCTGCGGGTCGAGCTGCTCGAGCTGGTGCTGCGCGAAGTAGCCCACATTCAGGTCGCGCGCGTCATCGCGTGTGCCGCCGCGCGCGGGCAGTTCATTGGCCAGCAGCTTCACCAGCGTCGATTTGCCCGCACCGTTGCGGCCCAGCAGCGAGATGCGATCGCCCGGGTAAATGGTGAGGCTCACCTTGTGCAGCAGGATGCGCTCGCCATAGCCGGCCGACTGCTCCTGAATCGCCAGCAGCGGGCGCGGCAGCTTCAGCGGTTCGGCAAAGCTGAACTCGAACGGCGAATCCACATGCGCGGGCGCGATGCGCTGCATGCGCTCCAGCGCCTTGATGCGGCTCTGCGCCTGGCGGGCCTTGCTGGCCTTGGCACGGAAGCGGCGCACGAAGTCTTCCATGTGCGCGATCTCGCGCTCCTGCTTGGCATGCAGTGCGCTCTGCTGCGCCAGCTGCGCGGCGCGCGCCGTCTCGAAATCCGAGTAATTGCCGGTGTAGAGCGTGGCCTTCTGCCGCTCGATGTTCACGATGCGGTTGACCACGCGGTCGAGGAACTCGCGGTCGTGCGCGATCAGCAGCAGAGTGCCGGAGTAATCCCGCAGCCAGCCCTCCAGCCACACGATGGCGTCCAGGTCCAGGTGGTTGGTGGGCTCATCGAGCAGCAGCAGGTCGGAGCGGCACATCAGCGCGCGTGCCACGTTCAGGCGCACGCGCCAGCCACCGGAGAACTCCCGCACCATGCGCGGTTCGTCCGCCGTGGTGAACCCGAGGCCGTGCATCAGTTGCGCGGCGCGGGCGCGCGCGTCGTAGCCGCCGATGGCGGCGTACTGCATGTACAGGTTGGCGAGCCTGGTGCCGTCTTCGTGGCGTTCTTCGGCACGGGCAATGCGCGCCTCTATGTCCCTGAGTTCGGTATCGCCATCCAGCACGAACTCGATGGCGGCCCGGTCGATGGCATCCAGTTCCTGGGCCACATGCGCCACCGCGAGATTGCCGGGCATCTCGAAGTGACCGGCATCGGGCTGCAGTTCGCCGCGGACCAGCGCCAGCAGGCTCGACTTGCCGCTGCCGTTCTCGCCGGTGATGCCGACCTTCTCGCCGCGAAACAGGCTGAAGTTCGCATCGGCGAACAGGATGCGCGGACCGCGCCGCAGGGTAACTTCGTCAAACTTGAGCATATTCGGGCGCGGAGTTTGCCCTAGAATTCGGCCATGAACAGCACTAAAGCATGGCGCAGCATGGCAGTCCTGGCTGCCGCGGTCGGTTTGTTGAACGCAGCACCGGCACTGGCCGAAGTCGTGGGCAGCGAAGCCTGGACTCGCGCCACCGCGCCCGGGGCGGCCGGAGTCGGTTACCTGGTGCTGACCAACAAGGGCAGTGAAGCAGCCAAGCTGCTCAAGATCGTCTCGCCGGTCTGCGACAGGATCGTGATTCATCGCAGCACCATCGATAACGAGGGCGTGGCGCGCATGTGGGCCGTGGGCAAGCTGGAAATCGCGCCCGGCGAGTCGGTGCGTTTCGAACCCAACGGGCTGCACGTGATGTTCATGGACCTGAAGAAGCCGTTCGAGGTCGGGCAGAAGGTGCCATTGCAGCTCACCTTCGAGTACGAACCCGAAATCACGGTGATGCTGGAAGTCAGGCCGCTGGTACCGGATGCCGGCATGGATCACGCGTCCATGCAGCACGGTCACGCCACCAGCAAGTAGGCCTCGATCAGCCGCCGGCGCGTTTCGCGTCGTAACCCAGCTTCACGAGTTCCGCGACCAGCCGGTCGCGATGCTCGCCCTGTAGCTCGATGCGATCGCCGCGCACCGCGCCGCCGGCACCACAGCTGCGCTTGAGTCTGCCGGCCAGATCCTCCAGCTCCACTGCATTCAGCGGCAGGCCGGTAATCACGGTCACGCCCTTGCCGCCGCGTCCGGCCACTTCGCGCGCCACACGGATCTTCGCCGGACCATGGTTTGCAGGCTTGGTGGCCGCCTGCTTCACCGGCTTGTTCATGACCACGCCGCGGAAGGTGTGCGGCGGCTTCATCAGATCAGGCGCTGGATGCGCTGCTTGCGCCACACCAGGCGGTAGTAGGTGACCTGCAGAATCAGCATGGTGAGGAATGCGGCAGGGTAGGCCATCCACACGCCGTCGATGCCGAAGCGATCCGGCGCGCTCATGAACCAGGCCACCGGAATCTCCACCAGGAGGATGGCACTGATAGACAGCAGCGTCGGCACGATCACCGTGCCGCTGGAGCGCATCACGCCGGAGACCACCGCGGCGGCACCGAACAGCAGCGTGCTCCACAGCACGATGTACAGCAGCCGCACCGCGATCTCGGTTGCTTCGGGGCTCTGCGTGAACAGCGAGATGATGTGCCGCGAGAACACATAGCCGAGCAGCAGCATGCTGCCGGTGATCGCGAAGTTGATGAGGATGCCGGTGCGCGTGATGGCGCCCAGCCGCTCCGGGTGGCCGGCGCCGATGGCTTGCGCGCCCAGGATCGAAGCGGCGATGGCGATCGACATGGCCGGGAACTGCACGTAGCCCAGCACCTGGTTGCCCACGCCATACGCCGCCGTGGCATCGGATCCGAAGTGGTTGACCATCCTGAGCAGCGCAACTTCCGCCAGCGACATGATCACCATCTGCATTGCCGTGGGCAGGCCAATGCGCAGCACGTTCTTGAGGATGGCGCCGTCGATGCGCATGTGCCGGATCAGTTCGGCATTGGGTGCCAGCGCGTGCCCCTTGCGGCGCAGGTAGAACACCAGCCAGACGAACGTGGCCAGGAATGACGTGACGAAGCCGACGGCAGCGCTGGATACACCCAGGCGCGGCAGGCCGAACCAGCCGGCGATGAATGCCGGTGTGACGATCAATCCGACGATGGTCGAGACGATCAGCGCCCGCAGGGGCGTGATGGCGTCGCCCACGCCGCGCAGAATGGTTGTCATCAGCAGGAACGCAAAGAAGCCCGGCATCGCGTACAGGCAGATGCGCGCGTAGTTGGTGGCTTCGGCCAGGATGTCCGGCGGCGTGTCCAGCTGCGACAGCAGTACGTGCGCGAATCCACCGCCGAACAGCGCCACGGCCAGTCCTCCGATGAGGCCCACGCTCAATGTGGTGCCTGCCACGGCGCGCACCCGGTCGGGCTGCTTCGCACCCCAGGCCTGGCCGATCAGCACCGAGGCACCGGAGCCCAGGCCCATCACGAAGGAGATCAGGAACAGGAACACCGGAAAGAAGGCCGAGGCCGCGGCCAGCGCCTTCACGCCGATCATGTGGCCCAGGAAGATATTGTTCAGTGTCCCCGACAGTGACTGCAGGATGTTGGCCAGCATCATCGGCAGCAGAAAGGCCAGAAAAACCTTGCCGATGGGCTGCTGCGCCTGACCGGCGTGACTGGGTGGGGACATGGGAAATCGGGCGGCGGTTCGGTTTACAGGCGCGGTATGATGCCAGTTCGATTTCTCATTGGCAGGCCCTTTGAACAAAGGGGTCCAAGACCACCCGATGCGCGAAGCCGCGGTCATCCTCGGCCTGATCATTCTGAATGGGTTTTTCGCTTCGGCCGAGCTCGCGCTCGTCTCGGCGCGCCGTTCAAGGCTGAAGGCGCTGGCGGAAGCCGGTCATGCGGGTGCGCGGGCAGCGATTGCCCTGCTGGATGACCCCACACGCCTGCTCTCCGTCATGCAGGTCGGCATCACCACGGTCAGCATCCTCACCGGCCTCTACAGCGGTGCCGCCTATTCGCAGAGCCTGGCCGCCTGGGTCAGCAGCGTCTATCCGCCTATCGAAACCTACGCCCGGGAAATTGCCTTTGCCGCCATCGTGGTGGTGATGACTTACATCTCGCTGGTGCTGGGCGAGCTGGTCCCCAAGCGTCTGGCCTACGCCCATGCCGACCGGTGGGCCACGCTGGTGGCCATTCCGATGCAGCTGTTTGCCAGGGTCGGCGCGCCAATCGTATGGATGCTGCAGCGCTCGACTGATGCGCTGCTGAAGCTGCTGCCCGGTGTCGGCGGCAGGCAGTCGGAGGTGACCGACGATGACGTGCGCGCGCTGGCCACCGAAGGCATGCAGACGGGCGCCTTGCACAAGCTCGAGGCCGAGATGATCGACTCGGTGCTGCGGCTGGCCGATCGCAGCATCAGCACCATCATGGTTCCGCGTGGCGACATCCTGTGGCTGGACATCGGCGAGCCGGTGGGCACGCTGTGGGATGAGGCGCGGCGCAGCGGGCATGCGCGCTTCCTGCTGTGCCGGGGTGAGCTCGAGCAGCTGATCGGCGTGATCTCGCTCGCCAACCTCGGCGAAGCGCTGCGTCGTGGTGTCATCGACACCGAGGTCGACGTGCAGCCGCCGCTGCATGTGCCGGAGAGCATTTCGATCTTCAAGTTGCTGGAAACGTTTCGTCGCGCCAGCGTGCATCTGGGCGTGGTCACCAATGAGTACGGCGGCATTGAAGGCCTGGTGACTCCTGCCGACATCCTGAAGGCCATCGCCGGCGACTGGCCCGAGATGGGCAGCCGCGATGCTGCCGGGGCCGTGCAGCGCGAGGACGGCAGCTGGCTGATCGACGGGCATCTGTCCATCCATGAAGTCGAACGCACGCTGGCCCGCAAGGATCTGGCGCGCGGCGAGAACTACAACACCATGGCGGGCTTCGTGCTGTGGCACCTGGGCCGCATGCCGGTGCCGGGCGAAAAACTGGCCTGGCGCGACCTGTCCATCGAGGTGGTGGACATGGATGGCCTGGTCATCGACAAGCTGCTGGTGCAGCCACGCAGCGCGCAGGGGCTGCGCTCCGGGGAAGTCTAGGTACCCGAATCTGCTGCCTGTCTCTCTGTGTGAGTTGCATGGCAACTCAACCAGGGAGATCAATATGAGACCGTTTTCCAGGCAGGCCGCATGGCTTGCGCAAGCGTTGCTGACTGTCGCGGTCCTGTACGCAGGCGCAGTACAGGCCGGCGAGCTCTACATCTTCGGCGACAGTCTCTCGGACTCGGGCAACAATGCGATCGCCACCCATGGCGGCGACCCGACCCAGGCCATTACCGGCAATGCCTATGTTCCGACGCTGCCCTACGCCACGGGTACCTACAGCAACGGCGACGTGTGGGCGAGCCGCGCAGCGGCGAAGCTCAAGGCGTACGAAGGTGCGGTGCCATCCCTGATTGGTGGGGATGACTTCGCGTTTGGTGGTGCACGCGCTGCTGCCAACACCGATGTGCCAGGCGCACTTGCACAACTGCAGATGTACCTGGGGCGCGGCTACGCGGTTCACCGGGACGATGTGTTCGTCATTGCCGTGGGCGGCAATGATCTGCGCGACACACTGAACGCGGTATTCGTCGATCCCGGCCATGCCCAGACCATCATTGGTAATGCGGCCTGGAACCTCGCGACTGCCGTCGGCACGATGGTTGACACACTGCAAGCGCGGGGCGCGCGGCACATCCTGGTCTGGAATACACCGGATCTGGGTCTGGTGCCGGCAGTTCGGGCCGCGGGTGCACAGGCATCCGGTACGGCGACGTTGATAGCAGGCGCATTCAATTCAGCACTGGCCGCGCGGCTGGCCGGCGAGGACGGAGTCATCACATTCGATGTGTTCGGCCTGCTGCAGCACATCGTCGCGAACAAGGAGCAGTACGGGTTCGTCAATGTCACGGATGCCGCGGGCGCGATGAGCGGCATCGATCCCGATTCCTGGCTGTTCTGGGACGGCATCCACCCGACCGCCGCAGGCCACAAGGTGCTGGCCAGGGCGGTGCTGCAGGCGCTGCCGGACCTGGATGATCGGCACGGGGAGAATCACGGCCACCATGGCGATGGTCGGGGTAATGGCCACGGGCGCGATGGCCGGACTGGCGACCGGCGCTGAAGCAGGTCTTCAGGAGTCCGCGCGTGTCAGGGCGTGCGGACTCACGGATACGGCCTTTACCAGTACCCACAGTGGCAGTCCCGGCGCGAGCCTGAGCTCGCGCGTCGAGGAGCTGGTGACGCGCGCCAGCAGTCTGGTGCCCGCGACATCCACTTCGACCAGGTCGGCGCCGCCATCGGCGGTAATTGATCGAACCGTGCCGCGCAGGTGATTGCGCACCGAGATGCCGCGTGGCTCCTCCAGTGCAAGAATCAGATCGCGTGCCAGCAGCTGCAGGCGCACGCGCTGTCCGGCAGCGAGGTCACGCGCGCCGACCTTGAGCAGTCCGCCTGTGCCGATGGCAATGCTGGCCAGATCCTCGCCGGTGTCGATGGCGGTAACGCTGCCTTCCACGATGGCTCCGACCGCATCGCTACCGACGATGCTGCGAAGTGCCGGCTGCAGGCTCACCGTGCCGAGCTCTCCAGCGGTTACGACCTGCCCGGCATCCAGCACCACCAGTTGGGTGGCGAGGCGCAGGACTTCATCGAGCTGATGGCTCACGTACACCATGGGGATGGAAAAGTGATCGCGCAGGCGCTCCAGGTAAGGCAGGACTTCCTCGCGGCGCGAAGCATCCAGCGCGGCCAGCGGTTCATCGAGCAGCAGCAGCTGCGGGTTCGCCAGCAGGGCGCGCCCCAGCGCCACGCGCTGCTTTTCGCCACCGGACAACCTTGCCGGGCGGCGATCAAGCAGTGAGCCAAGCCCGAGCAGCTGCACCACGTCATCGAAACCGCCCTGGTTCGCAGCGTGACCAGATGCGCCGTACAACAGATTGCCGCGCACCGAGTAATGCGGGAACAGTCTGGCATCCTGAAACACGTAGCCGATGCGGCGTCGCTCGGCGGGCACGTTGGTGCCGCTGGCGGAATCGAACCAGACCTGATCACCGAGCGTGATGCGCCCGCGATCAGCGCGGAGGAGTCCGGCAATGAGGTTGACCAGGGTGGTCTTGCCGCAGCCGGATCGACCAAACAAGGCGATGACACCAGGCGTGGCGGCCTCGAATTTCGCATCGAGCCGAAAGGTGCCGCGGGCCAGGCTGACGTCGACGCTGAGCACGAGCCTACTTCCCCAGCCAGCGGCGCAAACCCCGCGCCAGTACTTCGGAGAACAGCAGCCCGGCCAGACCCAGCGCAAAGGACAGCAGTGCCAGGCGGGCGGCGGTGGCATCGCCATCCGGCGACTGCAGTGCCGTATACAGAGCCAGTGGCAGGGTGCGTGTTTCTCCGGGAATGTTCGACACGAAGGTGATCACCGCGCCGAACTCGCCCAGGCCGGCCGCGAATGCCGTGACTACGCCGGCCAGCACGCCCGGCATCATCAGCGGCAGCGTGATGGTGGCGAAGCGCCGCCATGGACCGGCGCCCAGCGTGCGTGCCGCTTCCTCCAGGCCCCGATCCACGTTTTCCAGTGAAATGCGGATGGCCCGCACCATGATCGGAAAGGACATGACCGCGGTGGCCACCGCGGCGCCCATCGTCGAGAACGTGAGCTGCAGGTCGAAGCTGCGGTCCAGCCAGCCGCCAATCGGTCCGCGGGTGCCCAGCAGCAGCAGCAGCAGATAGCCGACCAGCACCGGCGGAAGTACCAGTGGCAGATGCACGAAGGCATCAAATACCGTGCGGCCCGGAAAGCGCCGGCGCGTCAGCAACCAGGCTGCAATGACTGCCGGCAGCAGATTGAGCAATACCGATCGCAGGGCAACGTCGAGGCTGAGCCCCAGTGCCGATATTTCCGTCGCACCCAACTGCCACATGGCCGCAAGGATATAGCGTCAGAAGGCATAATCGGCGCCCATGAATGCCAAGCCATCCGCCGGTGCAACCGGCATGCGTCCCCTCGTCACCATCCAGTCCCATATCCTGGCGCAGCAGGCGCGGTTTCCGGAATCCACCGGCACACTGTCCTGGGTGCTGTCGGCGATCTCCATCTCGGCCAAGATGATCGCCGCGCAGGTGCGGCGCGCACGCCTGGAAGATGTGCTGGGCAGCGTCGGCAGCCAGAACGTGCAGGGCGAGACGCAGAAGAAGCTGGACGTCATCGCCAACGACATCCTGCTGCGCAACCTTGGTGGCCGCCAGGGTGTGGCCGTGGTGGCCTCGGAAGAGAACGACGAGGCCATGGTGCTGCGTGCACAGGATGATGGCGAGACACGCTACGTGGTGATGTTCGATCCACTGGATGGTTCATCGAACCTGGACATTGCCGGTGGTGTCGGCACCATCTTCAGCATCCTGCGCAAGGATCGCCGTTCATCGAAGATGGAAGATTCCCTGCTGCAGCCCGGGATGCGGCAGGTCGCGGCCGGCTATGTGCTGTATGGCTCCTCGACAGTGATGGCGCTGACCATCGGGGACGGGGTGGACATGTTCGTGCTGGACCTTGCCATCGGTGCGTTCGTGCGCGTGGCCGAGGGGCTGAAGATTCCGCCGCGCAGCAAGTGCTATTCACTCAATGAAGGCAACCGGCTCACGATCCCCGAGGGCTATCAGCGCTACCTGAACTGGGCGCAGGAAAACGGCTATTCGAGCCGTTATGTCGGCGCGATGGTGGCCGACGTTCATCGCATCATGATCCAGGGCGGCGTGTTCATGTATCCGCCGACCAAGAAGGCGCCGCAGGGCAAGTTGCGGCTGATGTATGAGGCCAACCCCATGGCCTTTCTGGTGGAGCAGGCGGGCGGCAAGGCACTGGCCGCGCCGGGCCAGCGCATCCTGGAAGTGCAGCCGACGGAAATCCATCAGCGCACTTGCGTGATCCTCGGCAGCAGCGAGGAAGTGGATCTGGTCACCGCCCAGCTGGCATGAAAAAAGGGCGGCAGGGGTAAGCCTGCCGCCCTTGTCATGCTGAACTGACTTGCGTCAGAAGCGCGTGCCGATCTCCAGGAAGTATTCCCTGCCAATCGGGTCGTAGTTGTAATCCGAGTAGTAGGGATAGGTGTCGTAGGTCTCGTCGCGTGGCGGCTTGCGATTGAAGATGTTGTCCACCACGAAGCCGATGTAGGCGTCGCCGCCGAACAGCCCGCTGTAGCGTGCCGACATGTTCGTCGAGGTCCACGACCCGAGCCGACCCGTTTCGGCCCAGTTCGGCGTGGAGCCGTAGCGCTGCACGAAGGCCGTGGTCGAGAACTTGTCCAGGGTCCAGGTCACCGACCCGCTCATGCGGCTGTGCCAGCCGAAGTACTGCAGGCTCTTCAGCTCGTTTTCCACCGGGTCGCCGGCGAACTGCTGGAACTTGTACGACAGCACGTGGCTGAAGCTTGCCGAGAAGTCGAACCTGCCTGCCGTGCCGGCAGTCAGTCCATAGCGCAGCGAGGCATCGATGCCGCTGGTCTTGAGCATGGCCGCGTTGATCGGGCCGACGGTCAGCTTTTCGATTTCCAGCGCGTTGGCCGTGCCATCGTTGGCGTGGCGCTGCACACGCGCCAGTGCGGACTGGCACTCCAGCGAGTTGATGTCCACCGGATCGCCGCCCTTGGTCTGGCCGAGACGGCAGTCCGCCTCGGTCTCCAGCAGCATGGTGACGGAGTCGTCCTGTACGGCGTCCTTGAGCTTGACGTAGTAGTAGTCGGCGCTGATGGTCAGGTTACTTACCGGCTCCACCACGAACCCGTAGGTCCAGGAGTCACTGGTTTCCTCCTTCAGGAACGGGTTACCCTGCCGGGCGCCCTCTGGGTTGGCTTCAGTGGGGCAGGTCGACAAAGGCAGGTTGTCGCGGCGGCACTGGTACTCGTCGGTTACCACGACAAAGAAGCCACTGGGATCCGCGAACACGTAGTGCATGTCGGGCGCCCGGAAGCTCGATGCGTAGCTGCCGCGCAGCAGCAGCTGCCGGATGGGCCGGTACTCGACACCCAGGTTGTACGTGAATGCACCCTTGACCTTGGTGATGTCGTCGTAGCGGTCGTAGCGGCCGGCGAGCTTCAGCGTGAGCGGATCGAATACCGGCACCTGCAGTTCCAGACCCCCGGCGTAGCGCTTGCGACTGCCGCCGCCGCCAGTGCCGACAACGCCGAAGAAGTCGCCATCGAGCAGGCGCTGATCCAGATCGATGTTGTATTTCTGGCTGGCGCCTTCCAGCACGATGGCAGCAGCCAGCGGGCCGGAGGGCAGATCCACAATGGAGCCGTTCAGGACCAGCGTGGCCGTCTTGCTGTCCGACCATGCCCTGGTCTTGTCGATGCCGATGAAGCTGGCATAGGTCTCGGGCGAAACCGGCTCGTACAGCTTGCTCCAGTCGACGTCGTAGACAGGTACGCCGAAATCATACGGATCCGCGAGCGGGTCACCGTTGGTGTCAGTCAGCGGGGTTCCAAGGTAGTAGTCGATCAGCGGCTGGTTCAGCAGCAGCGGACGGTTGCGACGCAGTTTGTAGTGGGAACCGGCCAGCGTCAGGTCGTACTTCCAGTCGCCAGCGATGTCGCCGCGCAGGCCCAGGTTGTAGTCGGCCACGTTCTCGTGCAGGCGGTGCTGGCGCCCCTTGTACGAACCGACTTCGTACGGCTGGAAGAAGCGCTGCATCGTCGAGTAGATGCCGCCGTCGCCATTCGGATCGGCGGATACGTCGAAGAAGCCGCCCTCGGGCAACAGGAAGTCCGAGCTGAACCACGTGTAGTCCGCGTCATAGCGGTCGGATGAGCCCAGCACATTCAGTGAGCCGTACAGCTCCGACTTGCCAAGGTCATAGGTGAAGCGCGAGAACAGCGAGCCGCGCCCGCGGTCGTTCTGCAGCGTGTACTGGGACACGCTCTCGTAGTCGCCGCAGAAGTAGCCGCGGCCGGGGCGAAAGCTGTAGGTCAGGTTCGGGAATGCATCGCAGGCATCTGGACCTGGGTCGATGTATTCGTTGTACCCCCAGTCATAGCGCAGCACTGCACGGCCGGCGATCTGTCCAGACGGATTCGGGTTGTCGCGCGAGGAGTTCATGAAGTCGCGCTGGAAGGCATACACGGGCTTGCGCACGAACACTTCCGCCGCGAACAGCATGTCGAGTTTGTCGGTGCTGAACCCGGTGACCAGCTGCGCCCGACCGGACTTGCCGCCCCCCTGGGACGTGTCGCCCAGGCGCAGGTTGAGACTGAAGGGCTCTTCGAGCTTCTTCTTCAACACGATGTTGACCACACCCGCCACGGCGTCCGAACCGTAGATGGCCGAGGCACCGCTGGAGAGCAGATCGATGTGATCGATCGCGGCCACCGGAATGGCCGACAGGTTCACGAAGTTGCTCTGGCCGTTGTAGGGCATCGGGTACTCGGCCTGGCGATGGCCGTCCACCAGCACCAGCGTGTGTCCCGGCCCCAGGTCGCGCAGTTCGATAGCATTGGCGTTCTGCGTGAACGTGCCGGCCATCGTTTCGTTCTGTGCGACGCCGGTTACCTGTGTCAGCGAGTTCACGGCTTCATCTACAGTCGTGAAACCACGCGCTTCGATTTGCTCCGCGGTGATCTGCGTTACGGGAGAAGGTCCTTCCGCCTGGATCGTGGGAATGTGCGAGCCCGTCACCAGGACTGGCTCCAGCTCGACGTCTTCGGATGTCGAGTCTGCTTCAGCACCCACCGCCAGACACGGCATGGCTGCCGCCAGCAGACTGGTCATGACGAGGCGAAAATTAATTTTTCTTTGCATTGCGCGCGTACTCCAAAAAATCGATTTGGATCGAGACCTTCGGGTGCGGTGCAGCAATCTGCCGCGCCCCTTATGGGATGCAATTGTGACTGCTGCCACGTTGAAGCAACAGGCCATTTGGGACAGGTTGGGCTCTGGCTCCAACAAGTTCGTCTTGCTGCCCGCAATCGGCTATCTTATTGCGATCCATTCTCATTACCGGCCCACATGAACTTGCCTGCCGACATAGATGCTGCCCAATCAACGGTTGCGCTTTCAGCGCTTCACAGGGGCGCACAGGGATCGGTCATCGCCGTGCGCGATGACGGCGCAGCCCTGGGCGATGAAACCGGCGGCACCATCGTCATGCGGCTCATCGAGCTGGGCTTCGTGCCAGGAGAGCCCTTCGAAATCATTGCCGAGTCGCTTCCTGGCGGCGATCCGATCGCAGTGCGCATTGGCGGCAGCTGCTTCGCGCTGAGGCGCCGGGAAGCGGCCGCCATCCTGGTCAGCGTCCACTCGTCATGAGCGCGCCAATCCTTCCTGCAGATGGCGCCCAGTGGACGCCGCGCCTGGCGCTGGTCGGCGTACCCAACTGCGGCAAGACCGCGTTGTTCAACCGTCTCACCGGCAGCCGCCAGAAGGTAGCGAACTATGCCGGTGTGACGGTCGAGCGCAAGGAGGGCTTCAGTCACGATGCGGCCACCGGGCGCGCCTATCGGGTGCTGGATCTGCCCGGCAGCTACAGCCTTGCGGCCACTACGCTCGACGAGGCGATCACACGCGACGCGGTCCTGGGGCGACTGGCCGGCGAAGCGCCGCCGGATCTGATCATCAATGTCGTCGATGCCACCAACCTGCGCCTGGGCCTGCGTCTGTCGCTGGAGTTGCTGCGCCTGGGCCGGCCGATGATCGTCGCGCTCAACATGAGCGACATCGCACGGCGGCGCGGCATGAACATCGACCCGCAGCGGCTCGCCGCCGAGCTCGGGTGCCCGGTGGTGGAAACAGTCGCAGTGGCCTCTGGTGGCGAGCGCGAGTTGCTGGCGCAGCTGGCAAAGGTGACCAGGAGCGAACCGATCGCGGCCCTGGGATGGAGTCCGCTGCGGCGCGAGGAAATCGAGGCCACACAGCGCGACGTGCGCCGCATCCTCAACGACATCGGCTATCGCGAACCACTGCGCGCACGGGCGTTGTCGCGCATTGATGCCGTGGTCACCCATCCCGTCGCAGGGCCCGTGCTGCTGGCCGTGGTGCTGTTCCTCATGTTCCAGGCGGTGTTCAGCTGGGCCGAGCCACTGATGGACGCCATCGATGCGGTGGTCGGCGGGCTGGGCAGCTGGCTGCAGGGCGTCATCCCGGCGGGACCGCTGGAGAGTCTGCTCGTCAATGGCGTGATCGGCGGCGCGGGTGCCGTCCTGGTGTTCCTGCCGCAGATCCTGATCCTGTTCTTCTTCATTCTGCTGCTGGAGGATTCCGGCTACCTGCCGCGAGCGGCGTTTCTGCTCGACCGCCTGATGGGTCGCGTCGGCCTCTCCGGGCGCTCGTTCATTCCGTTGCTGTCGTCCTTTGCGTGCGCCATTCCCGGCATCATGGCTGCGCGCACGATTCCGAATCTGCGGGATCGCCTCGCCACCATCCTGCTGGCGCCACTGATGACCTGCTCGGCGCGGTTGCCCGTCTACACATTGCTCATCGGTGCATTCATTCCGGAACGCAAGTACGGCTTCATCAACCTGCAGGGCCTGGTGCTGTTCGCCCTGTATGTGGCTGGCGTGGTGTCGGCGCTGATCGTCGCCTTCGTGATGAAGCGCTTCACCATGCGCTCGAACTATCACCCGCTGCTGATGGAGTTGCCCGAATACCGCTGGCCCAACCTGCGCAATCTGCTCATGGGCCTGTGGGAGCGCGCCAGGATCTTCCTGCAGCGGGTCGGCGGCATCATCCTCGCGCTGACGATCGTGCTGTGGTTCCTGAGCACGTATCCGGCACCGCCGGCTGGTGCGACGGGGCCACCCATCGAATACAGCTTCGCCGGCATGCTCGGACGGGCATTGCAGTACGTGTTTGCGCCCATAGGCTTCAACTGGCAGATCTCCATCGCACTGGTTCCCGGGCTGGCCGCGCGCGAGGTGGCCGTGGGCGCATTGGGAACCGTGTACGCGCTGTCGGCAGCGTCGGAAAATGTGGACGTGGCGCTGTCACCGCTGATCGCCGGCAGCTGGGGCCTTCCCACCGCGTTGTCGTTGCTGGCCTGGTATGTGTATGCACCGCAGTGCCTGTCCACCATCGCGACCATCAAGCGCGAAACCAATTCGTGGCGCTACCCGCTGATCACGCTGGGCTACCTGTTTGCCATTGCCTACGTGGCTTCGTTCATCACCTACCAGGTTGCCCAGGGAGTGCTCTCTTGAGCCTGTACGTCCAGTACGGGATCGTGTTTCTCGCCGTGGCTGCGGCGGGCTGGTCGGCATGGCGCATCCTGCGTGGTCGCCGCGTGCTGGGGCGCGGCGCGAAGTCCGACCCGGGCAGTTGCGCCAGTTGCAGTTCCGCTGACGAGCATCGCAAGCCGCAATAGAAAAGGCCCGGGAGCTCGCGCTGCCGGGCCTTGATTCAGGCGGGCAAGGGTTGTGTTACGGCTGGTAGTCCGTGCGCCGCAGTACCACGCGGCGATTCTGTGCACGGCCCTCTGCCGTTGCGTTGTCCGCCACCGGCTGGGTTTCCCCATAGCCCTTGGCACTGAGACGACTGGCTGCAACGCCGTGATCAACCAGGTACTTGAGCACCGCATCAGCACGACGCTGCGAGAGCGCCATGTTGAAGTCGTCGGCACCCTGGCCGTCGGTGTGGCCCTCCACGACCCCGGAAGCGGACGGTGAGGTTTCCTTCATGAAGGTCACCACGCGGTCCAGGTCCGGATAAGACTCCGCCTTGATCGTCGAAGAGTTGGTGTCGAAGTACACCGCCAGGCGGATGGTCAGGCTGCAACCAGCCGTATCCACCTTGTCGCCTGATGGCGTGTTCGGGCAGCGATCGGAAGCGTCAACCACTCCATCACGGTCCGTGTCAGCCGGCGGACGAGGCGGCGGTGGCGGCGGCGCTGGAGCTGGAGCGGGTGGCGGCGGTGCCGCACGCGGGGGAGGTGGTGGCGGCGGGGGAGGTGGTGGCGGCGGTGGCGGGGGAGGCGGCGCCGCCTTCGACCCACCGAAGGCCATCTGCAGGCCAAGGGTTGCGACCACATCGGTGATGCTGCGGCCGAAGGACATGCGCCCGGCCACCGAACTCTTCAGCTGCAGCTTGGCGCCGCCAAAGTCAGCCAGGTCACCCAGCACGCCGATACCCAGCTTGGCCGCGATCTCCCGGTCCTGCTGATTGAAGGGATCCACAAGCTCAGGCCGGTCCTGGTCGACCATGCCGAAGCCAAGCAGCAGGAACGGACTCACGCGCGCATCGCGATTGAAGACGCGACTCAAGTCCAGCGTTATTCCCCTGACCTTGCGGCTCCCGGTGGCCCCGATCCCGAGTACTTCATGCTTGCCCGAGAATGCATTGACGTTGAGATCCCAGTCCTCGCTCAATGCCGCACCGGCTTCGTAGTAGATGCCGTTGTTGTCGTCCAGGCCGCGATCCGCATCCGTCTGGGTCCACATGCCGCCGGCGCCGAGGGTCCACTGTCCCAGTTCGGTCCCGGCATGCGCGGCAACCGCGCCGGCCAGAATCGATGCCGAGATGACGATTCTGGAAAGAGTGTTCTTCATTGTTCTTCCCCTGACTTGAGGTTGATCCCGCAACGCGGGACATGTACCCGATGCTACCGGTTTCGCCATCCTTTCAACAAGCTAGTTGCTGCCGGTGGGGCAGCGGGCAGTGGATCAGTGCAACGGTTCCGGATCAGTTGCCCCGGCCGTGAACCACGACGCGGTCGCCCGGCTTGATACCCCGGCGGGCGACCTCGCCACCCAGCAATTCCACCACTCCGGCCACCACTCCCCCGGATTCGACGATGTCTTCAGACATTGGCGTGGTGTGTTCGGCAATGTGGGTGATGCGCCCCTGGCTGTCGTAGAACAGCATGTCGAGTTCGAGGTACGTGTTCTTCATCCACATGTACATCACGCGCGGCGGAATCAGCGGAAACACCATGCCGTAGTCGGGCGGCATGTCCCGGACCCACATCAGTCCCTGTTCCTGGCGGGCGCCGGTGTCGGCGATCCAGATCTGGAAAGAGTCGCGCCCATCCGCCCGCTCGATCTCAAGTGTGCCGCGCGGGAAATCGCGCAATTGCGCTGGCTGGAACGCTGGCGTCTGCGCGCAAGCCGTGGTCGTGGCAAGCAGCACGGCAGCCAGGGCCGCAAGAAGGTGTTTCATGGCTCGAGCTCCGCGACTGCAGTTCCAGTGAATTCAAAGGTGGGCACCAGCACGCGCGCATCACCCGCCATGCTGGTTGCCGGGCCGGTGCAATAGCCGCGCGCGTGAACGCGCGATTTCCTGCCGCCGGTTCCTGCCAGCGCGCTGCGTTCCAGTCCCTCCACGGCGCAGTGTTCGCCGCCACGCGTGGCATAGAGCTGGTGCTCGCCTTCGAGGATGACGGTGAGATTGGTCGGCATGGCCTGGGCGACGCCATCGGCAACGTCGCGTGCGTCGATGCCGAAGATGAAGCGCAGCTGGCGCGTGGTGCCCGGCAGCTTGCCGGCAAACGTGACGCGCAGCCCCTTGTCGTCGGGGCGCGGTCCGCCGTCGCACTGCATGTCGGCATTCTTCCAGTCCAGATCAGCAACCAGTGCGCCGCGCAACTGGGCGCGCAGATATCCGTCGCCGCTGGCAATGCAACCGGCGTTGCCGTCTGCCGCGGCGGGCGGGTCTGCCGGTTTGGCCTGGTCGGAAGAGCAGGCCGTGCAGGCAAGGCCGACGGCCATCAGGGCGCAGAGGCGTGTCATGGGGGCGCATTATGGCCATTCACCCGACTCGCTACACTAGCCGGCATGCAGCTCATCGAGATTTCCCCCGTCATCCCCGCGGCGCTGGCCCGCCTTCCTGAACTGGCAAGCAACCTGTCCTACAGCTGGCATCGTCCAACCCGGGCGCTGTTCGAGGATCTGGACCAGGCCCTGTGGCGACAGACGCAGTCCAATCCGCGCCTGATGCTGCGCTGTGTGAGCCAGCAAACGCTCGACGCCGCGGCGCGCGACCCGAACTACCTGCAGCGCTATCGGGAAGCGCTGGCCAATTTCGACGGCTACCAGTCGCGGCAGGCGGCCAACGGGAACCAGCCACTGGTGGCTTACTTCTGCGCCGAATACGGATTCCACGAGAGCTTTCCGATCTACTCGGGAGGCCTCGGCATCCTCGCTGGCGATCACTGCAAGGCCGCCAGCGATGAGCAGCTGAATTTCGTCGCCGTCGGGCTGCTGTATCGACAGGGGTACTTCACCCAGACCGTGGACAGCGACGGCACGCAGCAGGCCGGTTACCGCGATGCCGATCCGCGCGATCTGCCGGTGGAGCCGGTGCGTGACGCGGCGGGCAACTGGTTGCATGTGGTCGTGCCGGTCGCCGATCGGGAAGTGTTCGCGCGGGTATGGCTGGCGCAGGTCGGGCATGTGTCCGTGTACCTGCTCGACACCAACGTGCCTGCCAACAGCGAGGTCGATCGGGACATCACGTTCCGCCTGTACGGTGGCGATGAGTCACATCGCATTCGCCAGGAGATGGTGCTGGGCATCGGTGGTGTACGGGCGCTGCGGCAGATCGGGCTCGCTCCTGCGGTATGGCACATGAACGAAGGCCATGCAGCGTTTCTGGCGCTGGAGCTGGCGCGCGAACTGGTGGCCACCGGTCTGCAGTTCGCCGCAGCCATCGAGGCGGTGGCTGCCCAGTGCGTGTTCACCACGCATACGCCGGTTGCGGCGGGCCACGATGCCTTTCCCGACCAGTTGTTCGCCGAGCAGTTCACCGGCATGGCGGCGGCGCTGGGCACCGGCATCGAGCCGCTGCTGGCACTGGGCCGCGCACCTGGTGTCGAGGGGCGCTTCAACATGACGCGGCTGGCACTGAACTGCGCGCGCCGGATCAACGGCGTCAGCCGCATTCACGGGGCGGTGTCCTCACTGCTGTGCGCCGATCACTGGCCGGAGATCCCCGCAGAGGAAAACCCGGTCGGCTATGTCACCAATGGCGTGCATGTGCCGACCTTTCTCTCTTCGGTGTGGGCGCGGTTCCTCGACGAGCAGTTGCCGGAATGGCGCACGCGGCTGCGGGATGTCGATTACTGGCAGACCGTCGATGAAGTGCCCGATGGACCGTTCTGGGCCGCATCGCAGGACGTGAAGTCACGCATGCTGGCTGGCGTGCGCGCGCGACTCACGCGCGAATACAAGCGCAAGCGCCTGGGAACGGTGCAGCTCGGGCACATCACGCGGCTGCTTGATCCCTTCAACCCCAATGTGCTGACCATCGGCTTTGCGCGCCGCTTTGCCACCTACAAGCGCGCGGCGCTGATCCTGCGTGACCGCGAGCGGTTGCTGCGCCTGGTGTCGGACGAGGACCGGCCGGTGGTGTTCCTGTTTGCCGGCAAGGCGCACCCCGCGGACCAGCCGGGCCAGGAAGTGCTGCGGCAGATCAAGCGCACCATGCTCGAGCCCGAGTTCGCCGGGCGCGTGGTGTTTGTCGAGGACTACGACATCCAGCTGGCGCGCTGGCTGGTAACCGGCGTGGATGTCTGGCTCAACAATCCGATTGCACCGCTGGAGGCCTCGGGCACGTCCGGCATCAAGGCGGCGATCAACGGACGACTGAATCTTTCCATTCTCGATGGCTGGTGGGCCGAAGCCTTCGACGGCGCCAATGGCTGGGGCATTGCCGGTGCCGACGCGCACGACGATGGGCGGCGCGATCACCTGGATGCCGCGGCCGTACTGGATGTGATCGAGGAGGAAGTGGTACCGATGTACTACGCGCGCAATGCCAGCGGCCTGGCTCCCGAGTGGGTGCGCCGTTGCAAGCGGGCGATGGCCAGCGTGGTGCCGCGTTTCAACATGCGGCGGGCAATTCGCAACTACGCGGACGGGCTGTACGCGCCGGCGGCGACCCAGGGCAGGCGGCTGCTGCAGGACGCATGCGCCGGAGCGAGCGATCTGGCCGCGTGGAAGAGACGGATTCGCGAGCACTGGAGCGCAGTGCAGATCCTCGCGGTGAGCGATGCATTTCGTGCCGATGCACAGGGTGCGTTGACCCTGCGTGCCACGGTGCAGCTCGGGCATCTGGCTCCCACCGACCTCAGGGTGGAATTCAAGGCGCGCCGGCTGTTGCCCGAGTCGCGCCATGAGCCTGCACCGCTGTGCTCATTCGGTCATGGCATACCGGATGGCCAGTGGCGCGCCGAGCTGTTGCCGGTTGGCACGGTGGCGGCTGATGGCAGCGCCGGGTTCGAGGTGTCGGCTCCTCCACCCGGCACGGGCCAGTACCAGCTGCAGGTGCGCGCGTATCCGTGGCATCCGCTGCTGTCGCACCCGCACGAGATGGGGTTGATGAAGACCCTCTAGGATTCCCTTGCCAGGATCAGGCCTGCCAGTGGCGGCAGGTCCAGCGTGAGCGAGCATGGCAGGCCGTGGAAGGCTTCCGGGTCGGCGTGAACCTCGCCGGCACCGATGTTCGCGCCGCCATAGTGATGTGAATCGGAATTCAGCAGCACGCGCCACGCGCCTGCCTCGGGCACGCCGATGCGATAGCCGCGGCGTGGTTCGGGTGTGAAGTTGAGCACCACCACCAGTTGCTGGCCTGAACCCATGCGCCGGAAGGCCAGCACCGACTGTTCACGATCATTGCAGTCGATCCACGCAAAGCCCTCGGGCTCGAATTCGTGCCGATGCAGGGCGGGTCGGTCCACATACAGGCGGTTCAGGTCGGCGATCAGGTTCTGCACGCCGCGGTGCTCGGCGTGTTCCAGCAGGTACCACGGCAATGCGACGTGGAAATCCCATTCCCACGGGTGCGCGATCTCCCCGCCCATGAACAGCAGCTTCTTGCCCGGCAGCGTCCACATGTAGGTGAACAGCAGCCTGAGGTTCGCCAGCGCCTGCCACCGGTCGCCGGGCATGCGCCCGAGCAGCGAGCCCTTCAGGTGCACCACCTCGTCGTGCGACAGCGGCAGGATGAAGTTCTCGCTGTAGGCATACATCATCGCGAAGGTCAGGTTGTCCTGGTGATGCTTGCGCCAGATCGGGTCCTTCTTGAAGTAGTTCAGGGTGTCGTGCATCCAGCCCATGTTCCACTTCATCGAGAAGCCAAGTCCGCCGGTATCGACCGGGCGGCTGACCATGGGCCAGTCGGTGGATTCCTCCGCCATGATCACCGTGCCCGGCGCGCGTGCGTGGGTGATGGTGTTGAGCTGCTTGAGGAACTCGATGGCTTCCAGGTTCTCGCGACCCCCGTGACGGTTGGCCACGAAGTTGGTGCCACGCCCGAAATCCAGGTAGAGCATTGACGCCACGGCATCCACGCGCAGGCCGTCGAAATGAAAATGTTCGAGCCAGTAGCAGGCGCTGGCCAGCAGGAAGCTCCGCACTTCGTGGCGCTCGTAATTGAAGATGTACGTGCCCCAGTCCTGGTGCTCGCCCTTGCGCGGGTCTTCGTATTCATAGACTGCGCTGCCATCGAAGCGGGCCAGGCCATGCGCATCGCGCGGAAAGTGCGCCGGCACCCAGTCGAGCAGTACTCCCACGCCTTCCTGGTGGCAGCGGTCGATGAAGTACTTGAGGTCATCCGGGCTGCCATGGCGGCTGGTGGGCGCGAAGTAGCCGGTGGTCTGGTAGCCCCAGGAATCGTCCAGCGGATGCTCGGTGATCGGCAACAGCTCGATGTGCGTGAAGCCCAGGCGCTTCACATAGGGCAGCAGCTCGCTGGCCAGTTCGCGATAACTGAAGAAGCGCCCGTCGGGATGACGGTTCCATGAGCCGGCATGCACCTCGTAGATGCAAAGCGGTGCATGCAGCCAGTCGCGTCGTGCGCGCTCCTGCATCCACGCGTGGTCCCACCACGCGTAGGCGAAGGTATCGGTGACCATGCCGGCAGTTGCCGGCCGCATTTCCATGGCGAAGGCATGGGGGTCGGTCTTGACCTGGACCAGACCGCTGTCGCGATTGCGCAGCTCGTACTTGTAGAGATCCCCGGCGGCCATGCCAGGCACGAACAGTTCCCACACTCCACTGGAGCCGAGTACGCGCATCGGCAGTCTGCGCCCATCCCACTCGCAGCATGGCCCCACCAGGCTGACGCGTTCGGCGTTGGGCGCCCACACTGCGAAACGCACGCCCGCGATGCCGTCGTAGCTGGCCGGGTGCGCGCCCAGCATGCGCCAGGCTTCCGCATGACTTCCGGAAGCGAAGAGCGCGAGGTCAGCCGGTTGCAATGTCGGCGCAAAGCTGTACGGATCGGTGCGCTCACGGGTGCGGCCGCGGTCATCGACCCACACGATGTGCGGATGGGTTTCGACTTCCGCACCCCGCAGCTCGAACAGGTCCGAATCGCCAACCCGCGACAGTTCGGGCCCGTCGGCCAGCCGTGCCGTGCGCGCGGCCGGAAGGTAGGCGCGCACAACCGTCGTGCGGCCCTGGCCATGGCGTCCGAGGAAACTGTGGGGATCGTGATGCCTTCCGGCAGCGATCCGCTCCAGTTCCATTGCATTCTCGTGTCGGGAATTGATGGTTGAACCTGTTGGGCGTCTGAAGAGCAGCCCCCTGTGGTAAATATAGCGTGCATGG
>CAYWDZ010000001.1:49407-53982 GCA_964456255.1 uncultured Steroidobacteraceae bacterium | reverse complement strand
CATCGTCGATCACCGGGACGTCGCCGAAGCGCTTGCTGACTCCGGACAGTCTGACCCCGGCCACGCGTTTCTCCCCCCGCAAATGGTCCGGCTATTGTCCGGGGCAGGGTTGACGTGTCAACGGAAGATGCGGGCCCGGCTGCCGATAACGGCTCCGCTGGCAGCTATCCGCGCTGCCGCCAGAACTGTTCCATCTCCAGGTACAGGAATGACGCCGACCAGGTGATCAGGATGAACCCCGTCAGCGCCTCGGTGCCAGAGAGGAACCTCAAGGGGCCCACGGGCGTGATGTCACCAAAGCCCACCGTCGAGAACGTGATCGCCGAAAGATAGATGGCGTCGAGGAAGTTCGCGCTGGCCACTCCGCTCACGTGGCCGGCATCGGGAATACTCAGCAGCAGCCACATGGCGGCGCCGAACAGCCAGATCTCCACCACATGCAGCGCGATCACGCCGTACACACCGAACAGCACCTTGCGACGGCGCACGGCGGGCAGCTTCACAAGTCGCACCGAGAGCCAGCGCAGGCCTTCATAGTGCACGACCACGGCCAGTGCGACGGTGATCGCAGTGACCGTTACGACCAGTGCATTGGTGCCCCAGTTCGAATACATGCCGCCATGCTGGGGCAGGGTGCAGGCCGGATCAAGCAGCTCGTGATGCGAGTACATCGCATTGGCGTTTCTCCGCAACGAAGTGCTTGCCGGATTGCCGGTGGCGGCTGGTAGCATCGCGACCATTTCCTGTTGCCGATCCTGCGGAGACGCCCGATGACCAAGCCATTCCCGAAGTCACCCACGTTCATGACCATCGACGAGCCGTTCCGGTTCGAGGGGCAGTTGTTCGACCTCGAAGTGGAGGGTGAAATCCCCGCGGGACTGGAAGGCACGTTCTACCGCGTCGGGCCGGACCAGCAGTTCCCGCCGAAGATGGGCGACGCGAACCCGTTCAACGGCGATGGCATCGTCACCGCGTTCCGCATCAGCGGCGGGCACGTGGACATGCAGCACCGCTACGTGCGCACGCATCGCTTCCTGGCCGAGCGCGCCGCGCGCAAGGGCCTGTTCGGTCACTATCGCAACCGCTTCACCGATGACCCCAGCGTGCAGCACATCGAGCGCACGGTCTCGAACACCAATGTGGTGCCGCATGCGGGGCATCTGCTCGCGTTCAAGGAGGATGGTCCGCCCTACGCGATGGATCCGCACACGCTCGAGACGCGCCAGCTGTGGGACTGGAACGGCCACATGATGGCCACCTCGTTCACCGCGCATCCGAAGATCGACCCGGCGACCCGCGAACTGGTC
This sequence comes from uncultured Steroidobacteraceae bacterium, assembly GCA_964456255.1. Classification (GTDB taxonomy): domain Bacteria; phylum Pseudomonadota; class Gammaproteobacteria; order Steroidobacterales; family Steroidobacteraceae; genus ZC4RG30. The sequence goes on along the minus strand of CAYWDZ010000001.1, from coordinate 52,675 downwards.
GGCTATGCCTATGCCGCGAAGGGCGAGGCGACGAAGGACCTGGCGTACTACGCCTTCGACAGCCAGGGCCGCAAGACGCGCGAACTGTGGTTCGAGGGCCCGCATGCATCGATGATCCACGACTGCGGCTTGAGCGAGCGCTACCTGGTGCTGGCCATGATTCCGCAGCTGATGGACCTCGAGCGCATCCGCCGCGGCGGCATCCTGTTCCAGTGGGAGTCGACCGTCGATCAGGTGTACGTGGTGATTCCGCGGGATGGCGAGAAGAAGGACGTCCGTTTCTTCCGCGCACCCAATGGCTTCCCGGGCCACGTCATCAACTGCTTTGACGAAGGCGGCAAGGTCTACCTCGACCTTCCGGTTGTGAATGACAACGTGTTCTGGTTCTTCCCGGATGGTCAGGGCAAGTCGCCGGATCCCTCGACGCTGCGCACGAAGATCGTGCGCTGGCGCTTCGACATGAACAAGAAGAGCGATGTGCCCGAGGCGAAGGTCATCGCCGAGATGGCCGCCGAGTTCCCGCATGTGGATGACCGCTATGTCGGCCGGCCGTACCGGTATGCGTTCATGCAGGCCACCGACCCGACCAGACCCTACAACGCCGACAAGGCCGGCCCCATCATGGGGTTCTTCTTCAACACACTGCTCACCATGGACATGACCACAGGCAAGGCCGATACGTGGTTTGCCGGCGATACCTCCAGCACGCAGGAGCCGGTGTTCGCGCCGAAGAGCCTGACTTCGCCCGAAGGCGAGGGCTATGTGATGTGCGTGGTGAACCGCCGCGCCGAGCATCGCAGTGACCTCGTGATCCTGGATGCGCAGCGCATGCATGAAGGTCCGGTCGCCACGGTGAAGATCCCGGTGCGGCTCAAGTACGGCATCCACGGCAACTGGGTGCCGCAGCTCACGATCCCGCCGTACGCCTGATCAGCCGGACGCGATAACGCGATTGCGCCCGGCATTCTTGGCCTGGTAGAGGCGCTTGTCCGCGGTCTTCAGCAGCAGGCCGCGTGTGAATCCGGGTTCCATGCCCGCCACGCCGGCGCTCAGCGAGATGTGGATGTCCGGTGCCAGCGCCGACCAGTGCGCTGCTTCGACGGCGTGGCGCAGCCTTTCGCAGATCTCTGCGGCGGCGGTCACGCCGATGCCGGGAAAGCAGATCAGGAACTCCTCGCCGCCGTAGCGCGCCAGCACGTCCGTCTCCCGGCAGCCGGCGCCCAGGATGCGCGCAACCTTCTTCAGCACCTCATCCCCGGCTTCGTGCGAATACCGGTCGTTGATGCTCTTGAAGTGGTCAAGGTCGACCAGGGCGATGGCGAATTCACGCTGTGAGTGGTTGAACTCCTGGATGAAGCGGCGCAGCGCGTCGTCGGCAAACCGGCGATTCACCAGCCCGGTGAGCTGGTCCTGGGTGGCCAGTTCCTCGAACTCGCGCATCTTTTCGTGGAGCACCAGCGTGCGCTCCTCGACCAGCGCCTCCAACCGGTTGCGCATCCGCGCGAACTGGTTCAGCCCGAGCATGCAGATGCCGAGCACGGCCAGCACCAGTACCACCACCGGCCACTCCATGACGTTGATCGTGATGGCCAGCAACACACCGGCCAGCGCGGAGCCGGTCTCCATCCCCATCGCGAAGCCATGCATCTTCCAGCCGAACCCGTGCCCTTGCAGGGCCTGGTGGATGATCATCAGCAGCTCATTGACGACCTGCATCGAGATGATGAGTACGAGCAGCAGCAAGCAGGTGCGTGCATCGAGTGAGATCAGCGGAATGGGACCGGACAGCAGCACATACAGTTGCCTGCATCCCAGGATCATCAGGGTCATCAGCCCCGAGTTGTGCAGCGAGGCCGATACGACCTTCAGCAGCGGCCGTCCTTCGCGCAATCTCTGCAGGGGCCAAAGCAGGGATGCCAGGCCGTTGATCCATGCCGCCGGAACCGGACCCAGCACCAGGATGCTGGCCACCTGCGCCACCCGGTCGAACGAGACATGGCCAATGCGCGGGTGCACGCAGCCCGCGTGGATCGTGATCACGCCATAGACCAGGAAGAACGCCAGCCACCACGGCGAGCGCTGCGGCAACCAGCCGCCAGCAGTGGGCGCCACCGCCATCAGCGCGATGGCCGCCACCACCACAAGGCCGATGGCGTACAGCAACTTGCGGTCGAAGAAGCTGGCTGCGGGCCGGGCGGCAGGATCCGCGGCGATTGCAATCGAGATGGTTGGATCGGAGGCGTCGGACATGGTGCGCCCCTGATTGTGCGATGTCGGGGCCGCGGTGGGAACCCCGGTCACGCCCGGATCGCCGTCAGCGGCGCCAGGCTCTTGGCCAGATGCCCTGCTTGCCCGGAGACAGGATGCCGTTGGGATCGATCGCGTCCTTGATCAGTTCGGCAAAGCGGCGCTGGGCATTGTTGTTGAAGTCGTACAGCGCGGCGACATCGTCCATGAAATCGACATGGCTGCGGTATTCACCGTAGCCAAGCCGCGCCGCCGGCTCCAGCATTGCCTTGGTGGCTGCGTAGGCGCCACGCGCCTGCGCTTCGTTCTTCGTGTCGAATACCACCAGCGCAACATGAATCATGCTGCGCCGTCCGACAATGATGGCGGCCGAATAGTCGAGGCCATGTGCATTCAGCACCCCGCGCGTCAGGTCGCGGATGGCTGCGCCATCCTTCCCCGCGATCGGCATTGCGCACGAAAAGCCGATGTGACCGCCGGTCTCGCCCCCGTACCAGCGGGTCATCTGGTCCAGCGCCATCGATGGAATGCCGGCCTGCACGCGGTGATGCGGATTCTGGAACTCGGGCAGGTTGTGGCCATCGAACTCCTCGAACAGCACCGACGCACCGGGGACCGTGGCGAAGGCCGCTTCGATCTTCGCGCGATTGTGCCTGACCACCGGCGCGTCGCCCTGCACCACGAAGCGCATCACCCAGCGCCCGAAACCCGGATTGGCCGCGATCCTGTTGATGACTTCCTCGGGGATCGGGTCGTCACCCGTGTACCAGTCCTTGCGCACCCAGAAGGCGCTGGCCGCGCACACGGCATTGATGATCATCGGCTGGTTGGAGATCGTGCCATTGAGCATCAGTGGCCGCAGCACCTCGAGGAAGGTGCCGAAATGCTCCTCGTTGTCGAGCATGAACCAGCCCGGCGCATAAACCTCGGGCGGGTTCATCAGCGCCACGCCCATCTTGGTGACGATGCCGAAGTTGGACTGGCTGAACATTCCGTCCCAGCTCGGCCCGCAGCTGTGCGG
>CAYWDZ010000001.1:33533-49307 GCA_964456255.1 uncultured Steroidobacteraceae bacterium | reverse complement strand
GCGCGGCGCGCCGCCGCCATAGCCCTTGTTGCGGCCCTGGCTGGTGGTCCAGATCGGCGTGCCGTGCTGGTTGGCGATGCGCAGGATGGCCTGTACTTCTTCGACCGTGCCAGGCAGCAGCACGGCGCCGGGTCGATACCATTCTCCGGGCGGTGCGAAAGGATCGCCGTGGTCGGCCATTTGTGCTGCATCGACGAGCACATTGGAGTCGCCCAGTGCGGACCGCATGTCGCGGAGCGCCGTGTCGAGGCTGCCCGGGGGCAGGGTATTCCTGTTCATCGAGAGACCCCAGCTAGCGGAATCTGACCCAGTCCACTTCGACTGGCGCACCACCTGCCTGCGTGACGATCAGATCGTGCACGCCGGCCGGAACGTTCTTCACGCTGGTCGTCGCGCTTGTCCAGTCGCTGCTCGGCCCAAGTTCCACGCGACCGAGCACCGGCCCATCCGGCTTGTCGAGCCTGACTTCAAGTGCACTGCTGCCGGAAGCCTTCGCCTGGACCACGACGGTCTGCTGATTTCCCTTGCCGAAGTCGACTTCGTTGAAGCGCACCCAGGATTTCGCGGCATTGAACGTTGTCTTCCAGCCGGCGTGCGGATTCGCATCATCCAGGAAGGAAATGGCCATGCCCTGGTCGCTCTTCGCGCTGTAGCGGTCGATCTGGATCTGGCTGGCGGCATTCACCAGTCCGACGCCACGCAGTGTCGGAATCACTTTCCGGATCGTGCCATCGGCGTTGAAGAACAGCTTGTCGGCCCTGATCGAGCGGTTCTTGTCGAAGGAAGGCGAGAGGTCCTTGTCGTGGTAGAAGAGGTACCACTGCCCCTTGTAGTCGATCAGTGAGTGGTGAACCGTCCAGCAGCCACTCTCCGATTCGTCGAGAATCACGCCGGCCTGCTTGAAGGGCCCCATGGGCGAGCTGCTGGTCGAGTACTCCAGTCGCTCGATCTTGTTCTGTACGTGCGGGTAGGTCAGGTAGTAGGTGCCGCCTCTTTCGAACACGAATGGACCTTCAAGCAGCCCCTCCGTGGGCAGGTTGTCGATGACCTGCGGCTGGCCATCGATCTCCCGCATGTTCGGCTTGAGCCTGGCGACGTAGATCTTGTTCAGCGAGTAATAGAGATAGGCGCTGCCGTCCTTGTCGATGAGCACCACCGGATCGATGCCGCTCACGCCCTCGATGTAGTTGGGCTCGGGCTTGAACGGACCGTAGGGCTTGTCGGCCACCGCCACGCCGATGCGAAAGCCCCCGCTCTTCGCGGTGGCCGGAAAATAGAAGTAGTACTTGCCGTCCTTGTAGACGCAGTCCGGCGCCCACATGGCGTAGGCAGTCGGGTTGGTCCACTCCACACCGGTCTGCCTGACGATCACGCCGTGGTCGGTCCAGTCCGTGAGGTTCCCGGACGAGAACACGTGGTAGTCCTCCATCACGAACCAGTTCGGGCGGCCCTTGTATTCGGGCGGCGCCTTGATGTCGTGCGAGGGGTAGACGTAGACCCTGCCCTCGAATACGCGCGCCGTGGGGTCGGCGGTGAACTGATCCATGATCAGTGGATTGGTCGCCGATGCCGCGCCGGCCCACAACAATACGGCCGATGTGGCAGCCTTCAGATGACGTCGGAAACGGTTCACGGAGTTCATGCGGACAACCCTGGCTGGAAAGGACGCGCTGCCACTCCCGTCAGTTGCGGGCGGCCTGCACGGACAGGGGATGCAGATCCATCAGGCTGGTGGCCAGGTCGGTCCGCTTGTAGCCGGACACCGCCACCACGGCTTCGAATGAGTCAGGAAGACGTGCCGCGGAATCGCCGGATGACGGGCGCATCTTCTCCAGCCCCTCGGGCGAAGTCAGCATGCGCACGACCTGCATCAATCCGGCATTTCTACCGCCGGCAGTGAAGAGCATGACGCAGTTACCGCCCGGCCCCGTGTAGCGCGCAACCAGTGCGTATTCCGTGTGGTGATCGGCGAGATCGCCTTCGGGCTGATATTGCCGGTCCGATTCCGTGTCGGTGATCGTTGCGGTTGCGGCATCAAACCGGTAGTGGGATTGCCCATGGTAGTCGCTGGCCAGTGGTCCGAGGCGCGAGATCGGCCCGACGTAGACGATGTCGTACTTCTCCATGTCTTCCGCCTGGAGTTCATCGCGCAGGCGCACTTCGATCTGCCGGCCAGGCCTGCTCAGGATCTGCAGGATCTGGACCATGCTGACCGCGACACTCTTCTGGATCATCGTTGAATAACGCAACCCGCGCTCGGCCGACAGCGAGGGATTGCTCGCCAGAAACGCGCGCAGATCATCTGCGGAATTGATTTCCGTGTCGCGCACGGTCTGCAGGCGGCCCGTCTTCGTATCGGTCTGCGTGAACATGAACAGATCGCCCAGGACGAACATCACCGGGCGCCGGCTGTCGACGATGGGCGCCCACAGGTTGCTGGCGCGCACCTGCTCCAGCGCCGGGTCGGTGGCCAGGCCTGCCGAATGCCAGAGATGGAGATTGGCGGCAATCGACACCACCAGCAGGACCATGGCGATGGCTGCGATCCGGGCCCAGCGCCGGGTCGCCGTCGCGGCCCGGCCGTCGATCTGCGCCGGCGGTGCGGACACCGGCGCGACTGCCGCCAGATCAGCCGCAGCATCCGGCGCGCGCGCGGTGGCCGTCAGCCGGTAGGCACCCTTGGGGATCTCGAACACGACCTGATCGTGCTTTCCCGCGCCCGCGTAGTACTCGTGGAGCTTCTGGCGCAGACCGCGCATCGCCACCCGTACCAGCGAATCGCCGCCGTAATTGAAATTGGCATCGCGCCCGAAGACGTCGATGGCAATTTCCAGCTCCTTGGGGCCCTCCGTTCCTTCCAGCGAGCGCTGCACGAGATAACTCAGCAGCCGCCGGTTGGTGCCGGACTTGGACATGGCGTCACTGGCCAGCAGCTGTTCCAGCTGGCTGCGGATCAGTTCTGGTGTGGGTTTGCTCATGAAATCACGGTGTTGACGCTGGGGGCGCCGTGGGCGGCAGTTCCCCCGCGCTGGATCCAGTCGGAGTATAGCCATGACCCATCGACTGTCCACCATCGCGGCACGGCTCGCACAGGCTCGTTAGGTCCGCGTTGCTAACTTCCGCGGCGAGGCTGGCTAACCGTTTTTCACTACTGCCGGGCCGGATCTTTCGCGAGTCTCCCGAATCGCTGCTGCGCTTGCAGTCCCGCAGGACTGAAGGGCGGCAAACCAGGGGGATCCACATTGCAGCCAGTCGTGACGGTGGAATTTCGTGCCGGTGCAGGAAGTGCGCCGTCGGGAGGTCCTCTCATACCCCCTTGATGAGGCCTCCCGGCGGCGCGCTCCACGCTGCGCCTGGATTGCACGCGGGAACGGCAGGTCGCCAGCTGCCGTCCCGCGTTGCCTGCGGCGAGATGGCCCGCAGTCGGGTTTGGGGAAGATGAGTCGGATCGAAACCAGAAACTGAAGAAGGTTCAAAACGATGAAACAGAGGGGTGCGGAATGAACAAGCAGAAGGTGGTCCTCGCGCATTTGGCGGCGTTCGCCGCGGTGGCGACCGGGATCATGGCCGGAGGCGTCCAGGGGGCCGCGGCTGCGGAAGCACAGGACAAGGATGTGGTCCTGCAGGAAGTGGTCGTGACGGCCGGGCGTCGACAGGAAGACCTGCAGAAGGTGCCGACCGCTGTCGCCGCACTGAGCACCGAGGATCTGGTGGATGCCGGCGTGCAGGACTTCTCCGACATGGCGGCGCTGACGCCGAACCTGTCGATCGCGGAAGGCATCGGTGGCAACAACTTCATCAATATCCGTGGCGTTGGCATTGGCGTCTCCACGCCTTTCCAGTCTGCGGGCGTGCCGCTGCACATCGACGGCATGTTCATTCCGCGTTCGGAATCCTTCCTGAAGGATGCCTACTTCGACCTCGAACGCGTCGAGTTGTATCGCGGACCGCAAGGTACGTTTGCAGGCCAGAATTCCACCGGTGGCGCGATCTTCATTACCGCGCAGCAGCCGATCTACAACGTGTTTGAGGTCAACGCGCAGCAAACCGTCGGCAATTTCAATTGGTACAAGAGCGAAGCGGCGGCAAACCTGCCAATCAGTGACAAGCTGGCAGCCCGGGTAGCCCTGAACCTCGAGAATCGCGACGGCTTCACCCCCAATCGCGGCGCGCAGGGCCAGGGATTCAGTGCCGCACCCGCTTCCACTGGTGCCGGTGATCCGGGCAGCATCGACCGCATGTCGCTGCGAGGGATTCTCAGCTACCAGCCCACCGACGATCTGGAGTTCCGGCTGCGCTACGATCGCGTCGACGAGAATGGGGAGGGCCAGGCAGCCTTCCGGACCAGGCAGGACGCGTTCAATGATCCGGATCTCATCGATACCTCCTATGTGGAGCGTGATTTCAATTCCTTCAGCACGCTGAAGGTCGACCGCTACATGCTGAATGTCGAGTATCAGATCAATGACAGCCTGCTGCTGAAGAGCGTCACGGGCTATCAGAAGTACTTTGCCGCCACAGGCGCCGATGCGGACGGAACGACGCCGTTTGTGGCGCCGGCATCCGGCTGCGCCGGTGGCAGCACCGCCACGGCGGGTTCCCTGCGCAACCAGCTTGGTGCGGCGGTCGGTTCCTGCCTGCAGTCGTGGGCCAGCACCTTCAACCCGGACAAGTACAAGACCCAGGAACTGGACCTGGTTTCCACCGCAGATGGTCCGCTGCAGTGGGTTGTCGGCGGCGTTGTCGTGGATCAGAAGTCCTCGTTCCTGAACCATGGCGGCAACTACATCAACGACCCGAACGTGCTGTTCGCACCGAACGCCACCACGCTCGCCCAGGCGAATACCAACCTCAACGTCCCGGGTCCCAATGGCAGCACCGGAAACGCTCTGAACTACTTCCAGGAGCACTCCAGCTGGGGCGTGTTCGCTCAAGCCACGTATGACATTTCGCCGCAGTGGCAGGTCGTCGCCGGCGCCCGCTACACCTGGGACAAGATCGAGCTGCTTCACGGGAGCACCGTTCGATACAGCGCCGGGGTCAACCCGGGCACTCTGACTACAGCGCAACAGACTGCCACTGGCTATCCCAACGTGGCCGCCTATTACGCGGGCGTTTACGGTGATGCGGGATTGCAGAACTGCGGCACCATTGTCGTTGCCGGCGAAAACGTGCCCAGTCCCTGCCAGGTCTATGGCGAGGGCAAGTTCCACGCGACCACGGGCCGTGTGGCGGTCAATTTCTTCGCCAATGACCAGCTGATGTTCTACGGAAGCGCTTCCAGCGGGTTCAAGCCGGGCGCATATGTGACGCAGTTTACGGTGGGTGCGTCCGGTCCGCAGGCTCCCTACAAGCAGGAAGAGATCCTCGACTTCGAGGCCGGCATGAAGGCCACGCTGTTCGATGGCCATCTGCGCGTGAACGCGAATGCCTTCTACGAGACTTACGAGGACTACCAGGCGAGCTTCCGGATTTCGTCCAGCCCCGTGCCGCGTTCCATCAACATGGACGAGGCAACCATCAAGGGTGTCGAATTCCAGTCCTCCGCAGTGCTTGGGGAACTGACCATCGACGCCAGCGTGGGTTACACGGACTCCAGGATCACCAAGAACCAGCTGGCTCCGGTGATTCCCACGAGCCAATATGGCCCGAACATGCCGGCGTCAAACGGCACGGGACTGCCGGCCGATGTACCGACGGCGACGTGCCCGGCGGGCTTGCCGGCTACCACACTGTGTCTGAACGTGGTCGGCCTGCCGCTGAACTTCACTCCGAAATGGACCGGCAACCTGCAGTTGTCATACCGCCTGCGGCTTCCCAATGGCGGATCGCTGGTGCCGCGCCTGATCTGGTCATACGTCGACGATCAGTGGGTACAGCTGTTCCATGGCTCGCAGGATTTCCTGCCCAGCCACACCCGGCTGGACATGCGGGTGGCCTACGAGTTGAACAGCTGGCGAGTGGAAGCCTTCGCCACGAACCTCACGGATAAGGTGTATCCGACCGGTGTATCGGCTGGCCCGACCACTGCGCCGTTCGAAGGTCGTCTGACGCTGGGTGCGCCGCGCCAGTACGGCCTCAGGCTCGGATACACGTTCCAGAGGAACTAGACCGCTGCCCGCAGCGTGATCTGCAAGCCCCGGCACAGATGTGCCGGGGCTTTCCCGTTCTTACCAGCCCGTCGGTGAGTTGTAAGGCGCCATGAAGCCCATGGCCTCGATCTCGTGCATCATGCCGTCCGGCCCGATCTTGAAGATGTGCGCGGCCGGCAGGTCGAAGGGCGCGAAGGACAGGTTCTTGCTGTTGCGCTCGGTGGTGGAGCCGTCGGTGTTCTTCACCAGGTAGGGCAGGTTGTCCATCGGGTGGCGGAAGTGCGAGAGCCCCATCACCAGGCCCGTCACCGGATCCGCGGCGAACACGCGGCGGTTCTCGATGCGATCGATGTACTGGAACGTGTTGCTGTTCAGCTGCTGGCGGCAATCGCGCGATACGGAGGGCGTGGGCGCCGTGCCCGGAATGGCCGGGCCCGTGGACGGGTTGCCGCTGGCGGTGATCATGCCGTTCTCGTGGCGCTCGCAATCCGGAGCAAAGGGCGTCAGCTCGCCGTTGTTGTCGTCCAGCGCATCGTAGTAGGACGCGCCGATCGTGATCAGCTCTTCGTGCGACTTGCGGTTCGCTGCCGGGATCTCGGTGAAGATGCCCGGGCGCGGCGTCTGCAGCTGCGCCATCTGTGTCTCGCGCACGCCGGTGACCAGGTGTTCGGCTTCCACGATCTTGCCATGCGCGTCGAACTTCAGCCGGATGGCAATCATCGCGGGCTGCTCAGTGGGAGCTCCCTTGGCAATCGCCGCCCGCTCTTCGGCAGAAGCGCCCTGTGGCGCCTGCGGGGGCAGCATGTCGGTCACCATGCCGATGAACCCGGCCGACTGATTGACCTCGTCCGGCACGTGGATGGCGAAGGTGTCCGGCCCCTTGACGATGGTCTTCCACAGGCCTTCGCCTGGCTTCATCTTGGTGACGTTTTCGACGAACGCGATACTGTCCGACAGCGGTGCCTTGGTCGGATCATGGGCCACCAGGGCTGCGATGTAGGCGTCGGTGGCATCGATCAGGCATTGCCGATCGCAGGCATGGACCGATGCGCTGGCGGTGTCCGCGGGCTTGCTGCAGGCGCCCAGCGCCAGCATGGCGGTTGCCGCCACAGTGGCGCAGTAAATCCCCGATTTTCTGAAGAGCATGAAGCTTCCCCCGTGTCGGGCCAAAGCGGCCCTTGTAATTCTGAAGATCCCCGGGGCGGATTCTAAGCCATCTGGTGCAACTCAAGGTTCGGTACTTCGCCATGCGACGCGTGCGAGCCGCAGAAAATTCTTGTTTCCGGCTATCGCCTGCTCCAGCATCGCCCCTTCGAACGGGCAATTGATGGCAGCGGTGCAGAGGATGTCGATGAGTTTCAATTCGCGACCGATGGCGGGACTGCTTCGCAACCTGGTGATCGCCGCGGTCACGGGTTGCGTCGCGGCCTGCGGCGGCGGTGACGGCGTTTCGCTGCGGCCGACCAGCCCCTTCACCCTGAGCCCGCTGGTTTCCGATGGCTCGATCGCGGCCGCCTTCACCGATGCGAATCTGCGCGATCCGCGGGGCCTGGCGGTGCCGGCCGCCGGGCCGATACGGGTGGGCAACAATGCCGATCACAGCGCCACGCAATACGATGGCACCGGCATCGTCGAGCCGACGGTGGTGAATCTGGCCGTCACCGGCAGCGCGGGTGATGTCACCGGCGTCGTCGCCAACAGTTCCGCGACCGACTTCGAGATCACCAACGGCATCGATACCGCGCCGGCTTCCTTCGTGTTTGCAACGCAGGGCGGCGAGCTGCTGGGATGGTCCGCCACCGTCGATGCCGGCAATGCGCAGACCGTCTACAGCGACGCCGGCGGTGCCGAGTACACGGGCCTGGCCATTGCCACGGTTGCGGGCGCGGGACGGCTGTATGCCGCCGATTTCCACAACGGCAGGATCGACATCTTTGATGCGAGCTTTGCGAAGCTCGATGGTACGGGCAAGTTCGCTGATGCCGCGCTGCCCGCGGGCTATTCGCCGTACAACATCAAGGCCGTGCGGCTGCAGGGCGTCACGGTGCTGGCAGTTGCCTATGCCGAGCGTGAATCGGGCAGCGGCAATGTGGTCACCGGTGCCGGCAAGGGCGCGGTCAACATCTACGACACCGCCGGCACGCTGGTGACCCACCTGATTTCCCCCGGCGGAAGACTGAACGCGCCCTGGGGCATGGCCGTGGCGCCGCTCACCTTCGGGACGCTGGGCGGAGGCCTGCTGGTCGGCAGCCGCGGCGACGGGCTGATCAAAGGGTTCAGCACGGATAACGGGGCCTACCTCGGCACGCTCAGCGACGCGACCGAGACACCCATCGCAATTGACGGGTTGTGGAGCCTGGCGTTTGGCAATGGCACCAGCAACCAGCCGGCCAGTGTTCTTTACCTCACCGCTGGCAGCAACAACGGGCTCCACGGTCTCCTCGCGCGCGTCGATTCCGGTGCCACGGCACCCGATATCGTTGCGCCCGGCAGCGTGAGTGTGACTGCGCCGGCCGCCGCGGCAACGGTCAGCGGCACCATCGACGTGACCGCCACGGCCACCGACAACGTGGGCGTGGTGCGCGTGGTCTTCGCGGTGGAATCCGGTGGCACCACCAGCCCGATCGGCACCGCCAATGCTGCACCATTCGGCATCACCTGGAACTCCGGCGCCGTGGCGAACGGCCCGGCATCGCTGACGGCCACGGCCTTCGATGCCTTTGGCAATTCCACGACCTCGGCGGCGGTGGCGGTGGACGTGGACAACGTTGCCGACGTTGCGCCGCCAACCGTGAGCCTCACCGCACCGGCGGCCGGCGACGTGAGTGGTTTCGTCACAGTGAGTGCCAATGCAACGGATGACGTGGGCGTGGCGTCGGTGGAGTTCTTTGCCGGCCCCACTTCGCTGGGTATCGACACCACCGCACCTTTTTCTGTGCTGTGGAACACCACCACTTACACTGGATCTCAGAACCTCACCGCGGTTGCGAAGGATGGCGCGGGCAACACGACCACCAGCAGCGTGGTGCAGGTCAATGTGGTGGCCAGCACGGTGACACTGGCCCAGCTTCAGACAGACATCTTCACGCCGCTGTGCGCCAGCTGTCACAACGGTGGCAATGATGACGGCCTGACCAATCGCATGGATCTGTCCAGTACCGGCGCGACATACAACGAACTGGTAGGCATCGCCAGCGAGAAGGACCCCGGCCTGCTACGTGTGCAAGCCGGCAACCCAAGCAGCAGCTCACTGATCCGCAAGCTCGAAGGGTCGTCGGCCAGTGGCGATCGAATGCCCGTGGGCGGGCCGTACCTCGACCAGGCCACCCTCGACCGGGTGCGCACCTGGATTCAGCTGGGGGCTCTGCAGTAGAGCGCTACTTGCCGGCGCCGAACTGGTAGCGCACGCCGACCGCCACGACGGATTCGGTGGCGTCGAGCGTGCTCTTGTCGAACTTCTCGCGCGAGGCATCCACGCCCACCGACAGGGCGGGCGTGAACAGATAGCGCCCGCCGATGGTGAAGCCGATGATCGGGTCGATCTTTTCCATGTCGCGGTAGCGCACGCTGGCATTCCACTCCAGCTTCGGCCCGAACTGCGCGCGCAGCCCGGCCATGAAACCCAGGCCGCTGCGCGACGCGCTGAGGTCGCGCGGGGTGTACTGGATATGCGGCGTCATCTTCAGGCTTTCGTACGAAATGCCGCCGATGAGGTCCACGTTCGAACCCAGCGCCAGGTGGGCGCCCACACCGGCGGACGCATTGGTGAATTTCAGATGGTCGCTGTCCGACGAGTACTTGTTCTTCGACAGGCTGGCGTACAGGAACACGGGCTGGAAGTTCGACACCGCGCCCTCGATCCGCACGCCGTTGCTGTTGTCCGAGTCGCCACCGGCCTTGATGCGCGTGCCGAGCACGCTGCCCTGCACATAGTTGTAGTTGAAGTCGCCAGCCAGGGCCCCTTCACCGATGACCAGCGCGGCCAGTGCGGACATGATCAGACGATTGCGCATGACTCTTCCTGTGTAAGCAAAAACTGATGCAGCGGGGCCGCACTATAACGCCTCCGCCGCCTGGGTCGTGTATTCGACTGGCGAAGCGCCCAGGGGGCGTACCTGGAGGTACAGCTCGGGGTTCAGCGGTATGCCGTTGGCCTTGCAGTAGCTCTCGCAGTGAACCATGAACCACCACACGTCGGCCGTCATCACCACGTAGCCGCGGTGCTTGTGCGCACCGCTGCGATCCTGCTGGCTACGCAACGGTTCCCGCGCTAGCCTTCCTTGCCAACACGCGGAGCAGCGCATGACGTCACGACGCGATTTCCACAAGCTTTCCCTGGCCGCAGCCGCGGCGGCAATGTCCGCTCAGGCGCCGGCGCAGACCACCGCGCGGCCACCGGCCTTGCCCGCGCCGGCACCTCGGCCCGAGGATGCGACCACGCTGCGTCCCGAGCTGTATGGCACCCACGGCATCGTCGCGGCGGGCCGTCATTACACCGTGGAGGCCGGCACTCGCATCCTCGCCGCCGGCGGCAATGCCTTCGATGCGGGTGTGGCTGCGGTTTTCGCCGCGGCCGCCTGCGAGATTTCGCACTTCGGCCTGGGCGGTGAAGCGCCGGTGATCCTGTTCGAGGCCGGCACGGGCAAGGTCACGGTGGTTTCGGGGCAGGGCCCCGCGCCCAGGGCCGCAACGCCGCAACACTTTGCTGCATTGGGAATGATTCCAGGCAATGGCCCGGATGCCGGCACCGTGCCGGCAGTGGTCGATTCCATGGCGCTCATGCTGCAGAACTTCGGCACCCTGTCGCTGGCCCAGGTCATGCAGCCCGCCATCGAACTGGCCGATGGCTTTCCCATGTACCCGTGGCTGCGCAAGTCCATGGTGAACAACCACGACGCCACGGTGCGATGGGAATGGGGACGCAGGCTCTACTACCCGGGCGATCGCATCCCGGAAGTCGGCGAGATCTTCCGCCAGCCCAACCTTGCTGCGACGCTGCGCGCCATTGTCGCGGGCGAGAAGTCCGCACTGAAGCAGGGCGCGAATCGCGTGAAGGCCATAGAGGCCGGGCGCGATGTGTTCTACAAGGGTGACATCGCCCGGCGCATCGCGGCGGCGGTGGCGGCTGATCACGGTTTGCTCAGCTACGAGGACCTTGCCACCTACAAGGGCCGGCTCGAAGCCGCCGTCACCACACGCTTCCAGGGCTACGACATCCACAAGGCCGGGTTCTGGAGCCAGGGTCCGTCGTTGCTGCTGATGCTGAACATCCTGGATGCAGCCGGCATCGACAAGCTGCGCTACGGCAGTGAACCGTACCTGCACACGGTGGTCGAGGCGATCAAGCTGGCACTGGATGACCGCAACGCCTGGTTCGGCGATCCGCTGTTCGTGGATGTTCCGGCTGCCGGGCTGCTGTCGAAGAGCTATGCCATCGAGCGCGCCGCGCTGATCGGCCCCCAGGCTTCGCAGACACATCGCTTCGGCAATCCCTATGCGCATCAGCAAGGTGGCCGGCCGTCGGCCGTACCCTTCGTGCCGCATCGTCTGGCGCGGCCCGGCAATCCCGTTGGCGATACCACGGCAATTGAAGTGGTGGATGCCAGAGGCAACCTGTTCAGCTGCACACCGAGCTCGGGCTGGCTGGCAGGTGGTGCCTACATTGGCGGCGATACGGGAGTTCCCCTCAGCAACCGCATGACGGTGTTCGACCTGGATCCGGCCAGCCCCAATGTGCTGGCGGGCGGCAAGCGGCCGCGCACCACGCTCTCGCCCAGCATCGTCACGCGCGACGGCAAGCCGTTCCTGGCCATCGGCACGCCCGGCGCCGACACCCAGGACCAGCAGATCCTGCAGGTGCTGCTCGGCATCCTGCTGACCAGACAGAACATCCAGCAGGCCATCGAAGCTCCCCGCATCGATTCCCTGCACATGCACCAGTCCTTCGGTGACAAGCACGACTCGCCGGCGGTATTCGAGATCGAGGAGCGGATTCCGATCGACACCATTACTGCTCTGCTGCAGCGGGGACACCGGATCGGTGCGGCGGGCGATTACGGCATCGGCTCGGCAGTGGTTGCGGCAGGCGTGGACCCGAAATCCGGCACCTTGCGCGGCGGGGCCGATGTGCGGGGAGAGCGCTACGCATTTGGCTGGTGACTTGCCGCTACCCATGCGGTGCGCGTAGGCTCTACCGCGCCGGGAAACGGGGGACTGAATGAGCGATCCGACCATCGAAGCGGAAGCCGAAAAGCGGCGACTGTCGCGCCGTGAATTCATCAAGCGGGTCATTGCCTCGGGCGCGGTGGCCTCGTCGGCCAGCTTCGTGATGGGTGGCCTCACCGCCTGCAGTTCACCGCGCGGCACCGTGGCCGGCTCGGTCGAGCGCCTCATTTCCATTGATGTGAACGGCCAGCTGCGCCGCGTGGATGTGCTGCCCCAGGAAACCCTCGCCATGACGCTGCGCTACAAGCTCGGGCTCACCGGCACCAAGCTTTCGTGCGACCGCGCCGAGTGCGGTGCCTGCACGGTGATGATCGATGGCGTCACCACCTATTCGTGTTCGACGCTCACGCACAGCGTGCGTGCCCGCAAGGTGGTCACGGTGGAAGGCCTGCGCGGGCCCAATGGCGAGTTGCATCCGGTGCAGCAGGCCTTCGTCGATGAGCTCGGCCCGCAGTGCGGCTTCTGCACGCCGGGGCAGGTGGTGGCGGCCGTGGCATTGCTTGCCAGGAACCCGAAGCCCACGCGCGAAGAAGCGCGGCATGCGATGTCCGGCAACCTGTGCCGCTGCGGCGCCTACGACAACTACCTGAACGCCATCATGCGCGCGGCCGGCAATACCGCGGAGATCCACCATGGCGCATAAGCTGCTGGGCAGGGATTTCACGCCGCACGATGTGGTGGCCAAGGTCACCGGCGAGGCCAAGTACGCCGAGGACTTCCGCGCCGAAGGCATGGTGTTCGCGCGCATTCTTGCCAGCCCCTATCCGCACGCGCGCGTGACGCGCATCGATGCCACCGAGGCGCTGGCCATGCCGGGCGTCGTGGGTGTGCTGCTGCCCGAGGACGTGAAGAATCCGGCTCCGCCGGAGATTCCGCTGCTGACGCTGGAGCCGGGCTATGTCGGCGCGCCCATCCTGCTGGTCGCAGCAGAGGACGAGACCACTGCACAGGATGCGATCGAGAAGATCCGCATCGACTACGAGCCGCTGCCGTTCCATGTGGATCCGCTGGCGAGCCTGCATCCCGACAAGCCCGATGCGCGCACCGACGGCAACGTTGGTGCCTCGGGCGTCGACTTCCAGACGCTGAAGTGGACGAGCGAGGATTTCACCAGCGCAGGCGAGCGCATGCCGATGGGCAAGCCGGCGCAGGAGTGGACCTTCGGCGACGTGGATGCGGCCTTCGCGAAGGCCAAGCTGGTCATCGACGAGCCCTTCGTGCACGCCAGCAACTCGCACCACAGCATGGAGCCACGCACCGCGATGGCCTACTGGCAGAACGGCAAGTGCATACTGCACGTGTCCTCGCAGAGCCAGTCCTTCATCACGCCGGCGCTGGCGGGCCTGATCGGCATTGCGCCCACTGACCTCGTGGTGGTGGCCGAATACTGCGGCGGCGGCTTTGGCTCCAAGGGCGGCGCCTATCCACTGCAGGCCCTGCCGGCACTCTTGTCGAAGAAGATCAACCGCCCGGTGATGATGCGCGTGAGCCGTGCCGAGGAGTACTACAACGGTTCGGCGCGCCTCGGTTTCCAGGGGCAGGTGAAGCTGGCGTTTGCCGAAGACGGCAAGTTGCTGGCCGCAGACATCTACATCATCCAGGAGAATGGCTCCTGCAACAGCTTCTGGGACTTCCGCAATGCGCCGGATGGTCTCTCGGTGCTGTACCAGCCGGAGGCCATGCGCTGGCGTGGCGTGCCGGTCTATGCCAACTCGCCCACGCGCAGCGCGCAGCGCGGCCCGGGCTACAACCAGATCGTGCATATCATGGAGCCGCTGCTGGATCGCGCGGCCCGCGAGCTGGGCATCGACCGCCTCGCGATCCGCCTGCGCAATGTCGGTGGAATGCATGCGCCCATCGGTCCGCAGCGCACGCCGGCCACCAGCTGCTACATGAAGGAAGCGCTGGAGCAGGGCGCCAGGCAGTTCAACTGGGCGGAACGCGTGAAGCGCAATGGACAACGCAATGGCAGCAAGGTGACAGCTGTCGCCGTGGGCCAGGCCTTCCATCCCGCGGGTTTTACCGGCTTCGACGGGCTGCTGCGCATCCTGCCCAATGGCAAGGTGCACATCCACACCGGTGTGGGCAACCTGGGCACGTTCTCGCACTCCAGCACCTCGCGCATCGCGGCCGAAGTGCTGAAGCTGAACTGGGAAGACGTGGTGATCGAGCGCGGCGACTCGCGGCGCAATCTGCCGTGGAACATCGGCCAGTTCGGCAGCAACACCAACTTCACGATGGCGCGCACCAACTACGTCGCGGCCATGGATGCGCTCGCCAAGCTGAAGGAACTTGCTGCCGAGGAGTTCGGCGCGTCGCCGGAAGACTATGACGTCGATGGCAGGCGCGTGTTCAGGAAGGGGTTGCCCGGCATCGGCATGGCCTATTCGGATGCGGCCCGGCGCGCGATTGCAAAAGGCGGCAAGTACGACGGCCACGTGCTGCCCAAGGACATCAATCCCATGACGCAAGTGTCTGCGGCGGCCATCGCCGGCACCGGTCTGGTGGGTGTCGCGAAGGACAACCTGCCGGTGGCGGGCGCGCCTTCGGCCTTTGCCGCCGCATTTATCGAGATCGAGCTGGATCTGGAGACCGGCAAACACGTGATCATCGATTACCTCGGCGTCGCCGACTGCGGCACAGTGATCCATCCGGCGGGCCTGGAGACCCAGGTCAAGAGTGGCGCCGTGCAGGGATTCGGAATCGCAGCGCTCGAGCGAATCGTCTACGACCCGCAGAACGGATTGCCGGCCAGCGTCGGGTTCTACCAGGCCAAGCCGCCGACTTACGGTGATGTGGCGCAGCGCTTCCGCACCAGCGCGGTGGACAAGCCCGATCCGTCCAGCCCGCTGGGAACCAAGGGCATTGGTGAGCCGTTGCTCGGTTGCGCGGGTTCAGCGCTGCTGTGCGCATTGTCGGAAGCCATTGGCGGGCATGTGTTCAATCGCACGCCCATCGTCCCCGACATGATCCTCAATCATCTGGCCACACAGCCGCAGGCGCATGGCGTGCTGCAGGTCAATTGCCAGTAGGGGGCACGAAGAATGTTGCGCGACATGATGCCCCACTTCGATTTGTTCCAGCCGGATTCGCTGGATGCCGCGCTTGATCTGGCGTCGCGGCTGGGTGAAGACGGCTGGATCGTCGGCGGCGGGCAGGACAGCTGGGACTGGCTGAAGAACCGCACCAGGCGTACTTCCGCGGTGATCGACCTTTCGGGCATCGCGGACCTGAAGGGCGTGCGCGAAACCGATGGTGGCATCGAGATCGGCGCGCTGACCACGCTCACCGAGGTCGAGAACAACACGCTGGTACGCGAGAGCTACGGCCTGCTCGCCACCGCCGCGGGCCGCGTGGCCAGCCCGCAGATCCGCAATGTGGGCACGCTCGGCGGCAACCTGTGCCAGGACACGCGCTGCTGGTACTACCGCGGCGGCGTGGATTGCTACCGCGCCGG
>CAYWDZ010000001.1:0-33433 GCA_964456255.1 uncultured Steroidobacteraceae bacterium | reverse complement strand
GAAATCCTGACGGCGGTGCGCGTGCCGCGAACGTGGGCGAAGGCGCACTTCCATTTCGAGAAGGTGGCCGACCGCGCGGCGTGGGATTTCGCGTTGCTGAGCATTGCCGCAGCCATCAAGGTCGACGGTGGCAAGGTCGCAGACGCCAGGCTCGTGTGCGGCGCCGTCGCCTGCGTGCCGCACCGGCTCACTGCCGTCGAAAAGTCGATCACCGGCAGCGCGATCAGCGGGGATGCCATCGAGAAGGCGGCCTTGCTGGCCACCGAAGGCGCCGAGCCGCTGCAGTTCAACCAGTTCAAGATTCCACTGCTGCAGAACCTGGTCCGCCGCGCATTGAGGAGTATCCCGGCATGAGCCTGCTGCGTTACGGCCACGATGCGTATGGCGACACAGTGGTGAACGGTGTCTCGTGGGATCTGCTGCCGGTGGCGTTCTGGGCCGGTGTCGCGGTCATCGTGGTGCACCTGGTCTGGCGCGCCATGCGGCGCGGGAAGGGCGCATGAGCAACGAGACGCTGCTGCGCCATGCGCGCATCGACCGGTGTTTTCACTGGGTCACCGCAGTTGCGATGATCTTGTTGCTGCTGACCAGCCTGTCGCCCATCCTCGGCTGGAACTGGCCCTGGTACGGCGTGCACTGGGTGGCGGGCCTGGTGCTCACGCTGATCATCCTGCTGCACATCGTGCGTGCGCTGTTCTGGCAGCGTCCGGGCACCATGCTGCTGTCAGCAGGCGACTTCTCCGCGCGTGGCGCGGGCAAGTACACGCTGGCACAGAAGCTCATGCACCTGGGCTGGGCGGTGGCCGTGCTGGTTGCCATCGTCACCGGCCTGTTCCTGCTGAAGAAAGCCGGCGTGCCCTTCATGGTCCGCGATCCCTATGTATTCACGCTCGGCACATGGGGCTTCCTCACCCTGCTTCATGACCTGGCGGCATTGCTGTCGGTGTTCCTGGTGCTGGTGCATGTGTACTTCGCCATCCTGCCGGAGAAGCGTGCCTATCTGCGCGCCATGGTCAGCGGCGGCATCACGCGGGCAGATCTCAAGGCCGAGCACGACGTGGAGCGGGTAGAGCGCGGTGAGTGAGGCCATTCTGCTGGCCGAGCGCATCGAGGTCATCGAGCGCGGCTACGAATACCTGCTGGCCTACGCGGCGCAGGGCAGGCAGGACGATGCCGGCACCGAGCTCAGGGAAACACTGGCACGCATGCACGAGGCGATGACTGCGATGCAGGGTTCGCTGCGCGCCGCCTTCGCTCATCTGCCCG
The DNA here is from genome assembly GCA_964456255.1 of uncultured Steroidobacteraceae bacterium. GTDB lineage: Bacteria > Pseudomonadota > Gammaproteobacteria > Steroidobacterales > Steroidobacteraceae > ZC4RG30. The sequence continues at coordinate 32,167 of CAYWDZ010000001.1, read as the reverse complement.
GACCATCGGGCGCAGCGCATTTCACCGACGCCGTGGAGCGCGACGTGGAAGTTGCGCGCGGCGCGCTCGGCGTGGTGCTCAGCCGGGCGCATATCAGCTCGCTGCTCGTCGACAACCTCAATGCGTCGGTGCACGTGCGCGCCATGCTCACCGACCTGTTCCTGATCGAGCAGGCGCTGAAGGCGGCGCCGCGGGAGTGATTGGCGAGGCGGCGGGGTGGCAGGTTGGACAGGCTTCCAGGTCAGGGACGCGAAACTGAATGCAAAGCCTGAGAAGACTGTTCAGGAAGCTGAGGCGCCCCCGTCCGTCCTACGCCGACTGGTTGGAGAGGAACCCCGGTGGATCCTTCAAGGCTTACTACGCAGAGATGGTGACCTCCGGTCTGGATTCCGGAAGGGCGCACGCCTCGCTTGGCGGCAAGTTGAAGGACGGCCAGGCGTTCGAAGATGCCGGGGTGGCTTACTTCAATCTCCTGATGGAGCAGGGTCTGCGGCCGAACCACGTCTGTGTCGACTATGGCTGCGGAACGCTGAGGGTGGGTTTGCACGTCATCCGGTATCTCGATCCGGGATGCTACTGGGGTTTCGACATCAGTGATCGTTTCCTGCAGGAAGGCCTGCAGCTTCTTGGCAGGGAGGTGGCAGTCGCGAAGCAGCCGAAATTGCGGATCATTTCGCCTGATTCCGTCAGGGAGGCCGCACAGAGCCACCCTCTGTTCATCTTCTCCTTCGGCGTCCTGCAGCATGTCCATCCGGATGACTTCGAGGAATTCTTCGGGAACATCGATCATCTCCTGCAACCGGATTCGCGCTGCATCCTGAGGTTCAAGGCGGCGCAGGAATTGACTCCACTTTCCCGGCGCAGCTGGGCGCATTCCGCGGCGCAGGTTTCCGCTGCACTTCGGAGCAGGGGAATGCGGGAAGAGCTGTTGACGGAGTGGACGCACCGGCGTTCCGAAGAAATGGGCGTTCACATCGCGACCAGGACAATTGGCGTCAGTCGGGTGTGATCGGCAGGCACGGACGACGACTCCATCTGTCTGAGGTTCGATGGCAATGAGTCTGCGTGACATCAAGTGGTGGGTTGGTGAGCGCCTGCTGTCCGCACGGTTCCCGGGATCAACGATCAATGCGCAAGCCCTGCGCAGTGTCGTGTTCTACCCGAACCTCGGCATCGCCTACAGCCGCATACAGAAGAATGCCAACACCACCGCAGTCATCCTGTTGCAGGAGCTTGAAACGGGAAAGCTGCAGGACCGGTCCGCCGCAAAGAAGGAATCCCGCACCATCGCCACGCTGCCCTGGCGATCCCTGCTTCGGGCAGGGAGATTCAACTATTTCGTGATCATCCGGAATCCGTATTCCCGATTGCTTTCGGCCTTCCTGGACAAGTTTCGTCTCGACAAATTCAAGGCGGGCTACAGGGTGTTTGATCTGACGCCGCAGGGCTTTCGTGAATTCGTCGGCTGGCTCGAAGACGGCAATCTGTCCGCCAACAGTCACTGGGACCTGCAGTCAAGGCGGCTCCTGGTGCCGCTTGCGCACTACGGGCATGTGGTGCGGTTCGAATCGCTGGCTGATGACATGCGATCGTTTCTGGCGTCGCAGTCGATCAGCCTGAAACCGGATGCCCTGAGTGCCCTGTATCCATCCGACCAGTCCAAGCAGACGTCAGCATCGGATCTGGTTCGTGAGTATTACGATGCCGCCACGGCCCGGCGTGTTCATGCGCTGTTCCGGCAGGACTTCGATGCGCTGGGCTATTCCGCCCCGCTGCCCGGGTGATCAGGCGCGCGCAGCGGATCAGCGAATCACCTTGCGAATCGACAGCCTGATCGTGCGACCGCTGGCTTCCCCGGATCCCTGGTAGTAGTTCACCTTGTCGCCGTTCTCGTCGCGGATGCGGGAGTGTGTGCCCAACACGTTGTCGACCGACAGGTTCAGTCTGCCTTTCAGCCATGGCAGTGCGAGCGCATCGCCCACGGATTTCAGGTTCACGAACAGGCGTGCGTCGATGGTGAGGCCTGACGAGAGAGTGAGGCGATGGCCGGCGGGAGTGGGCGCGGCCAGGTCATCGACGTGAGTGCGGCTCGCCCATTGCGCGGCGAGGCGCAGGCCGATACGCCTGGAGGCGAACCCGAACTGACCTTCGATGACGTGGCGTGACGTGCCCCCGCGATTGCCGATGGCTGCGCCGTCCAGCAGGTCGATCAGATCGCTGCCCGGGCGCAGGCGCGCCTGGTCCTGGAGCGTCCACGTATGGTAGAGCGCGACTTGCAGCTGGTTGACCGCAAGCTTGCGCGGCTTCGCCAGCACCTCTGCATCACCCTCCGACGCCGGGGCAGCAGGCTCGTCCGCGTCCAGGGCGCGAGTCAGGTTGATCCCGCTGCGCAGCTGCCGACGATGCTGGCGCGCGACGTTGACGGGGGTGCTGTCGAACGCGGTCAGTGTGCCGGTGAGATCGCGCGCGAAGCGTCCCGGCAACGCGGCCTCGACCTGCGGCGTGGGTCCCAGCATCCCGCTGGAACCATCGTGCAGCCGCTGGTCCGAGTAGTCGGCCGACAGCGCCACGTCCCGATCTGCAAACGGCTGCCATTGCGCGCGCAGCGCGATGGTCTGCACGCCTGCGGCCTTCAGATCCGGATTGCCGCCCTCGTGCCGCAACACGAACTGCTCGCTGCCGGACACGAAGTCATAGGCGCGCACGTTGGGCGTCGAGACGCGGGTGCCGGCGAGGTCACTGAAACCGGGAAGACTGCGCGCATGGCTGTAAGCGGCGCTGAAGTTCAGCCCCTCGATCGGGGCGGCGCGCAGTCCGGCTCCGTAGCGGCCGAGCAGGTCCTCGCGGTTCGAGGTTTCCACCCTGCCTTCCACGAATGCTGCCAGTCGGCGTGCGCCGAGAACCGGCACGTCCAGGGATGCGCCGAGATGGGCCGAGTTCTCCTTCGTCGCGGGCTGGCTGGCAGAGGTGAACAGATCCCGCTGGTCTTGGTGACGCAGCGCGAAGCCGATCGACATGGCGCTCTGGATCTCGCCGGCCGCCGATGCGCCAGGACTACCCGCAGTGGTCAGATCGATGCTTCCCTCGCGGCGATCGCCGCGCACGCTGAAGCCGGCTTCATCTGCGTAGGCATCGCCTTCGCGGGTCGCGATGCGGCTGTGCTCCAGCGCAAGCTTGCTGTTCATCGACCACAGCCACCCGCCGGTTCCGCCATTGAGGGCAACGCTTGCGCCGCCCGAATGTTCGTCCACCTTGCGATCGAGGCCGAGCCCGCCGGTTCCGCGTCCCAGCTGCCAGTCTTCCTCCCTCAACTGGCCATTGCCGTTCGCACTCAGCAGCATGCCGTCGAGATCGTGCGCGAAAGTGCCGTTCAGGGTCACCCGGTCGCTGCGCGGCAGGCGGGTGCGTGTGTCGGCGCCGGTGCCCGCGTCTGCGTCGCGCAGTGATTCCTGATACCGGTAGCCAAGGTCGAGGTTCAGTCTTCCCTCGGGGGTGATCTGCACGAAGTTGGTCTTGGCGCGGTAGGTCGAGCGTCCACCCCCCAGCGCCTGGTCCGAATTCGCCTGCAGTTCCAGCGCATGGTACGAGCGACGCAGGATGATGTTCACGACCCGCCGGTCAGGCGGATAGCCGTACTGGAGCGCGACCTCTTCCGGAAAGATCTCGAGGCTGCGGATCGCCTCGGGCGGGATGCTGTCGATCTCGCTGCGGTCCGCGATGCGCCGTCCATTGACCAGCACAATGGGTTCGCCGCCGCCGCGCAGGGATTGCGCCTGCGGTGCGAAGGCATCGAGTACGTCGTCGAGGTTGTCGGCGCCGAGTGCGCGGATGACCGTACGTTCCACGCGCGTCTCGGCCGGAATCGGCGTGAGCACCGCACCGCGCGGTCGCGTGCCGGTCACGAGGATGTCCTCCAGTTCCTCGTCCGCATCTTCCGCTTCCGGATCGTGGTCCGCGGCACAGGCTGCGTCCGGGGCGCAGTCAGTCTGGGATGCCTGCGCAAGAGACAGAGACGGGAAGCAGGGCGCGACCAGGCCGAGCGCAATGGCGGTCAGCTTCAAGCTTGCAGATCGCATGACTGGTGGCGGTCTTCCATGCTGTTCTTCCATGTCAGTTCGCAGCGCCAGCACTGCTAGAATCTCCGTCAATGCTGGCGCAAGCGCACAGGATCATCGCATTTTCGGCAGCGGATCGGCCAAGCGCCAGATCACCGCGCCCCGGCTCAAGTCGCCGATCTTGAGCTGGCGCAGACTGGTCAAGGGCGAGGTCGTTCCTCTCATCGGCAAGATGGCCCTGTGGAGTCTGGTCGGGCTTGCCGTGGGTTTGCGATCGCTGGTCACGATCGCGATCGCCAACATGTGCATCAACGCCGCCTACGGCCTCTGCGCCATGGCCACATCCAGGCCCACGCGCCTGCGCCTGGGTGCCGCGCCCGAGGTCGTCAAGGTTACCTTGCGGCGCGCCTGGACAGTGGAGGCCGGGTCGATGCTGGCCGGCCTGCTGACGCTTGCCCTGATCGGCACGTTCTACGCCGCGGTGGGTCACAGCGAGGTGGCGTCATTGCTGCTGCTGATGGGGTGGGGGTTGCCCGCGCGTTGCGACGGACCCGTGACGGCCCGGTCCGCGGTGCGGCGGCTGCCGCGTCTGCTGCGCGGCTGGTCGGGTGCGGTGCTGGTCGGGCTGGTCCTGCTGGTGGATGCGTCGGTAACCAATGTGGCCCTGGCGCTCGCCGCACGCGAGTGGGTGACACTGCTGGGCATTGCGCTGGCCCGCGCGAAGGCGCCCGATGCAAGGCTTCGCGAGAACCCCCGGCATGACCCTCCGGCCTGGACGGAGTTCATTGCAGCGACCGCCGCTGTGTCGATGCGACGATTCTTCTACCAGACTGGCCGTTCGGTCCTGAACGTCACGCTTGGTCCATTCGGTACCGTGCTGGCGCGGGCCGGGCGCTGGTTTGGTCTGGCGCGGCGGGCCGTCTCCTTCTCCCATGCACGCGGTGTCGCCGCGCTGATTGCGGTTGTCGGGCTCGCGATCATGATTGCGGCCGCATGCCTTGTTCCCGGTACCGGCGGGCTCGTGTTGAGTGTGCTGATGCTGCGGCTTGGGTGCCTCGGCGTGAACGTGACGCTGTGGAGCTGGCTGGCACCACCGGCCGCATTGAGCGATGCGGGTTCAACCGACGACGATGATGACTGACAGACAACGGCGGCGCGCGCGCTCATCCCGCAAGCGGTTCTCCTTCGAGTAGTATTCCTGCCAATGCAACAGCCCGTTCGCGCGCCGACGCCTGTGGTCGTCTACATCATTGGCATGAGCCACAGTGGCTCGACCCTGCTCGATCTTCTGCTCGGGTCACATTCAAGGACCTGCAATGTCGGCGAATTGATAGCGCTGTCCTCGGCAGGCAAGCCGGGGCGGCAGCAACGGGTACTGGCCCGGCCCTGCGGCTGTGGCGCGCCGACGAAGCTGGCCTGCCCGTTCTGGGGTGAGGTCGATCGCAGATTGAAACTTGCATGCGCGGCTTCGCTGCAGACGATTGACCTGGAAGCCAGCGATCCTGCCGCATTCCGGGCCGTCAATCGCGCGATGTACGATGCCATTGCGGAAGTCTCCGGCCAGTCCTTCATCGTGGAATCCTCGAAGCGGATCTCGCGCTTTCGGCGCCTCGTTGCAGCCGGCTTCGACGTGCGGCCGATCCACATCGTGCGCGCGCCCCACGGTGTCGTGGCCTCCAATGTTCGCAAGGGACGCAACTGGTGGCCGCAGGCGCTGGCGTATACGGGCCGCGCATTGCGTGCGCGGCAGGTGCTCGCGGGGCGTGAGCATCTGCGCATCCACTATGAAACGCTTGCAACGCGACCCGAGGAAGTGATCCGTGCCGCGATGGCGTGGCTTGGTCTGGCTTTCGAGCCCGACCAGCTGCGTTTCCACCGGACGGTGCACCACCAGCTCGCCGGCAATCACATGCGGCATGCGGGCGATGATTCAATCCGGCTCGATGAGCGCTGGAAGAGCGAGTTGCGACCGCACCAGCGCTGGCTGATCAGCCTGCTGGCACTGCCGGGGCGCGCGCAGCTGCGGGGTGCCGGCGTGCAGGGTGTGCGGCAATGAGCGCCAGAAGTCCGGCACGCATTGCGCTGTTCGTGCACGGCCTGCACGGCGGGGGTGCCGAACGCGTGGTGCTCGATCTCGCCGATCTGTTCCGTCAGGCGGGCCATCATGCGGAAGTCGTGGTCGGAACCCTCGTCGGCGCCCACGCGGACGATGTGCCCGCGGGCCTCCCGGTCCGCCGGGTCGATCCCTTGCGTGTGCGGGCTTTTGCGCGCTGGCATGCGCTGCGTGCGGATCCGGGCGGGTTTGCGCAGATGGCGCGTCCGGTACTTTTCCCCGCAGGAACCTCGAAGACGGTCGCCGACCTGCCTGGCCTGGTGGGCTACCTGCGGCGCGAGCGGCCCGATGCGCTGCTCTCCGTCCTGAGCTACGGAAATCTGGTTGCGCTCTGGGCGCGGCGGCTTGCCGGCGTGCCGACGCGGGTTGTGGTCAGCGAGCGCAACACGCTGTCGCAGTCCTGCATCGCAACCAGTCAGCGCAGGCGCCGCTGGCGCAACCGCCATCTGCCCGCGCTGATTGCCAGAACATATCCATTCGCCGACGCGATCACGACGGTTTCCGATGGTGTCGCCGACGATCTGGCCGCGATGACCGGGTTGCCCCGGGAGCGGCTCGTCACGGTCTACAACCCGGTCGTGACCAACCGCCTGCTCGAACGCGTCAGCGAACCGCTTGAGCATTCCTGGTTCCAGCCCGGCGGACCGCCAGTTGTGCTGGCGGCCGGTCGCCTGCGTCCGCAGAAGGACTTCGAAACCCTGTTGGCTGCGTTCGCGATCCTGCGTCAACGGCGGCCTGCCCGACTGGTCGTGCTGGGTGAGGGCCCTGACCGCGCGGCGCTCGAGGCGCGCGCCCGCACGCTCGGTTTCGCAGCGGACTTTGCGATGCCGGGCTTCGTCCGCAATCCCTTCGCGTGGATGGCCCGGGCACAGGTGTTCGCGCTTTCATCGCGCTTTGAGGGCCTGCCTGGAACATTGATCCAGGCCATGGCATGCGGCTGCCCCGTGGTAAGTACCGACTGCCCGAGTGGCCCGCGCGAGATCCTCGAGGGCGGACGCCATGGCGAACTGGTTCCCGTGGGCGACCCGGTGGCGCTCGCCGCTGCGCTCGAACGCACACTGGCGTCGCCAGTCACTCCCGAGCAGCTGCGCGGGCGTGCAGCGGCATTCTCCGCGGAGCGGGTTGCGCAGAACTATCTCGACCTGCTGCTTCCTTGACGGTTTCCGGCGGCCGCCATCAGACTTCTCAAGGCGATGACGTACGTAGTTCTAGGCATGCACAAGTCGGGGACGACCCTGGTCGCCGAGTTGCTCCACCGGGCGGGCATTCCGATGGTCGAGACGGTCAGCAGTGCCGACTACGAAGCCGGCAACAAGTGGGAGCGGGCGAGCACGCTTGCTTTCGATAGCGACATCCTTGCCGCGCACGAGGTCGAAAGCCTCCTGCTCCGGCCACCCCATGCGGGTACGCTGGCGAGTGAGGAGCACGTGGAGCAGGGCCGCCAGCTCGTTGCGCGCATCGAGGCCGAGACCGCCGCCGCCACGCATGCGGGCAATGAGTGGGGCTTCAAGGATCCGCGCGCCTGCCTGACCTGGCCAGTCTGGCGCCGCGTGCTGGCGGCGCCGCGGATCGTCGGCGTCTATCGTCGGCCCGCAGGGGTGGTCCGGCACTACCACCAGCACCCGCCGCCCGGGTATCGCCGGCGCACGCTGTGGCGCTGGCGCGTGCAGTGGCTGGTGCTCAAGCGCTGGTGTGAACACAACGAGCGCATGCTGGCCGCGATCGAAGACGCGCGCGGCGCCGCGATCCTGCTTTCGTACGAGCGCCTGATGCAGGACGACGCCGAGCTGGCTCATCTGCGCCGCTTCGTTGGCCGCGACCTTACCGATGTGCGCATGCCGGCGAAGCGCGTGACCGATGCGAACGGCGCGCGCGTGCGCTGCGGAGCACGCGTTGCGCAGATCACCGGCGCCGGCAACGCGTCTGCGATGCTGGCGCGGCTGGAGGCCAGGCGCGCGCAGTTGCTCGCTTCCTTCGCTTCCGAAAAGGCGCTGCAGTGACGGCCCGTTCAACCACAGGGCCCGACTTCCTCGTCATCGGTGCGCAGCGTGCTGGCACGACCTGGCTGCATCGCGTGCTGCGCCAGCATCCGGAGCTCTGGCTCACTCCGGTGAAGGAGCTGCACTACTTCGACAAGCCCGGGATCGTGCGCACGATCACCGACGCCAATGAGCGGCAGCGCGTCGGCCGCAAGCTGCGTGCTGCCGAGCCTGGCTGGCAGCTGCGCTACTGGTTCGGGCGCCGCAACGACACCTGGTACGCCTCGCTGTTCCGGAACGCGCGCGCGCGTGGTCTCGTGGCAGGCGAGATCACGCCCGCCTACGCGACGCTTCCGGTCGAGGTTCTGCGTCGCATCCGCGACATGAATGACGCCGTCAGGCTGATCTACATCATGCGCGACCCGGTGGATCGCGCCTGGTCCGCGGCACACAATGCGGCGAAGAAGGGCAATTCCTCCGTCGCGACGATCGCTTCGACAATTGCACGGGCGCGCCAGCCGGGCGGCGTGGCGCGATCGGATTACGCCGGCACCATCGAGCGGCTGGAATCGGTGTTCGACGCGGGGCAGATCCACTACTGCTTCTTCGAGGACCTGCGCGATCGGCCCGAAATCCTGATCGCCGGACTGCTGCAGTTCCTGGGCGTTGCGCAGCGACCGCTGGAATTGCCGCGGGCGGTCAACGTCGCAGCGGGCGTGAAGACAGTTGACCCCGAGTTTGCACGGGCGCTGGCCGGTGACTACCTGCCGATGCTCGAGCGGCTGTGCCGGCGCTTCGACGGGCCGCCCCACGCCTGGCGGGCCCGGTGTGTGCAGTGGCTTGCCGGGCAGAGCGGGGTGTGAGCCTGCGCATCGGCTTTCTGGCGCTGGCCCAGGCGCATCAGCATCTGCACTGGATTCCGGTTGCGCTGGAACTGTCGCGCCGGGAAGGGGTTCAGGTCGATGTCCTGTGCCCGAGCCGCGCGGGCATCCGGTTCATCCGGCGCTACGATCCCGAAGGCCGGCTGCGGATACTCTGGACGCCGGCCGGCATCACGGCCGGACTGTTCGTCCTCCCGCCGCGCCGGTACGCGCAGTTTCTGTACCGATGGCTCTTCCGACGCTACGCAATGATGGTGGTGTCCGAGTCGACGAGCGCCCGACTGCGCCGGGACCCGCGTTTCCGCGCAGCACTCATCCGCATCCGCCACGGTGTCGGCGATGCCGCCACCCGCCTCGACGACAAGCGCATCAGGCAGTTCGACCTGGTGCTCGTCGGTGGCAGGAAGGACCGTCGGCGGCTGATCGCAGCTGGACTTGGGAGCGAAGCAAACATTGTCGTGGCCGGCTATGCCAAGTTCGAGCTGGTGCGGCCTCCCGAGCGCATCTTCGAATCCGATCGACCGATCGCCCTTTACAATCCGCACGCCCGGCCTGACCTGTCGAGCTGGCCCATCATGGGTGAGGCGCTGGTGCGCGCGATGGAACGCCTTGCGGACTGGAATTTCATCGTGGCGCCGCATGTGAGGCTGAAGGGCCCGCCCTACGTCCGCTCTGCCGCGACGAATGTCCGGATCGATCGTGGCAGCATCCGCTCGATCGACATGACCTACACGCAGGCGGCGGATGTCTACATCGGCGATGCCAGCAGCCAGGTCTACGAGTTCCTGCGGACTCCGCGCCCCTGCATCTTCGTGAACGCCCACGGTGTCGACTGGCGCGGGCGCGAGGATTTTGCGCATTTCGCGCTCGGCCAGGTCATCGACCGGCCCGAGGAACTGGGGCCCGCACTTGCACAGGCGCACGCACTGCAGCCACAGTACGAACCGCTGCAGATTGCAGCGATGGCCGATGCGATCGAGGATGCGCCGGAGCCTGCCTCGTGCCGGCAGGCCGATGAGATTCTCGCGCTGGCGACACGGTTGGGGATTTCTCCGGCGCGCTGATTGCCTGCCGAGCGGCGCTCAATGCGTCAACGCATACACCGCGAAGTTCACGCCCATGCGCAGGCCGAGCTGCGCGCCCTCGGCCGGATAGTCCGGATCGTCGGCCCACTGGTAGGAATCGCCGAGGTCGTTGTTGAACGCGATGGCCACCATCACCCGCTGGTGGTCGTCGAGAATGGCGCGCCAGTGCGGCACGGCGCCGTCCTTGCGGTAGCCGCCGCGGTTCATGGCATTCCAGTTGGGCACCTGGCCGGTGTTGGTCAGGTCGTACGCCGAGTGGAACAGTGGATGGCTGGCGGGCAGTTCGACCCAGTCGCGGTCCGGAAACACCTTGCGCATGTAGTACTCGAACCCTTCCCACTCGTCGCTGCCGAAGAAGCTGTCGGCCAGCAGGAAGCCGCCGCGCAGCAGGTACTCGCGCAGCTTCTTCACCTGCGCGTCGGTCAGTTCCCAGAAGCCGGGCAGGCCCACGATCAGGTAGGGCCAGTCGTACACGTCGTCGCCATCGTCCAGGTTCACGGGTTGCTCCACCGAGCGCACGTCGATGGTGGTGAGGCGGCGCAGGATGCGCGCGAAGTAGCGATCGCCGCGCGGATAGTCGACGGCCCAGGCCGTGCCGCCCTCGCGCCAGTTGCCGCTGGCGCCGAAGCGCGACCTGCCCCCCGAGCCGAACAGGTCGCCCAGATCCCCCGGATACATCAGGCGCGCCACCACGAAGCCCGCCGGCTGGTCCCAGTCATCGGGCAGCGGGGCCAGATCCGCCTGCGCTTCGAGCGAGCGGTAGATACGGAATTCACGCGCGGCATAGACGACCGTGGCGAGCGATGCCAGCAGGAGGGTCGCAAGCAGCCAGCGCAGGCGTGGTCGGAGGGAGGGCATGTGGGTCGCAGCGTACCGCATGGCGCTGCCGTTTCGTCCCGGTGGTCAGATTGATTTGGGCAGCACGTCTTCGATCTGCGCATTCGCCACGCCGGGGAATCTGTGCAGGTCCATGAACCGGGGCAATGGCTCCGCACAGGGGCTATTTGATCTGGCGCGCCGCAGACAGGTCGGCATAGTTGAATCTGCGCAGGTTTCCATCCCACACCAGGGCGCGTTCGCAGAATCCTTCGCTGGCGAAGTCCCGTGCCGGAGCCAGTCCGCATCGGCCACCGGCCACCGTGAGCCATAGCTTTCCGGTGGCCCGGTTCTGCTCCACCCTGGAGCCGTATGCGCTGTCCGAGAACGCCAACATGGCGTCACCGGTCGCGCTTCCCACGAACACACTTACGGGCTTCTCCCGATCTCCGAAGATGCTCCATGCACCTTCGCAGGAGATCTGACCGACATCGATCACGTAGTCGCTGACGCCATCGCCGTTGAGGTCGAGCGCCGTGACCGCCTGTCGCGAATCGGGGGTGCCACCCGCGTCGCGGCAGGTCACCAGGTAGCTTCCCAGTTCCTCCGCGACGGCTGCCGGCCACTGCGGCCGCCCAGCCGCCGCCGCACCAAGGGCCAGTGCGGTCAGGAGGCCTGCGGGGCACCAACGGGTGAAGCGTTGCATCGCCTGGAACGCCTAGTAGCGGGTCTCCTTGAATCCGAGCACGTCACCCACATCGCGCAGCAGGCCGTAGGCCGTCACCTCGTTCATGCCACCGGCAAGATGCGTGGCACGACCACCCGATTCCAGGGTAAGCGAATTGCAGATCTGCGCGAGCTGCGCACGCCGCGCAAGGCCCGTGGCCTGCGCAGTACTCAGGTTGTACTGCTCGATTCCCAGCTCCTTGTCCGTGATGCCATTGCGCAGGATGAAGCGGTGGATGTCATCCTTGCGGATGGTTCGGCCGTCCACTTCAACGGTATCGGCACTGACGCGAAACGTCGAGGGCTTGCGATGCTCCTTGGGCCGCTGATCGCGGAACCAGCCGTACCAGAATGCAAAGCCGCCCATGAGCAGGAACGGCACGCCGCCACTGGCAATCGCGGCGAGCCCGCCCAGGATGAGCACGGCGCCAAAGATCACCATGAACCAGAACTTTGGCGACTCCGCCGGGGTTACCGTGAACACCGTGATATCCCCTTCGCGGCGCTTTTCATATTCGGAAGACTTGGGCATGGAAACACTCCTCGTTGTTGTATTGAACCTGTCCGTCACACAGAAGGGCCCGAACGCATGCCTCGCGCACCAGCGGCCGCGAGGTACAGTCCGGCCAGCGCCGCGGGCAGTGCGCCCAGGGCGGGGGAAGTTCGCAGCAGGATGTGCTCAGCGATCGCCGGTCCGGCGGCCAGCACAGCGACCAGGGCCATGAAGGCCAGCGGCAGAAAATCCGCGAGATGCGCCCGCGCATCCGCCCAGAAGTGCGGCAGCAGCGACCCTGCCAGGCACAGGATTGCCAGGGCGCGCAATAGTCCGCCTGCCGATGCGCCTCCCACGTAGGCCAGCAGTTCCCAGAAGGTGAGCTGGCGGGAACCGAGGATCCCGCCATCGACCCGCGCGATGCCCAGGGCAAACCACCCGATCGACAGCGCAGCAACGGCCAGCCATCGCAGCACCTCGGCACGGTGCTCGGGCACTGCCGAGATGGCACTGACCTCGCCCCGGGAGTCGAAATCCACTTCCACTGCGAGACCTGGCCTCGGGAGAACCTCGGATTTCCAGATCCGCTCCAGCGCGAAGCGATACTGCTGGCCGTCGACCATCACGAGGCCTGGGCCGAGACTGGGATCGCGCAGGATTCGCCCGCGTTTGGTCATGCCATGGCTCCGTCGCCGCTGCTACAGTCGGCATTGCGGCTTCTCTCCCCTCTAATTGCGCAGCGGCGGGTCGAAAACTGTCATGCAGACCGAAATTTCCGCGGGGCTGGACCACCGCTCGCTCGACGAGCTGTTCAGCGCCACTTACGAGGAACTGCGGCGGCTCGCGCAGAGGGTGCGGCGAAATGAATCCGCGCTGTCGCTCACCCCCACCGTGCTGGTCAACGAGGCCTGGCTGAAGCTTTCGAAGTCGCCGGGCCTGCATTTCGAATCACCGCTGCATTTCAAACACACCGCTGCGCGAGCCATGCGCCAGCTGCTGGTGGAGGCGGCACGCCGCCGGGCGGCCGTGAAGCGCGGTGCAGACCGCAGCATCGTGACCTTCGACGAAGCCCTGCATGAGGGCGAGGTCACGGAGGAATCCGTACTCGCACTGGATGCGGCGCTTGATGAACTGGCGCGCAGTTCGCCCCGCCAGGCGCGCATGATCGAGTGCCGGTTCTTCGGGGGGCTCGACGTGACGGAAACTGCTGCGGTGCTGGGCGTCTCCGAGGCCACGCTGATGCGTGACTGGCGCGTGGCCAGGGCCTGGCTCGCGCAAGCCATGCGTTCCGCACGCTAGCCATGGACGCGCAACGCTGGCAGCTGCTCGAGGAACTCTTCCAGCGGGCGCTGGCGCTGCCGGACGCCGGGGAGCAGCGCCGTTTCCTGGAGGCGCTGCACCAGGATGACGCTTCGCTGGTTGAGGAGGTGCTGGCCATGTTGCGTGAGGATCGCGCGGGCGCATCGCTGCTCGACCAGGACGTCGGCCGCATCGCCGACACCATGTTGAATCCGCGGCTGCCGCCCGGCGCCGCATTCGGTCCCTACATCGTGGAGCGGATTCTCGGGGAAGGCGGGATGGGAGTGGTGTGCCTCGCGCGGCGTGATGATCTGGGCAGCCGCGCAGCCATCAAGGTGCTGCGCGATGCCTGGCTCTCGCCGGCGCGACGCGACCGCTTCGCCCTGGAACAGCGCGTGCTGGCACAACTGAATCATCCCTGCATTGCCAGGCTTTATGACGCCGGCTCACTGCCCGACGGTACGCCCTGGTTTGCGATGGAATACATCGAAGGCGAACCATTGACGGATTACTGTCGCCGGCACGCCTGCTCCATCGAGCGGCGGCTGCAGCTGTTCCGGCAGGCGTGCGAGGCAGTGCGCTTTTCGCACGCCCACGCGGTGATACATCGGGACATCAAGCCCTCGAACATCCTGGTCAAGGCCGATGGCAGCGTGAAACTGCTGGATTTCGGCATCGCCAAGCAACTTGACGGGCTGGAACAAGCGACGGGTACGCGCACGGTGTTTCGCGTGATGACACCAGCCTACGCCGCACCCGAGCAGTTGCATGGCGGGAAGATCGGTGTGCATACGGATGTCTATTCGCTGGGCGTCGTGGCCTACGAGCTCGTCGCAGGCTGCCTGCCTTTCAGCACCAGAGGCATGCCCGTGCTCGAGAATCCACAGGCTGCGGCCCGCGTTCCACAGCGACCCTCGTCGGTGGCGCGGCAGGAAGGCCGGACAATCGCCGGTCGTACGGAATGGGCAGATCTGGACGTGCTCTGCATGACGGCGATGCATCCGGATCCCGAGCGGCGCTACAGCTCGGTGGAAGCCCTGCTGCGCGATCTCGATCACTATCTGCGCCTGGAGCCGCTCGACGCCCGGCCCGATGGCTTCCGGTATCGCGCGGGCAAGTTCCTGCGCCGGCACTGGCAGATGGCGTCGGTGGCGGCCGCCGCCGCTGTATTGATACTGGGCTTGAGCGTGGTGTTCACGGTGCGGCTCGCCAGGGCTCGCGATGTCGCCCTGCTGGAGGCTGCGCGCACGCAGCGCGTGCAGCAGCTCATGACCAGTCTGTTTCAGGGTGGCGAGCCGCTGGCCGGCCCCGCGAGCAATCTGAAGGTGATCGACGTGCTGGATCGTGGCGCGCGCGAAGCCGAAGCGCTGACCACGGACCCCGCCGTGCAGGCCGAGTTGATGCAGAACCTGGCGGGCATCTACGAGAAGCTGCGACAGCTGGAAAGCGCCGATTCGCTGCTGCAGAAGACCCTGCAGCTGCGCACCAGCCTGTACGGCGCTGATAGCCCGCAGGTGGCAGAGACCCTGGTGGCGACGGGTCTGCTGCGTCTCGACCAGGCACGCCTCGACGAGGCCGAGCAGCTGGTGCGGCGGGGCGTGGAGCTCACTGCAGGAGTCTTGCCCGTTCAGCACCCACAGACCATCGCGGCGAGCCTGGCACTGGGCAGGGTGCTGCGCGAGCGTGGCGCGCACGACCAGGCCATAGCCCTGCTGTCCGAGGTTGCATTGCTCCAGGCTCGCGATGGAGTAGCGCCGACCGACCGCGCTGCGGCGCTGTCGGAGCTGGGTGATGCGCATTACTCGGCGGGTCACTATGCGGCCAGCCGTGACCTGTACCAGCGCGTGCTGGCACTGCACCGCAGCCAGCTTGGCGCATCGCATCCACTGGTCGCGGCGGACCTGGGCACTCTTGCCGCGATTCAGCAGGATCTGGGCTATTACGTGGAGGCGGAGCAACTGGGCCGGCAGGCGCTGCAGATTGTCGAGGGCTGGTACGGAACCGAAAGTCTCCAGGCAGCTGACCACCTCACGGCGCTGGGGCGGGCACTCGTGTACCAGAAGAAATACGCAGATGCCGGAACCGCTCTGCAGCGGGCGATCTCGATCCAGGAAAAGGCTCTTGGCACGCGGCACCCTGCCGTCGCGGAAACGGTGAACGAACTCGGCAACATGCTGGCGACACAGGGTCACTACGCCGCCGCCGAGAAGCACTTCGCGCGAGCCGCAGGCATCTACCGCGACGTGTACGGCGATCGTCACTACCTGGTGGCCATCGCACTGTCCAATGTGGCGTACATGCAGATGCAGCAGAAGGAATATGCCCAGGCTGAGGCTCTGTTCCGCGATGTCGTCGCCAGATTCACGGAAGGCCTCGCGCCAGACAATGTGAACACGGGCATCGCCCGCATCAAGCTCGGCCGTACCCTGCTGCGTGCCGGGCGGCAGCGCGAAGCCGCGGTGGAATCCCTGGCCGGCTACCAGATCCTCAATACCCAGACCAATCCGGCCATCAGCTACCTGCGCGCGGCTCGTGAGGACCTGGTCGCCGAGTACGAAGCGCTGCGCGAGCCGGACATGGCGACCAGGTTTCGCGAGGAGCTTGCCGCTTCGGGTCCCGTTGATCCGGCAAGGCAGGACTGAGCGGGCCGCGGGAGACAGGCACCACCATCCACCTCAGCACAAGGGCCTCCGCGCCAATGGCGGGAGGCGCTGTGCAAATGGCCTGCTCAATGAAAAAGCCCCGCGCGAAGCGGGGCTTCTTCGTGCGCTGGCAGGCGAACTACTCGCGGTGCGCGGTGAAGGGGGCGTTCATGCCGCCACGCCCGCCGCCCATGCCGCCGCCGCCCATGCCGCCGCCGCCACCCATGGGAGCGCCGCCGCCCATGCCGCCACCACCACCCATGCCACCGCCGCCCATGCCCCCGCCGCCACCCATGCCGCCGCCGCCCATGGGAGCGCCGCCGCCCATGCCGCCTGGCATTTGCATCTGCCGCGTCAGTTCCATGTCATTGCCGGTGATCTTGCCGGTGTACTTGGTGACCATTTCCATGGGCTTGGCATTCGGGTTCGCCGGCTGACCGGGCATCTGCATGGCCGGCATGGTTGTCTTGACGGAAAAGTGCACGGCAGAGCGCGCTGCCTTGCCATCGCTGATCTCAACCGGCGCGCCGCCATTGGTCGCAACGGTTCCCGTGACCTTCTCGCCCTCCTGCTTCAGCACAAACACCATGGTCTGTGCCGGGCCGCGCCCACCCTCGATCTTGGCCGTCCATGTTCCCGTGACGTCGTAGTTCGCCTTGGCATTGGCGTTGGCCGCGGCACCGCCACCACCTGCCCACACGTTCAGCGCTGTGACCGAAAGCAGCGCCGCCATACCAATCCGTCTGATGTTCATGGAACTACTCCTGAAGAAGATGTGAAGAACGAAGCACTGAGTGGACGACCGGGCATGAACGGAAAGGCAGGATATTCCGAAGAATCGGCAAAGGCGAGTAGTCGGCAAGACGTGGCGCGCGCTATCTTTGGGCCAGTCCTATCCACATGACCCGCGAAGGCCACCATGCCGGTTGAAATCCCTGTCCGTTCAATGATCTTCGTCTCGGGTGCGAATGGGCAGTTTGCACGGGCCGTGATCACCGCCTTGCTGGATGCCGGCCACGGCGGTTCGCTCGCCGTGGGTACGCGCGACGTGAATTCCGCCTTTGCCCGCGAGCTCGCCACGCGCGGAGTGAGCGTGCGACATGCCGACTTTCGCGATCCGGAATTGATGCGGCAGGCCTTGCAGGGCGTGGACAAGGCGCTGTTCATCCCCACCTACGACACCAATGACGTGCGGCTGCGGCAGAACCTCAATGCGCTGGAAGCAGCCGCCGCCGCAGGCGTGCGGCATGTGGTCTATCCGAGCTTCCTGAACGCCGGGTCGCAGCTGGTCGAGCACAGCCGCATGGTGCATTTTCCGACGGAGCAGGCGATCAAGGCTTCTGGCCTCGGCTTTACCATCCTGCGCCATGCACTGTATGCAGACCTGCTGCTCGGTGACCTGCAGCAGACGCTGGCCACTGGCGTGTTGCACCGCTGCGGTGGTGCCGCGCGCCTCGCCTATGTCGCGCGCGCCGACCTTGGCATTTCCGCTGCGCAGGTGCTCACCAGCGAAGGTCACGCCGGCCGCACTTATTCCGAAACCATGGAGCGCACGTATTCGGGAGATGAGGCCGCGGCGCTGCTGGGCGAGGTGTTCGGCAAGCCGGTGCGCTATGAGGCAGTTGCCGCTGCCGACTGGCCCGCGTACATGACCACGAACTGGGGTGTGCCCCCCGAGCTGGCGAACAGCACGATCGGAACCATGCAGGCCATCGAGGCGGGCGAGTTCGATATCGTCAGCAGCGACTACCGCGAGATCACCGGCCGCCCCGCACGTTCGCTGCGCGAGTTCCTCGAAGCGGTCAGGGACGCCCGATAGGCACGGCTATACCGCGCCAGCCTGCAGCTGCTTCGCCAGGTAGTCGGCCTGCCGCAGGGCCAGTGAAATGATCGTCAGCGTCGGGTTCGCCGACGCCGAGGTCACGAACTGGCTGCCGTCGGAAACGAACAGGTTCGTGATGTCGTGGGTCTGGCCCCACTTGTTGCACACGCTGGTCTTCGGATCGTTGCCGATGCGCGCCGTGCCCATGTTGTGCGTGGCGCCGAAGTCGCTGTTGTAGAACACATCGGTCGCACCGAGCGAGCGATACAGCTCGGTGGCCTTGCCCTGCGCATGCTTGATCATGGCCTGCGTGTTCCGGTGGTGGCGATAGCTCACCACGGCGACCGGAATTCCGAACTTGTCCTTCTCGGTCGGGTGCAGCGTGATGCGGTTGTTCTTTTCCGGCGGATCCTCGCCGGTGGTGATGACGCCGGCCAGGTTGCGGTACTTGCGCAGCTTGTCGGCGTAGGCCATGCCCCATCCCTTCGGATCCATCATGCCGGCAATCTGGTCCGGGCCCAGGCTCAGGGTGTGGAACTGATAGCCGCCGGCAAAGCCGCGCTTCGGGTCGTGGCGCACCTCATCGCGAATCACGCCCGCGGTCTGCGTGCCCTTGTAGAAGTTCACCTCGCCCGGCATCACCCCGAAGATCATCGTCATCACGTGGCGCATGTAGTTGCGGCCAACCAGGTCACTGCTGTTGGCCAGCCCATTGGGGAACCGGTCGGTCTTCGAGTGCAGCAGCAGGCGGGTGGTCTCCACCACGTTGCCGGCCAGACAGACCACGCGGGCCTTCTGCTCGTACTCGTTGCCGTCCTTGTCCACGTAGCGCACGCCGGTGGCCTTGCCCTTCTCGTCGGTGAGCACGCGGGTCACCATGCACTCGGGGCGCAGGTCGTACAGGTTCGTGGCCTCGGCCTGCGGGATGTGATTGAACAGCGTGGTCCACTTGGCGTTGATGAAGCAGCCGCTGGAGCAGAACCCGGTCTGCAGGCAACCGGGGCGCCCGTCGCGCGCCTCGGTATTGATGGCCATGTTGTAGGTGTCGAAATCCTTGTAGCCGATGTTGCGCGCGCCGGCGGCCATGACCTTGTAGTTGTTGCTCTCCGGCAGGCGCGGCAGACCATGCGTGCCGGTCACGCCGAGCATCTGTTCGGCCCGGTCGTACCAGGGCTCCATGTCCTTGAGCGTCATCGGCCAGTCGGCCAGATTGCAGTTCTCCAGCTGGCCGTAGGTGCTCAGTGACTTGAACTCGAAGTCGCGAAAGCGCGGGCAGTTCGCCGTCCAGTGCGTGGTCGTGCCGCCCACGGTCTTGCAGGACCAGACCGGATTCAGTTTGGGAACATCGCCTTCGCCATAACGCAGGTCCGCCCAGGTCAGCTTGTCGTACATCTTTGGTGCGTTGGTCTCGATGTCCGAGAGTTGCAGGCGTCGACCGGCTTCCAGGCACACCACCTTGATGCCCTTGGTGGTCAGCTCCCTGCCCAGCGCGCCGCCGCCGGCGCCGGAACCGACAATCACCACCACCGAGTCGTCGTTCAGATCGAATTTCGCGGCCATGAGTGCGTCCCCTGTCTAGTTGTTCTTCGAAGCGGGCAGCCAGCTGATGTCGTTGAAGCCGCGATTGATGTATCCGCCGAACTCCATCGCGGAGCCACCGTAGCCGACGACGGCAAACGTGGCCGGCTCGCGAAACAGGACCTGCAGCGTGTTGGCGCGCAACACCTCGAAGAAGGGGCTGCCCTGGATCGAAGTCAGGATCGATACGCGTTCGGCTTCCGCCACGTCCTTCCAGGGAACATTCCTGCTGGCATCGCGGAGCTTCTTCAGGCCATCGGGTACGCTGGAGTCATGCAGATCCAGGATCTGCTGCGCCACCTTCACGTACAACTCGGGAGACAGTTCAGCGTAGGGCAGCATGTCGTAAGTGACGCTGGCCAGCAGTTCCAGATCGGCGCCGCTGGCGTTTGCGGCGGTCTGGTCCGCGGACTTGCCGCAGGCCGCCAGCCCTGCGGCCGCTGCCAGCTGGGAGATGGTGACCAGTACCTGTCTTCTGGTTGTCAGCACGGGTGCGCTCCTCATTGTTGTTGTGCAGGACCGGCGAACTGCCGCGCAGCTTGGAGTTTCGTGATCCGTCGTGTCAAGGCGGGCGGTGATGCGGCTGTAATTCAGTGCCCGCTCGCGGGTCATTGCGGCGCTCGAGACCCGCCGATCTCCACATCCGCCGCCGCCACGCCCTGCTCACCGCACACTGTATATAGAAGAGTGAGCTTGTCCTTGCCGCCGGCCGTCTTCTCGACGTGAAGCGCCGGATCGCGCAGCTGTCGCGCGGCGCCGTAGATCTCGCCCACCTCGGAAGCGCGCACCGGCCAGTCCGGGCATTCATAGGGTGCCTCGGGCTTCAGCACTTCATCGAACGGGCCGACCTTCCAGTTCTGCCAGTCACCAGCCAGAGACATCGTGGTGTGCAGAATGCTTTCGGGCGCTGCGCCGATCACGGAAAGAAAGATGTGCAGCGTGTCGCCTTCGACGTGCACCGCCACATGCCGCACCTTGCCGCTGTACGGTGTATCGCGGAACGGGTCAGGGCCATTCTCGAACGGCTTCAATGGATCGGTGGAATGCACGAGGCGCCCGAGGCGCACGAGCCCAAAGTACTCGCCGCCATGCTGGAACACGCGCAGGTACGGCTCCTTGCTGATGACGGGCCGTGCCTCGAAGTGCAGGCCATCCTTCGACACGGTGACCTGCGTGACCTGGCTGTAGCCGTGCTCGCGCAGCCACGTGTGCGCGGCCACCGGATCATCCGGCCAGCGCTTGCCGTCGGAGAACTGTCCGTGCACCCACATGATGAGGCGCTGGTTCTGCTCATCGACCAGCACCTCGGGTGAGGCCACGTGTGTGTACACGCCGTAGATTTCGTACGGCGGGTCGGGCTGTGGGCGATACAGCGCGGTGGCCGATACATCCAGCACTCCCGGCTTGTAGATCTTCCACGGCCCGTGCAGCGAATCGGCATAGGCGAGGCGGATGAACGTGCCGCGATGATGCGCGAAGTACATGTAGTACCTGCCCAGCGGATTCTTCACCCATGAGGGCACCTTGATGATCGAGGGTCCATTCACGTTGTCGCCCAGCGATGGATCAGAGCGCACGGTGATCAGCGGATTCTCGGCGTAGCGCGTGGCGGAAACCTCCGCCGACAGCGCACGAGCTGGTGCGAGACCGCAGGCCAGAGCAGCGAGTACCAGCGCGGGGAGGGCTTTGTGGGCTGCTGCCATATTGGATTCCGGGTACATGGTCGCCCCGGCAGGGCGCGCTGGCAATGTCTGCAAGAAGGAGGCTTGGTCCCGGCGCTTGCCATCCCCGGGAGCCGCGATTACCTTCCCCGGACCAATATTCCCGGGGGTTCCATGTCATTGCGCCGCAGGTCCGTGACACTGCTGTTGATCCTGTGCGTGCTGGGCGCCGGAGTGGCCGGTACCGTCCAGGCGCAGGGCAGGATGGAAGAGATCAAGGTCCCGGGCGCATCACTGCAGGGCAACCTGGAGGGCGATGACCCGAACCGCACGGTGTACGTGTACCTGCCGCCGGGCTATGAGAAGTCCCGCCAGCGCTACCCGGTGATCTATTTCCTGCACGGCTACGCCACCGATGCGAAGTTCTATGCCGACACCATCGGCATGCCCGGCGCGGCCGACAAGGCCATTGCAGCTGGCGCCCAGGAAGCCATCGTGGTCATGCCCGATGCCTACACGATCTACAACGGCAGCATGTATTCGAACTCGCCCGTCACCGGCGACTGGGAAAGCTTCATTGCGCGCGATCTGGTCGCGTACGTCGACCAGCACTACCGCACCCTCGCAAAGCGCGACAGCCGCGGCCTTGCGGGTCATTCGATGGGTGGCTACGGCACCTTGCGCATCGCGATGCGATTCCCGGAAGTGTTCCGCGCCATCTACGCGATGAGCGCCTGCTGCCTGCTGAACCAGGCGCCCAGCAAGGCCACGGTGGATGCGCAGATTGCCGCCACGCAGAGCCCCGTGCCACCGATGCCATCACCGAAAGTATCGGATGGACCGCTCACCGGGCCGCCGCCGACCTTCGCCCGGGCCACGCTGGCGCAGGCCGCGGCCTGGTCGCCGAACCCCGGTAACCCGCCCCTGTACATCGACTGGCCCTTCGTGAACGGTGAGCCGCAGCCCTTGGTGCAGGGCAGGTGGATTGCCAACTCGCCGCTGGTCACGGTGGATCAGCATGTGCCGGCGCTGCGGAGTTTCAGCGCCATCCTGATCGACGTGGGTGACAAGGATGGACTGGCCGGCACGAACCGGCAGCTGGATGCGGCGCTGACGCGGTTGCGGGTGAAGCACGAGTTCCAGGTGTACGAAGGCGACCATACCAATCGCGTGCCGCAGCGCTTCATCGAACACCTGATGCCGTTCTTTTCGCGCGAACTGAAGTCGAGGTAGTCCATGCGCAGAAGCCTGCTCGCCGTTGTCGCCTCGGTGGCTTTGGGAATCGCCGCTCCGGTGCTGGCGCATCACTCGGTGGCGAATTTCGATTTCACGAAGACGGCCACGGTCACCGGCACGGTGACGTACTTCAGCTTCACCAATCCGCACTCGTTCATCGACATGAAAGTGAAGGATGCGAAGGGCGTGGAGCACGCCTACAAGTTCTTCACCATCGCGCGGGTGGTGATGATGCGCACCGGCTGGGCGCTGGATGACCTGAAGCCCGGCGATACGGTAACCGTCACCGGCAGTCCGGATCGCAAGAACCCCGAATTCATGTATCTGAACAAGATCGTGTTCGCGAGTGGCAAGGTGTGGAACCACGATCCGGCGCTGCAGAAATGATGCGGACCACCTGGACTGTCGCGCTGGCCTGCCTGGTGCCGTTGCTGGCCTGGGCTGTAGGTGTCGCCAGTGCGCCAGCCGATTTCGCCGGCACATGGCTGCCCGACGCGCGCCGCGCCGAACCCTGGCCTGATTCCCTGCCGCTCGCCCCCGCAGCCCGCAAGTTCATGGAAAGCTTTGATCCCACGGCCAGTGACCCGACCACCTACTGCATGCCCTTTGGTACGCCGCGCAACATGCTGCAGACCGGGTATCCACTGGAGATCGTGCAGACGCCGCAGCGCCTGCTGATGATCGTGCAGCCGAACCTCGCGAATGCCGAGGTGCGCCGCATTGCACTGGATGGCGAACTGCCATCCAGGGTGGAGCCCTCCTGGTTCGGCACGTCGAGTGGCCACTGGGACGGCAAGACGCTGGTCATCGAGACCATCGGCATGCGACCGGATGCCATCGTCAGCGAGAACGGCCTGCCGCACAGTGGCGAGCTGCGCGTGACGGAGCGCCTGCGCATCCTCGAAGATGCCGAGCACGGCAAGGTGCTGATCGACGACATCGAACTGCATGATCCGCAGGCCTACACGCAGCCCATCAAGACCCGCCGCTACTACTCATGGGCCCCGGATGCCAGGCCTGCCGACCCGACCTGCGTCGATGCGAAGTGGACGGAGAAGCTCTGGCGCGACCGCTTGCGGGAGCATGTGGAGTCGGCGCGCCGGCAGGCAGGCGGGAAATGAAAGGCCCCGCGTTGCTGCTGGCCTGCGTACTCGCCGGTGCAGGCCTGGCCTCGTGCAGTGGCACGGCCAGCCAGGAACCCGTGAGGCCGGACTTCTCCGGCGTGTGGTTCCCCGATGCGAAGGCCAGCGGCCGCTGGCCCACTGTCCGGCCCTTCACGCCGGCGATGGCCGCCGCAAAGGAAGAATGGAACAGGACCTACACGCCCATCGACCTGACGCGGGATGACGAAAATATTTCGTGCACTCCCTACACCTTGCCCCATGTGATGACCACCATCCCGCAATACGCCTTCGAGATCGTCGCTACGCCGCAGCGCATCTACCAGCTGATGGAGGTGTTCGGGCAGGTGCGGCGCATCGACCTGGGGGCGCCGGAATATGGTGACCAGCTGCCGAGCCGCATGGGCGTTTCCCATGGGCACTGGGAGGGCGATGAGCTGGTGGTAGAGACCACACACATCTTGCCGCTATACGTGGGACACAGGGAACCCAGCAGTCCCGCGCTGCGTCTGGTGGAGCGCTTCAGCCTTGTTCCGGACGGGCCATCGGGCCGGGAACTGCATGTTTCGGTGACCGTACACGATCCACTGGTATATAAAGAGCCGATCACGGTAAAAATGGTTTATAACGCCGCGCCGGCCGATGTGGTGGTGGGCGAATACATATGTGGGCAGGATCTGTGGGATCAGCACATGGATGGCAGCACCAGCAACATTCCATGGCGATAGAGGGGGTAAGCAATGCAAAAGGTTGATTCGAACTCGGTATTGGTCGCGGCGCTGACGGTAGCGCTGTTGTCGTTGACCAGCGTGACGGCATCGGCAGCGCAGGCGCAGCCTCCCGCGGTCAAGGTCAGCCAGGCCAATGCGGAAACATTCAGGGCGTTGAAGGCGGCAATGGACGCCAAGCGTTACAGCGAGGTGGATACGAAGGCCAAGGCGGTGATCGCCAACTCGCAAAGCACCAAGGACGATCTCTACGCTGCCCACCAGTTCCTGCAGCAAAGCGCCGCTGCCAGGAATGACATTCCCGGGCAGATGGAGGCACTGGAAGGCCAGCTCTCTTCGGGCTTCCTGCCGCAGGGCGCGCGCGGAGCCGTGTACCGCAACCTGATCGGTCTGGCCTACAAGGTGCCGGACTACAAGAAGGCCATCGAGTATGGCCAGCAAGTGATCAAGTCGGGCGAGGCCGGGCCGGACGTTTACCAGTACGTGGGTCAGGCCTACTACGAGATGAAGGACTACAAGGCCGCGGTGAACTTCTTCAGTGGCCTGGTCAACGACAAGGAGAAGGCCGGCAAGAAACCGGACCGCAATGAACTGATCCTGCTGCAGTCCTCGCTGGCCAAGGCCGGCGACAAGGCAGCGGCTGAGGCCACGTTGCAGAAGGTCGTGAAGTACTACCCCGATCCGGGCACGTGGGCGCTGCTGATCCACAACGTCAAGGGCGCGCGCATGGATTTCGGCCAGAAGCTGCACTTCTACCGGCTCATGCAGGCAACGGGAAACCTGAAGCAATACCAGGATTTCATGGCCTATTCCGATGCCGCCATGGCAACCAGCCTGTATGCGGAATCGCAGGGTGTTCTGGATGCCGGTCTCAAGGCGAATGTCTTCCCGGCCGGTGCCGATCGGGATCGCGCCATGCGCTACCAGAAGTCTGCCGTGACCAAGGCCGCCGAGAGGAAGGCGGAGCTGGCGCGTCTCGAAGCTCAAGCCAAGGCAGCGGCCACCGGTGATGACTACATCACGCTGGGGCTGGCGTATTACAGCTTCGGACAGTACAACGAGGCCGCAAATGCCATGAAGGCGGGCATTGCCAAGGGCAAGTTGAAGAACGCGGCTGATGCGCAGATGAGCCTGGGTGTGGCATTGCTCAAGGCCGGGCAGAAGGGCGAGGCGCTCAAGGCATTCCGCGCGGCCAAGTCCAGCGACGAGGTTACGCAGCGCATGGCCGAGCTCTGGGCGCTGTACTGCAGCTGACGCGCGTCCGGATGGTTCGCGGCGAGATCATTGAATTTCGCCGCGACACGCGGGTCGTCGCGACGACGGCCCGGCAGCCTCATCAATGCAACGGGCTGTCGCGGCTGACTGGCACGGCCTGACGGGGTCCCGGGTCCAGTCCGGTAGAATCCAGCGCCCGATCCATGCCCATCTACGACTACCACTGCAGGAAGTGCGGCCACCGCTTCGAACAGCTGGTGAAGCCGGATGAAACACCGCATTGCCCCAGGTGCAATGCTGCCGATCCCGAGCGTCAGTTCGCGTACTCGGCGGCCGTGAGCACGACCAGGACCCGCGGCAAGGCGCTCGCCGTCGCGCGCAGCATGTCGAAGGCAAACAAGAAAGAGAAAGATCTGGCGCACGCCGAGTACCTGCGCAAGCACGAAGAGGACCACCGGTGACGGAGGAGCGGCCGGAGCAGGTGCCATTCGAGGCACATGTCCAGCTTCTCCGGTTGTTTCTCTCCCAGCGCAATCTGGTCGTCGAGAGGATTCTGGAACTGCTCAATGCGCAGCAGAAGCTGCTGCATGACCAGCAGGACCGCGGCCATCTGTCGCGCCTGATCGAGGACTGCTTCTTCAGGCTGCCTGCGCTGACGTCCGCACAGACGGACCTCAGGGGGCAGTTGCGCGCGGTGCACCGCGCGCAGGGTTTCGTGCCCAACGAGATTCCCGGCATGCACAACGACGTGGTCGATCCGGCGGTGATGATGCTGCGCGCCTTCCAGGTGTGGCGCATGACGCGCTGGCCGGGTCGCAATGGCCGCGCGCGCTACTCGCAGACCCTGTTCAACCTGTTTGTGCTGCAGAGCCTGGAACTGCTGAGCATGCGCATCTGGGACCGCGGAACCGGCAGTGCGGGTGAGCGGCTCGGACAATTGCAGCAGGTGCTCGACGAGCTGTGGAAATCCTCACCGGCCGACCAGCCGATTCTGCTGCGCGATGCACGCTGGCTGATGCTGCTGGCGCAGAGCCCGGCGAACGCGGGGCTCGCGCCCTATCTCGAGGTGGCCGAGTCGATCGCCGGGAGTTTCACGGAAGAGGACCGGGTGCAGATTCACAAGGCCAGTGTGCAACTGGCTGGCGGGCACCTGCGATCGCAGCTGCGCCATTACTTCCTGTCGAAGGGCGAGACCCTCACCGACCGCAGCCAGATCCTGCGCAGCCGGCGCTCCAATGCGCTGGATTTTTCGATGGTGATCCAGAGCCTGGTGCCGTTGCTCAGGGCCTATGAGCTGGCCGTCGGCCAGGGCAACACGGACCGCCGGCTCGAGATGGCTGGCGCCATCTGCCAGGGGATTTCGCCGGATCCGGACCTGTTCGTGAACCGCGTCGATCTGCTCTTCCCATACAGCATGATCGAGCATCTGTTCATCACGGTGGAGGACGGCGCCGCGGTGAATACCCATGCCGGGCGGCGACACGTGGCGCTATTCACCGAATACGCGGTGCTGATCGATCGTCTTGCAAAGCCACTGCTCGAGGACTGCGCGCAATTCAGTCCGATACCCGGTTCCTGCTCACCCTACGGCGTGATCTACGGGTTCTCCAACAACCTGCTGGAACACATGGCGGTCAAGACCCTGCAGGCCGATACCGGCGTGCGCTTCAGCCTCGAGGATGCCTTTGACGAGCGCGACCGCAGCGCGGCGAAGCTCGACTGGGTCAGCGGCTGGCGCAAGCTCCCGCACATCGACCCGCAGGTGCTGAAGATGTACGAGTATCCGCAGCAGTTTGCGCAAGACATCTTCGAGCGCATCGTGCAGGCGCTTGACCGTCACGCCACGGCGGCCGCCCGCGCCGGGCGCACCGGGCGGGTGTGGCTGGGCGAGGGCTCGCTGGCGCCGGATCTGCCGGTGCAGTACGTGGTCTCGTCGGACCAGGCGCTGGTCGCAGCGGGCCGGGCCGAAGCCTGGGATGAATCGCGCCTCCTGAAGGATCGGGAGGAGGGCGAACTGCTGGTGAGCTACCGGACACCGGGCGGATGGACGGCGATTTCCAAGGACTTGCTCACGGATGTATTGGGCGAGGGGCGCGATGTGCGGATCACCGGTCTGCCTGCTGACGCGGCAGCTGTGTTGCGCCTGATGTGTCCGGGGCTGGTGGCGGCGGACTGATATGCTGTGTCAACCGCGGAAGCCCTGTCTGCGTTATGTAGCGATCCGCTGGGTCAGGTTGCCATGGCGAATGCACATCAGCTCTGGTTGAAGTACGCGCGGCCTGGCGTTCTCGTGGCGCTGGCGCCGACCTTGATCTTGTGTGCATGCGCAAAGCAGCACGATCACGAGGCCGGTCACGACATGGGGGCGCAAATGGACGCGCAGCCTTCATTGGGGCCGACCACTGCCGCCGCCTATCCGGTCGACCAGCCGCTGGTCGATATCGATGGCATCCAGCACGGCAAGCTTGCCAGTCCCGCGCACGGCAAGTGGACCGGCCTCATCTTCGTGCGTACCGACTGCCCGGTGTCCAACCAGTACGCGCCGGAGATCAAGCGCATCTGTGCCGAGTACGACACGCGCGGTATGCAGTGCCTGCTCGTCTATGCCGATGCATACGACACCATCGACGCCGTGCGCAAGCATCGCGCCGACTTCGGCTATTCCCTGCCGGCCATTCTCGATCCGGCCCACGCGCTGGTGGCGCGCGCCGGCGCGACCATCACGCCGGAAGTGGCGCTGTTCGGTCCAGGGGCGACGCTGGCCTACCGTGGTCGCATCGACAACCTGTACACCGAACTCGGCCGGCCGCGTCAGCAGGTGACCGAACATGATCTGCGCGACGCGCTGGATGATCTGATAGCGGGCCGAGCGGTCCGCAAGCCGCGCACCCCGGCAACCGGGTGTTTCATCGAGTAGCCTCAAAAGACC
Source organism: uncultured Steroidobacteraceae bacterium (assembly GCA_964456255.1). Lineage (GTDB taxonomy): Bacteria > Pseudomonadota > Gammaproteobacteria > Steroidobacterales > Steroidobacteraceae > ZC4RG30. Next base: position 3,788 of record CAYWDZ010000001.1, on the reverse strand, counting down.
CACACCCATGAAACTGATCCGGTTCGCACCGCTGGCGCTGGTCGCAGTGTTTGCATCACCCCTGACCGCGCAGGCACCACCTGCCGCACCGACCTTTGCGGCTGATGTGGCGCCCATCGTGTACAAGAACTGCGCGCCGTGTCATCGGCCCGGCGAGGCCACACCGTTCTCGCTGCTCAGCTACGACGATGTGAAGCGCCGCGCACGGCTGATCGCCAGCGTCACCGAGGATCGCTACATGCCGCCCTGGCATGCGGACTCGACCGTGGCCGCGTTCAGCCACGATCGCCGTCTCTCGGCGGCGGATATCAAGACACTGCGCGACTGGTACGCGGCGGGAACGCCACGGGGTGACGCGGCGCGCGAACCCGCAGTGCCGAAATTCACACCGGGATGGCAACTGGGCGAACCTGACCTGGTGGTGAAGATGACCGATGCGATGCAGATACCCGAAGACGGGCCTGACCTGTTCCGCAACTTCGCCATTCCGCTGAACCTCACTGAAGACAAATGGGTGCGCGCCATCGAGTTCCGGCCTTCCGGCAAGGCATCGCACCACGCGCTCTTCTTCTTTGATACGACCGGCAATTCGCTGGCTGAAGACGCGCGCGACCCGGCTCCTGGTTTCGGCGGAATGAATTTCCTTGCCGGGCAGGGTGGGCTCAGGGGCGCGGCCGGTGGCCAGGGCGGTACCAGCGCGCTGCGAGCCCTGCTGACGGGCGGGGCATCCGGGCAGGCACAGTTCGGAGGGTTGGGCGGCTGGGCTGTTGGCGGGGCGCCCGCGAACCTGCCGGAAGGCACAGCGCGCAAGTTGCCGGCCGGTTCGGCGCTGGTGCTGCAGATGCACTTTCACCCGGACGGCAAAGCCGAAACCGAGCAGTCGACCATCGGCTTCTACTTCGCGAAGTCCGCACCCAAGCGCACGCTGATCGAGCTGCAGCTGCCTTCGCTGTTCGGTGCGCTGGCGGGCATCGACCTGCCGGCGGGCGCGCCGCGCACGGTGATCCACGACTCGTACACACTGCCCGTGGATGTGGACGTGCTGGGCGGCGGCGGACACGCGCACTACCTGGCCACGGACATGCACATGACCATCACGCCGCCGGGCGGTGCCACGCGCGAGCTGTTCTCGATCGCGAACTGGAATTTCAACTGGCAGGAGCGCTACTTCTTCGACAAGCCGGTCAGGTTGGTGGCCGGCACGCGCGTTGATGTGGAAATCGCCTACGACAACTCCGAGGGCAACCCCGCCAATCAGTTCATTCCACCGCGGCGGATCAGGTTCGGGCAGCAATCGACCGACGAGATGGGCAGCATTACGCTCGAAATGCTGCCGGTGAACGAAGCGGACGTGCCGCGCTATGCCGAATCGCTGGCCGAGCACCTGCGTGAGGGAATCACCACCCGGATCATGGATGCGATGCGCCAGGGCGGCGCGGGGAATCGCTAGCGAAACAGCGAGTCCACGCCCATCGCCGTCTCGCGTGCGAGCTTCGGCAGCGCCTCTTCATGCCGGGCGCGGAACAGCCGGTAGATCCACGACAGCACGCGCAGCGTGAACAGGTGGTCGAGCACGGGGCGATAACCGCGCTGTCGACGCAGCACCAGCGCCAGCAGCCAGCGCATGGTGCGGACCTTGACCGGCATCGGTTCGAATGAGGTGCGCAACCGGTAGCGCTGCCGCTGTGGGCGCGGCCAGCGCAGCTTGTACGCGGCCTTGGCCTCGAGGATCCGGCGTTCCAGTTCCGGGTCGGCCGGCCCGAAGTAGTAGCGACGCGCCAGCAGCAGGATGCCATACGTATCGCGCATGAACTCCACATCGTCGACGGGCCAGCCCAGGCGTGCCGCCAGTTCCAGCATGCGCGGGAAGTTCCCGAACGCCGCCTCGCCGCTGCGCAGGGCGTTCTCCGGGTCGCGCACCAGGTGCCCGAGCAGCCTGCGCGTCGCGTCATTGAAGAACACGCAGTCCCAGAACACATGCAGCAGCGGCGGGATGCGCACGCGGCGGAAGAACAGCTTCTGCCGCGCGAAGTCCTCGATGTAGAGGATCTGCTTCACCGCGGTATCGGCAAGTCGCAGGAACTCCAGGGCATCGGCCGCGTGTGCTTCGCCCACGAAGTCGGCCACGATGGTCTCCACGTTGCCGCCCTGCTGCATGATGCGGGCGATCACGCGTGCGTTGAGTTCGATCCAGAAGCCTTCGGGCTGCAGGAAAGCGAGACGCCGGAAGCCGTGCCACCCTCCGGTCTGGCACCACACCGAGAATCCGGCCAGGTGCTTCGCGCCGGTGAGTTGCTGCGCGTACTGCTGCACGTCCCAGCCCACGAAGGAGGGGTACTCGCCGGCCCCTTCGTATTCGCGCCGCGCCTGGAACTCCACGATGGTGGGCAGCTCCAGGCGGAAGAAGTGCCGGTTCAGTGGCAGATAGCGGAAGAAGTCCGACTCGCCGTACTTCATCGAGACGATGAGCGCGGGCGAGGTGATGCCGGCAAAGGTCTGCGCCAGGCGGCCGCGGTGCCAGATCAGGTCGCCGATCAGGTGTGCCCCGACCGTCCAGGTGCGGAAGATCAGCAGCCGTCCGCGCTGCTCGAACAGCGGCAGGATGTCATCCAGCAACTGGCGCACATCCCTGGCCGTGCGCGCAGCAAGACGGCTGCGCAGCGGGTCCACGACGTCGTTGCCGTCGCTCTCGCCGATGCGCAGGATGACGCCGGCGACTTCGGGGAACTCGGCGAAGAACCGGTCGAGAAGGTCGCGGAACCACGCGCGTGATGCCGCCGCGTCGCCCTGCAGGCGCGCATCCACTGCAGCCGAAGTCGTGAGGTAGTCGCAGGTGATGAATACCCGCAGGCCCTGTGCGCGGGCCAGGTCGAACATCTGGCGGAACTCATCGCGCAGCACTGCATTGCGCCGGCGCAGCTCGGGCTCGAACCAGGGGTGGTCGGCCAGGTGTGGCACGTCGTCGAGGGTGATGGCGTTGTAGCCGAGCCGGGCCACGCGACCCGTCAGGGTTGCGAAGTCCTCGAGAATGCGGTCCCACTGCGACGCGAACGCAGGCCCGCTGAGGGCCAGGTGCCCGAACGGAATCTTGGACCAGTTGATGCGCCGCTGGTCCAGCCCGCGGAAGAACGGTCCGATGGCGTCGATCAGCGCCAGTTGTACGGGTTGCCGGTTCAGTGCGTCACCAGGCCGGGTTGGCCTCGCCCGCGGCCATGTTTGCGCGCTGCTCGTTGTAGATCTTGTGGTGGGCAAACAGCCAGTGTCCGTCGACCCGCCGCAGCTCGTCCTCGAGGTGCCCGTAGCTGCCGACGTAGGGCTTGCGGTCGGGCGTGTCGTTGTTGAACTCGAACCACAGCGAGCGTGCGGTGGCCTGGTCTCCGTTGATGCGCACCGTGAAGTTGCTGATGAAGTGGCGCCGCTTGAAAGGCCGCAGATCTGGAGTCTGCGCGTTGGTCCGCGCGTCGGCCGCGCGCGCATTGCGTATCTCCTCCACGATGGCCTTGCGGCCATTGACTGTGCCACCGGCCCAGACCAGCACGCCGTCTTCGGTGAAGAGGTCGCCATACATTTCCGGGTCCTGCCAGTCCAGCGCAAACAGGTACCGCGCCATCAGATCGTCGATCTCGGCATGGTCGTCGGCGTAGCGGTGTTCGAAGGTGGCGCGCGCTGCGAACCACACCGCGCTGGCCAGCACCAGCGCACCAACAATCAGGGTCAGGCTTCGACGCATGATGATCTCCCCTGGGTCATCGCCCAGCCTATTGCAGTTTCATGGCAGAAATGTGAGC